>NZ_CP118494.1:3522500-3855105 GCF_028885395.1 Roseovarius tolerans
CTTCGTTCTGGAAATGGGTAGCCATGTCATCCCGGGTCTGCATGGGCTGATCGCCGAGACCATTGGCATGGGCGCATCCTGGATGGTGCAATTCGTGCTGACCACGGCTGTTCTCATCTGGCCGGGGCGGCAATTCTATCGGTTGGGCGTGCCGGCGCTGCTCAAGGGCGCGCCGGACATGAACAGCCTCGTGGCCCTGGGCGCAAGCGCAGCCTGGGCCTATTCCACGGTCGCACTCCTTGCCCCCGCGCTTCTGCCCGAGGGCACCCGCGCGGTCTATTTCGAGGCGGCGGCGGTGATCGTCACGCTGATTCTGATGGGCAGATGGCTCGAGGCGCGTGCCAAGGGGCGCACCGGCGCGGCCATTCAGCGGCTGATCGGGTTGCAGCCCAAGACCGCCCGGGTCGAGCGCGACGGCGAGATACGTGATCTGGCGATCGAGGAGGTCACAGTCGGTGATCTTCTCCAACTGCGCCCCGGCGAACAGGTGGCGATCGACGGCGAAGTGACCGAGGGCACATCATATATCGACGAATCGATGATCACCGGAGAGCCCGCCCCGGTGGCCAAGAGCCCCGGCGACACGGTCGTGGGCGGCACGATCAACGGCGATGGCGCGCTCAGCTTTCGCGCCACCGCCGTGGGTCGAGACACGGTGCTGGCGCGAATCGTGGCCATGGTCGAAGAGGCGCAGGGCGCGAAACTGCCGGTACAGGCGCTGGCCGACCGGGTCGTCCGCGTCTTTGTTCCCGTCGTCATCGCCGTGGCGCTGGTGACGGTTGCGGTCTGGCTGATGGTCGGCCCTGCCCCGGCCCTCACCCATGCGCTGGTCGCAGGTGTCTCCGTGCTGATCATCGCCTGCCCCTGCGCCATGGGGCTGGCCACCCCCACCTCGATCATGGTGGGCACCGGGCGCGCCGCCGAGATCGGTGTGCTGTTTCGCAAGGGGGAAGCGCTGCAACGGCTCGACGAGGCGCGCGTCGTGGCCTTCGATAAGACCGGCACACTCACCCAAGGCAAGCCTGCCGTCACGCGGATCACGGTAAGCGCCGACTGGGATGAGGTCACGGTGCTGCGCCTCGCGGCCGCGGCACAGGGCAAATCCGAGCACCCAATCGCCCGCGCAATGGAGGATGCCGCCAAGCAGAAAGACCTGAGCCTGCCAACGGTGGAGAGCTTCCACGCCATCGCCGGTCACGGGATCGAGGCCGATGTCGAGGGGCACAGGTTGCTGATCGGCGCGGCCCGTCTGATGACGAGCGAGGGGATCGAAATCGGCGCGCTTGAGACCGCAGCGCAGGATCTGGCCGAGGAAGGGCAGACCGCGATTTACGTCGCTATCGACGGTCACCTTGCCGCCGTGCTGGGCATCGCCGACGCGGCCAAACCCTCAAGCCGGGCGGTGATCGAGGCGCTGCATGCGCGCGGCCTCAGGATCGCGATGATCACCGGCGACAGCACGGCCACGGCGCAGGCCATCGCGGATGAGCTTGGCATCGACCATGTCGAGGCCGAGGTGCTGCCCGAGGGCAAGGTCGATGCCGTGCGCCGCCTACAGGACCGCTTTGGCGCCACCGCCTTCGTCGGCGACGGGATCAATGACGCCCCTGCGCTGGCACAGTCCGATATCGGCATCGCCGTGGGCACCGGCACCGATGTCGCCATCGAATCGGCGGATGTGGTGCTGATGTCCGGCGATCTGGCGGGGGTGATCAACGCGCTCGACCTGTCGCACCGCACCCTGCGCAACATCCGGCAGAACCTGTTCTGGGCCTTCGCCTATAACGCGGCGCTCATTCCGGTGGCGGCGGGGCTGCTTTACCCGGCAACGGGGCTCTTGCTCTCGCCGATGCTGGCGGCGGGCGCGATGGCGCTCTCTTCGGTCTTCGTGCTGTCGAACGCGCTGCGCCTGCGCGGAGTGCGCCCTGCGATGGAGGCAAGTTCATGAACATCTCTGACGTGGCCCGCGACACCGGCCTGCCTCCCAAGACAATCCGCTATTACGAGGAGATCGGCCTGATCCGCCCGATGCGCGGCGACAACGGGTATCGCGTGTTCCGCGACAGCGACGTGCATAAACTCGCCTTTCTCGGCCGCGCCCGCACGCTTGGCTTTTCCATCGAGGATTGCCGCACGCTTCTGGCACTCTACGAGGATCAGGACCGCGCGAGCGCCGATGTAAAGCAGGTGGCGCAGGACCATCTGGACAAGATCGAGGACAAGATCGCACAGCTGCAATCCATGCAGGCCACGCTTAAGCATCTGGTCCGGGAATGCGCGGGCGACAACCGGCCCGATTGCCCGATCCTGAGTGATCTGGCCAAGGGCTGAGCCCCGGGATGTTTTAAGGCCAGAAGAAACATGACGGGTTTCTTTTTGGTGAAAATACTCAAAAAGCCTCACTCACCGTAAGCAAGCCCCTCGCGGCGGGGATCGGCCCCGCCTTGCAACACCTCCCCGATCTCGATCGCATGCAAGCCCGAGGTCAGATCGCGCAGCGTCACCTCGTAGCCCATGGCGCGCAGCGGCGCGGCGAGGCGCGGCTCTTCCAAATCATAGGGCCCGAAGCGATTGATCAGATGCGGCAGGGCCACGGCCTCTTGCACATCCATCCCCCAATCCACCCAGGCAATGATGGTCTTGGCCACGTAACCAATGATCAAGCTGCCGCCCGGACTGCCCAGAACCAGCACTGGCGCGCCGTCCCGTCGCAGGATGGTGGGCGCCATGGAGGAGCGCGGGCGCTTGCCCGGTTCGACCCGGTTGGCGATCAGACGCCCCTCGTCATGGCTGGCGAAAGAGAAATCCGTGAGCTCATTATTGAGCAGAAACCCCCGCACCATGAGCCGCGAGCCGAACCCATTTTCGATGGTCGTGGTCATGCTCAGCGCATTGCCATAGCCATCGACAATCGAGATATGCGAGGTCGACGGCAACTCGATGGACTGGTCGTCACCCCGGTTCAGCGCGTGATCGAATTCCGGCCTGCCCGGCGCGATCTCTGGCAGGGCATCGTCGCCCCGCAACAGATCCGAGCGCGATTTCAGGTAATCCGAGGCCAGCAGCCCTTTGAGTGGCACCGGCACGAAATCGCTGTCGGCCAGGTAACGCCCACGGTCGGCGAAGGCCAGACGGCTTGCATCGCCAATCAGCCGCCACGCCTCCGGATCATCGGAGCCAAGCCCCGCGAGATCGAACGGCGAGAGCAGCCCGAGGATCTGCCCCACGGTCGAGGCACCCGATGAGGGCGGCCCCATCCCGCAGACCTCATAGCTGTGATAGGGTACACAAAGCGCGGGCCGCTCCTTTACCCTATAAACTGCCAGATCGGTTTCGGTCAGCACCCCCGGATTGCCCGGCGCGCCCTGCACCGTGGCCACGATATCCGCCGCGATCTCACCGGTGTAAAAGGCGCGTGGGCCATGGGTCGCAAGGGCGCGCAACGTCTCGGCATAGGCCGGGTTGCGCAACCGGTCGCCCACGGCGAGCGGTTCCCCCTCGGGCAGGAAATAGTCGCGCGTTGCCGGGAACCGTGCAAGGCGGTCGGCATCCCCCGCCACCAGCGAAGCGAGACGCGGGCTGACTGCAAATCCCTCTTCAGCCAGCCGGATCGCATCTGCGAAAAGCCCCGGCCACGCCGCCTGCCCCAATCTGTCATGCGCCGCCTTGAGGAGCGCTGGCGTGCCCGGCGTGCCCACCGAACGCCCGCCCACCACCGCGTCGAAAAACTCCAGCGGCTGGCCCGACGCGTCCTGAAAAAGGGTCGGCGTGGCATCAAGCGGCGCAGTCTCACGCCCGTCCAATGTCGTGATCTCGCCACTTGCCCCGTCATGCCAGACAAGGAACGCCCCGCCCCCCAGACCGGAGCTTTGCGGCTCCACCAGCCCCAGCACCGCCTGCACCGCAACCATCGCGTCCGCCGCCGTGCCACCCGCGCGCAGCACCGTTGCGCCGGCCTCGACCGCCAGAGGGTGCGCTGCCGCGATCATCCAGTTCTCAGCCTCTACCGGGCGTCCCGCGTCCTTGGCCGCCTGTGCGCGCGCCAGAAGGCCGGGCACCTGCAAGCCCCCTGCCCCGGCCCCTTCCGGGGCGACGGTATCCGCCGCTTGCTGCGCGTGAACCGGAGTGCACAGACCAATCCCCAAGGCCAGAAACAGCGCGCGCATGTGCCAAACCCTCCTAAAGCGGATCGGTGCGCCAGAGCGTCACCTTGAGCCCACCATGCGCCACTGGCGGCCCGGCTGGCAAGAACGGCAACCCGGTGGATTTTGCGAGGCCTGCGTCGCTGGTCACAAGCCCCACGCGCCAACCCTTCATCTCACGCCTCAGAACCTCGCCAAGGCTGGCATAAAGACCGAAAAGCAGCTTGCGATTGCCGATCCGCGCGCCGTAAGGCGGGTTGATCATCACCAGCCCCGGCGGCCCCTCGGGCCGGGTCAGCGCCGAAATCGGCTGACAGGCAAACTGCGTGATCTCTCCCACCCCGGCGCGGGCGGCATTGTCAGTCGCCATGCGCACGGCCCCTGCATCGCGGTCAAACCCGTAAAACCGCAATGGCATCTCGCGCGGCGCAGCCCCGCCTTGCATCGCCGCCCATGCCTGCGCGTCGAACCCCGCCAGATCTTCGAAGGCAAAGCGTCGCGCACGCCCGGGCCGCACCCCTGTAGCGATCTCCGCCGCCTCGATGGGAAAGGTGCCCGAGCCGCACATCGGATCGAGTACCGGCTCGGACCCATCATAGCCGCATTGCCGCAGAAAGAGCGCCGCCAGCGTCTCGCGCATCGGGGCCTTGCTCACGGCCTCCTTATAACCGCGCCGATGCAGGGGCTCGCCCGAGGTGTCAACGCTGAACGTTACCAGATCATCCTCGATCCGCGCCATCAGGCGCAGCTCGGCATCGTCGCGCACCTCCACCCCGAATGCCTCGGTGAGCGCGCCGGTGATCCGCTGAGTCGCCGCCCCGGCGTGGTAGATTTTTGATTTGCGGCAGGTCACCTCGACCCGCAACGGCACATCTGCACGCAGATGCGCGGCCCAATCGAACTTGCGCGCCCGCTTGTCGAGTTGGGCAAGGTGGAACGCCCGAAACGAGCCGATCCGTGCCAGCACCCGCCCGGCCCCGCGTAATTCCAGATTGGCGCGCCGGACATCGGGCCATGTGCCCATGAAACTGACCCCGCCGGGCAGCACGGTTGCGGGGCCGAACCCAGCCTCGCGCGCCTCTTCGGCAAGGGCGGCTTCATGCCCCGGCGGGGCGGCGAGGAAGATCTCGAAAGGCGCGGGCTGGCTCAATGCAGGATCACAGCATCGCCGGCACGACCTGATCGGGCGGGCGGTGGCCGTCGTCAAATGTCTTGATATTTATGATCACCTTTTCGCCCATCTCGATCCGGCCCTCGACCGTGGCCGACCCCATATGCGGCAACAGCACCACGTTCTTCAATTCACGCAGGCGTGGGTTGATCTCGGTCCCGTGCTCGTAGACATCGAGCCCTGCCCCCGCGATCTCTCCGGCGCGCAGCATCCGGGTCAGCGCGTTCTCGTCGATCACCTCACCTCGACTGGTATTCACGATCACCGCCTCGGGCTTCATCAGTTTCAACCGCCGCGCGTTCATCAGGTGAAAAGTCGACGGGGTATGCGGACAATTTATGCTCAGCACATCCATCCGCGCCACCATCTGATCAAGACTCTCCCAATAGGTGGCCTCATGCTCCTCCTCGATCTCGGGACGCAACCGGCGACGGTTGTGGTAATGCACCTGCATGCCAAAGGCCGCCGCGCGCTTCGCCACCGCCTGACCAATCCGGCCCATGCCGAGAATCCCAAGGCGACGCCCCGCGACCCGCCCGCCCAGAAGTGCCGTGGGCGACCAGCCCTGCCATTCCCCCGATTGCATCCGCGCCAGCCCCTCGGGCAACCTGCGGGTGACACTCAGGATCAGCGCCATGGTCATGTCGGCGGTGTCATCGGTCAGCACGCCGGGCGTGTTCGACACCAGAATACCGTGCTGCCGCGCCGTATTGACGTCGATATGATCAACACCCGCGCCATAATTCGCGATCAGCTTCAGCCGGTCACTCGCCTGCGCGATCAGCCCCGCATCGATCCGGTCCGAGAGCGTCGGCACGATCACATCCGCTTCACGCATGGCGCGCGCCAGTTCCTCGCGGCTCATCGGCGCGTCATCCTCGCGCAAGGTGACATCGAACAAGTCGCGCATCCGCGCCTCGACCGGCTCGGGCAGGCGTCGCGTCACGACAACACTCAGGCGGGCAGATGGCATGAAGCGCCTCCTCAAGCTTTCATTTCTCGCACGTTGCTGCCAGAGTGGCGCAGGAAAGAGCGAGGCACAAGAACCCGCTTGCAGATTGACGGGCAGAAATCGAATGGCTGTGATGAAATCACCTGGCTTGGCGGCGCTTGCGCTGGTCCTGTGGCCCTATTGCGCAGGTGCCGGGGACCGCGGGCCAGTGACCAACCTGCCGCTTCCGCGCTACGTGTCGATGAAGGCCTCCGAGGCCAATGTGCGGCGCGGACCCAGCCTGACGCACCGGATCGACTGGGTGTTCAAGCGCCGCGACATGCCGCTGATGATCACCGCCGAATACGGCCACTGGCGGCGCGTGCAGGATCGCGACGGCGCGGGCGGATGGGTGCACTACACGCTTTTGTCGGGCGTGCGCACCGCCATCGTCGAGGCTGAGATGCTCGACATGCTGTCCCGTCCGGAACCCGGCGCAATGGTGGTTGCACGGCTGGAACAGGGCGTGATCACCCGTCTGTCGGAATGCGGCCCGGACTGGTGCGAGGTTTCCACCCAGGGCTATGACGGCTGGGCACCCAAATCGGCACTTTGGGGCGTCGAGCCGGATGAAACGCTGGATTGATTCAGAGCCTCCGGCGACGCTGTCATATTTTTTACTTTCCACTCTTGAACCGCACGAAGGTCCAGAGTAATTAGCGCGGCACGTTGGGGTGTAGCCAAGTGGTAAGGCAGCGGTTTTTGGTACCGTGTACCGTAGGTTCGAATCCTACCACCCCAGCCAAAACCTCCTCAGCTTTAAACCGATGCGGCCCTCGGCGGAAAACCGCGAGGAAAGTGCCCCGATATAGACGCAGCGATATGCTGGAGCGGCGGCGTGAGATGATGGATAAGTGGGAGAGGTTCGTCCTCGGACGCGGCGCTGGCACTTGATGGGCGCGCTTGTCTGACTAACTGATTGCCCTTGCTGCCAAGACCCCGCCCCAAGCCGACACCGCAGTGACTGTCGCGCCCCAAGCCATGTCGGCGACCACCATCGACGGATGCCAGTCGCGCATCACCGTCCAGCTGGTCAGCTCGTAGGTGCCGTAGGCGACAAGACCCAGGATTGCGCCGTTCACGAGCGCGGTGACGGGCGTGCCATCGCGCAGCGCCGGCCAGCCCGCGAACCAGACCACACCGGCCATGTAGATGAGATAGAACAGTACGGCCGGGAGGGGCCGTATACCCTCACGAAGCGTCTCGCCCAAGTGCTGAGCGAAGAGCGGCTTCATGACGGTCGAGAGCATGATCGCGTCGGCGATCAGGAAGATCACGCCGGTCACCAGGACGAGGACGAGAAGGGACATTCGTTTCTCCTTTACAGGGCTCCATGTAGGTCGGCGAGGCAGCCCGTCTAAGACAGCTCATGTTGGCGAAAAAATCCCTGGTCATCGCATCACCGTAGTCATGGGCCTTGGTGTCGTCACAAGACGAACGCGTAAACCACCACCCAGAGCGACAGCATCACCCCGCAGAGCAGGGTATAGACGCCGTTCCACAGCCAACCGACGCGTAGCGCGCTGATGCCGCCGAAGGAGCCGATCAGCAGTGTCGTTGCGGTAAAGGGTGAACTGGCCCCGCTCAATGCCCATCCCGCTGCAAGGGCCACGACGATCGCGGTCGGCGTCACGCCAAGGTTCTCGGCACCGGGGATAAGCGGCGCGAGCAGCGTTACGGCCAGAATCGGGTTCATGCCGAGTTGCCCGGCAAGCGGAATGAGCCAGACAAAGCTCACCAGCAGCAGCCAGGGCGGCAACACTGACAGATCTAGCCCCGCGCGCTGCATCAGCGGCCCGAGCAGGGCTGACCCGACGGTACCGATATATCCCGCCATCATCAAAAGCGTAAGCTCTTCGCGGTAGCCCGGCAGTTCCTTGGTCACATAGTCACCGACCCGGCGCATCACCGACCGCACCGGTGCCTGCGCCCAATGCTGGATCAGCATCCAGACCAGTGCGATCACCGGCACGATGACCACCACCAGCCCGACGATCCGCACCTGTGGTCTGCCCCCACTGAGTGGTCCGTTTTAAATGTTAGTGCATGGTCGGCCTTTGGTCTATCGGAACGATGCTTTCGGGCGCTGGTGGGCGGTATCCCAGAGCGCTGTGCGGTCTGACTGTGTTGTAGTGGCGGCGCCACTTCTCGATCAGAATCTGGGCCTCGCGTAGCGAGTAGAAGACCTCACCGTTCAGAAGCTCATCCCGGAACCTGGCATTGAAGCTTTCGCAGTAGCCGTTCTCCCACGGAGATCCTGGCGCAATAAAGGCCGTCTTGGCGCCCACCGCGCCGATCCAAGCGCGTACCTTTTTGGCGATAAATTCCGCGCCATTGTCGGATCTTATGTATTCCGGCGGACCGCGCAGGATGAACAGGTCGGTCAAGGCGTCGACCACATCGACGGAATTGAGTTTGCGTTTGACGCGGATCACCAGGGCCTCCTTCGTGAACTCATCGATGATATTGAGCGTGCGATATACCCGTCCGTCGTGGGTCCGATCCTGGACGAAGTCGTAGGACCAGACATGGTTTGGGCGCTCAGGTCGGAGCCGGATGCATGAGCCATCGTTCAGCCAGAGCCGCCCCTTCTTTGGTTGTTTTTGCGGGACTTTCAGCCCTTCCTGCCGCCAAATGCGTTCGACGCGCTTGTGATTTACATGCCAGCCGCTGTTGTTCAGCATCCCGGTAATCATGCGATATCCATAGCGCCCAAACTCTCGCGTCAACTCAATGATGTCCTCAGTCAGCCGTTCTTCGTCCGGCAAACCGCAAGGAACCTTGCGTTGTGTCGAACGATACTGTCCGAGTGTACGGCAGGCCCGGCGCTCAGATACGCCAAGGGTCTGCTGCACATGATCAATGCACTGACGGCGACGGGAAGGGCTTAAAAGTTTCCCCGTGCAGCCTCGGCCAGGATCATCTTATCCAGCGTCAGATCTGAAACCGCACGCCTGAGCCGGGTATTCTCGGTCTCCAACTGCTTCAAACGTTTGAGCTGATCCCGGCTCATGCCACCATATTCTTTGCGCCATCGATAATAGGTCTGCTGCGTCACGCCAATCTGGCGCACGGCATCGGCAATCGAGCTGCCTTGCCCCTGCAACACTTCAACCTGCCGCAGCTTCAGCACGATCTCTTCGGGTTTGTCTCTCTTTCCAGCCATCTCTGCTCCTCCTGAAATGGGATAATACTATCCCAGTTGGTGGACCACTTCAGTGGGGGCACTCCACCGGAGCGTGTTACGGTGCAGGTTCTCGCCATGCTTTCGGTAGACGAAACCGGGCTCTTGCAGAAAGACGCAGCGCAAGGTGGGATCCGCGACCAGGTACTTCCAGAGTTTCGTGCGCAGGATCAAATCGTCACCTGCGATATCCTCGTCGTAGCCGCCGATAGCCTCGACGCAATCGGCCCGCAGGACAGTGCCCTGCATGAAAAAGGCCCCGGCGGTGGCAAACTCGATTTCCAGCAGATCATGGCAACTAGCTGTCTCGTGGCCAAAGACGGGATTGCGCACCTCGGCACGAGTGATCTTGCCGGACATGTCCATCTCGGACATCGTGGAATTCCCGACCATCACTAAGCAGTGATCTTCGAGCATAAGGGGCATCTTGGACGAGATGCAGCCCGGCAAGAGCAGGTCATCAAGTGATGTGGGCAGCACGAAGTCACCCGTCGCCGCAGCCAGCGCACGATTCACGTTTCCGGCGATATTGGCCGTGTTTTGCTGGGTGATGAGCGTGGATTGCACATCGCTTTCCGACAACGCCGCTTCGATGACCGCGACATTGTCGTCAGTCGAGCCATCGTCGATGACGATAATCTCCAGCGGCCTGTAGTCCTGGGCCACGATGCTTTCGATTGCGGCCCTTGCGTATTTCGCGTGGTTGTAGGTGGTACAGACGACTGAACACAGACCGGGCTGGCGCGCACATGGGTCTTGAGTAGAAGAGGGGATATATGTCACGGCGTATCTATCCGAATGTCTTTGGGTCACATCACACAGCTTGGGCTGCCGACCTTTAAGTCTTCGTCATGTTCAATGCAAACACGATAGTCTTGTCGTGACGCCCTGCCTCCTATCGGTGAGGCAGTCAGTCCAGTCCCATCTGGCGCATCATCGTTTCGATCTTAGGCACGTCCTCGGGGTTGTTCAACTCCCAGAACTGGCGGTCGCGGGCTTCGACTTCGACGCAGAGTACGGCGCGGCCGTTTTCCAGAAAGCGCAACTGTTCCAGCCCTTCGAGCCCTTCGAGCGGCCCCGGCGCCCAGCCGGGATAGGCGGCGAGCGCCTCGGGGCGGTAGGCATAGACGCCGACATGGTGAAAGACCGGGGTCTGCGCATCGTTGGCATAGGTCTGAGAGGTGAAGGGGACCACTTCCTTGGAAAAGTAGAGCGCGTGGCGGTCGCGGGTGAAAACTGCGGTCGTGCCGCCCACGCGGCCCGCCGCGCGGTCGGCCAGAAACCCGTTGAGCGCCGCGCCATCGCACCGTAGCACCGGCGTTGCCACCTCTGCCGCGGGGTCGGCGCGCAGGCCCGCCACCAGGTCCTCGACGAACCAGTGCGGGGTCAGCGGCGCGTCGCCCTGCAGGTTCACAACGATATCGAAGCCGCCGCCAAGGGCGGCATGCGCCTCTGCGCAACGCTCGGTGCCGTTGGCGCATTCCTCCGAGGTCATCACCACCTCGGCACCGAATGCCTCGGCGGCGGTTCTGATCCGGTCATCATCGGTGGCCACCACCACCCTGTCGACGCCCGAGACCGCGCAGGCGGCCTCCCATGAGCGGCGGATGAGCGACCGGGCCTCTCCGCTTGTCCCGCGCAACTCGGCGAGGGGCTTGCAGGGATAGCGCGTTGATGCGTAGCGGGCGGGGATGGCGATGAGAACGCTCATTTCAGGCTTTCTTGAGGTCGATGCCCGGCGCATGGGCGATGAAGAACGGGTTGGCAAAGCCGTCCTTGCCGTAGCGCAGCGGTGTGTGATCGTCAAAGCGCACCACATGCCCGGCGGCGGCCGCCTCTGTGGTTGCCGCCCATAGTGCAAGAAGTTTCTTGCCGTTCAGGCATGTGATCGAGTGCGAACTTCTGTCAGGCCTCAATGTGCGACATTTCCAGAAGCCGCGGGGCGGGATGATAATCAGCGGATCGGGTCCAAAGCTACTTCTCGAGCTTTCAGCTCGTATTCCAGCACTGGTTTTCCTGATCCGGATCTGTTCGATCGTTTTGCCCATTCAGGCCATCGTCTTCTCACACTCCCCTTTGCACCGTAGCTAGGCAGCACACTCATTAATTCTTGTTTAGGAGCATAAGTTTGTGATTCCCTTTCGCACAAAACCGGGCGGGAGAATGCAAATGGCGCGATCAGATATGAGTGATCCGGAATGGGAGTTCATCAAAGCTGTCTTGCCCAACAAAACGCGTGGCAAGAAACGGGTTGATGACCGCCGCGTGATCAACGGCATGTTCTACGTCTTGCGCACGGGCACCCCTTGGGCTGATCTTCCCAGCGAATACGGCCCGCCGACTACGGTCTACAACCGCTTCAAACGCTGGAGCTATGCGGGTCACTGGGACCGGATCATGGATGCCATAGCCGACGCAAATAACGTGGACACAGTTATGGTCGATGGGACCAGCGTACGCACGCATCATTCCACCACGACACTTAAAAAAGACCCGCGCCACTGTTTAGGTCACTCACGGGGCGGATTAGGGGAAAAAATACATGCGCTTACCAATCAGGATGGTCTGCCGATCCGATATGAATTGACACCCGGCCAAGCCCATGACGTGCCGCCATGCAAGACGCTATTGGACAACTTGCAACCTAGACAAGATGTGCTCGCAGATAATGCATATGACGCGGACTGGATCAGGGATATGATCTAGGAACAGGGGGCTATCGACGTAATCCCTCCCGAGGCCATTCGTAAACTGCACGCCGAATTTGATGCTGAAATCTACCGGGAACTCAACAAAATCGAGCGTTTCTTTGGCAGGCTGAAAGCCTCGTTCCGCCGTATCGCAACCCGATACGAGAACACCTCACGCAATTTGACCTGCCCCCCGAAACTTCCCGCGTTTTAATGTAGAGTTTGCTCAACGTTTCGAAGGAGCAAACAGATGCGAAAGAGCCGTTTCACGGAAGCCCAGATCATTGGGATGATCAAAGAACAGGAGGCCGGGATGCCGACAGTCGAGGTCTGCCGAAAGCATGGTCTGAGCCAGGGCACGTTCTACAAGTTCAAATCGAAGTATGGCGGCATGGAAGTGTCGGACGCGGCGAAACTGCGTGCCATCACTGATGAGAACGCCAAGCTAAAGCGCCTGCTGGCCGATGCCATGCTGGACAACGTCGTGCTGAAGGACCTCCTGGGAAAGAGCTGACAACGCTGATTGAGCGGCGAGAGGCAGCGCTACGCGCGGTGCGGGATCACGATATCTCGCAGCGCCGGGCCTGCCGACTTGTCGGTGTTGATCCCAAAACCGTCCGGCGTGAACGCCCGCCGGACAATCCCGAAATCAGAGAGGTGATGAAAGCCATCGCGCACAAGCGCCGTCGGTTTCGCTACCGGCGGATCGGCGTGATGCTGGAGCGCAAAGGCATGATCATGAACCATAAGAAGCTGTACCGCCTCTATACTGAGGAAAAACTGGGCGTACGCCGAAGACGGGGCCGCAAGCGGGCGCGTGGATCGCGGACACCAATGCCGGTGGCGTTGCGGCCAGGCGAGCGTTGGTCGTTGGACTTCCTGTCCGACACGTTCGGCGCATCTCGCAAGTTCCGCATTCTGGCCGTGAACGATGATTGCTGCCGTGAAAATCTGTGTCTGATGGCTGACACCAGCATATCCGGTGCCCGTGTCGCGCGGGAGCTGGATGCGCTGGTACGTCTCTATGGCAAGCCTGCCAGCATTGTCAGCGATAATGGGACAGAGTTCACAAGCCGGGCAATTCTGAAGTGGGCAAACGACAACGACGTTGACTGGCACTACATCGATCCCGGCAAGCCGCAGCAGAATGCCTTCATCGAGTCATTCAACGGTAGCCTACGGGATGAGCTGCTGAATGAGGAGTTGTTCGACAGCCTGGATGACGCTCGAAGAAAACTGGCGATCTGGCGATACGATTACAACAACGTCAGGCCGCATTCATCTCTTGGGAATGAAACACCTGCTGACGCGCGTCGAGCGCTTGAGCAATTTGAGGGCTCCGCGCCCGACGCGCTTGCCCAAACTGACGACGAAGAATATGAAATCCAAACCCGCAAACTCTCGGTATGAATGAGGGAGCTTCAGGGGGCAGGTCAAATTTTCTTGTCGATGATCAAACTGGCATCGGTCAGGCTGTGGATCGAGTTTCATGAGTCCGCTGCCTAGCAAATGGCGCCCAAGCCCGTGTGAAGACTTGCAGAAATTGGCCTGCAGGACACGCCAAAGACGCACAACCCGGTGCGCCATTCCTCTAATTGATGGCCAAGCACACAATTTTGATGTCGAAACACCGCTGATTACGCTTTATGAGCGCTATGTGCGGCCTGGCTAGTGCGCGAAATCCAGACCTAGCGAGTATTGAAGTGACCCACGGGATCATGCGCCACCTACGGGCCTGCGCCCTACGACCCGACCTGATGAGGACACGCGGGCACAAAACGAATGAAGCTGCGGTAGCCGATGATGATTAAATAGATGCAAACGAAACCATCAATACGATTTGTGTACAGGTCAGGAAAAGAGTCGCAAGGCTCGACCTTCATGCGGTGTTTCCAGCTCAGCGCCATGATCCGGCCCTATCTCGAGGATCGCTTCGACATCGACCTGCTCGAAATGCCGGACGGCAATTCGCCGTTCAAGCAGGTGCTCTGGGCCAGACGCCAGGCACCCAGCACGATTTTCGTCTTCTCCAAGGCCGCCATCAACAAGTTGTTCGCAAGCACGGTCTGGTGGCTACGCCAGCGCGGCAGCCTGATCTGCTTTGACCAGGTCGACAACGATCACGGTTCCACCTCGCGCCTTTATGCCGACATTCAGTTCTGCAGCTCGTATGCCCAGCTGGAAAAGCTGCGCCACCACAAACGGCAAAACCCGCGCTACAAGGGCGAGCCGATGCTGCTCTTGCACAGCTATGATCTGCGGCTCGAAAACTTCACGCCGCGCAAATTGGATCATGCGCGAATGGTCTATTTCGGCGACCCGCGAAACGCGAAACTTGAGGCCGGGATAGAGAAAACCATGGATGTGATCGAGATCTCCGAATCCGACGAGATGCAGGCGGTGCTGCCACGCCTCGCGGGTTACAACCTGCACTATTGCATAAGAAACCAGGACATCGCCGCCCCGCTGTCCTCGAAACCCTTCACCAAGGGCTTTACGGCAGCGGCCTGCGGGGCCAATGTCATCGCGCACCGGCGCACCGAGGATGTCGAGGAATTCCTCGGGTCAGACTACCCGTTTCTGGTTGACGGCGACACACCGGACGAAGTCTTCTCAATGATAGAGCGGGCAAAACACAGCTATGGCGATGCGGATTGGCTCAGGGCGCAATCGATCATGCAAAGCGTAAAGACGCGGGTATCACCCAAGGCGCTCGCGCAACAGATGAGCACAGCACTCAAGGAATTCGGGATAGGGTAAATGGCACTTTTCAAGAAAAAGAAACCGGGACGTCACAAGGAGGCCGGGTTCGGCGAGAATACAGGCACGCATTACCGCAAGGTGTTGGAGAACCTGTTCAAGCTTCGCGCACCGGAATGGTATCTCGAAATCGGCTCGCGCGACGGGCGCTCCCTGTCCTTGTGTCCATGCAATTACATCGCGATCGATATCGAGTTCAAGGTCGAGCACGACACGTTCAACTCCGCGCAGCAGATGATGTTCTTTCAGCAAAGCAGCGATGATTTCTTCGCGTCCGGGTTCCTGTCGCGCAACGACATCACACCGGATCTGGCATTCGTCGATGGCCTGCACCATTTCGAATTCGCCCTGCGGGATTTCATGAATTGCGAACGGAACATGAAACCGGGTGGCCTCGTCTGCCTGCATGACGTCAGCCCCTACAATGCCGCCATGACAACGCGCGATACCGACTACACCAACGTGCTCAAACGTCCCTGGACGGGCGATGTCTGGAAGGTAATCGCGGCCCTTCTGGACTATCGCCCCGACCTCGACATCAACATTCTCAACGCCGAGGCGACCGGCCTCGGTTGTATCGAGAACCTCGACCCGTCCAACAACACCCTGTTTGAACGCTACGATGAAATCGTGAAGAAGTACATCGACGTTGACCTCGCAGAGCTTGGGCCGGAAACGTATTTCGGGCGGTTCTCGTTGACCGACGCAGAGGCGTATCTGGCGCGTCAGGCAGGCTAGCGCCCGGCAGGTCCGCGACCCTGGTCGACCACCGCCCCGTCGCCCTCCGGCGTTGCGGCGCGCTCCGGTGTTCACGGTGCATGTCAGGATGAAACCGTTATTTTTTTGAGGTGGCAAATTCGCGGTGAAATGAGTAATCCACACCGCAAGACAATGCCCGGCCGGATGGACGCGGTGAAACCGAACAGGCCAGTGGCCCTGCGTGACATGCCCGACCCAGACGGCCAAGGGATTGTCACGACACGAGCTGGATGGCACGCAAAAGGCAAGATCGCGGACCGGACCCCGAACCCCGTCCGCCTCTTGATCAGCACATGAACGACACGATACGAATTCTCCGCGCCAGCTTTCCAGAGGCCAGCAAGGTTGTCTGGCGCAAGGCGACCCGCCGCCTGCTCAAGCTCAGGCTCGACCTCACCGGAGCGGATCAGGCCAAGCGCATCCGCGCCGAGCGCTACCAGCGCGGGCGCGAACAATATTCCAGCCTGCAGAAGGCCGACGCCGTGGTGGTGTCCTTCGGCAAGAGCGGGCGCACCTGGCTGCGGGTAATGGTCTCGCGCCTCTATCAGCAGGTCTATGACCTGCCCGAGGATACGCTGATCGGCTTCGACAATTTCCACAACATGGATGGCCGGGTGCCGCGGCTGTTCTTCACCCATGACAACTATATCGGCGACTATACCGGCCATACCGACAGCAAGGTCGATTTCTACGACAAGAAGGTGCTGCTGATGGTGCGCGACCCGCGCGACGTCGCGGTCTCGCAGTTCTTCCAGTGGAAATTTCGCATGCCCGCCGAGAAAAAGGCCCTGAACGACTATTTGCCCGATGGCGATGACAGTTCGATCTTTGACTTCGTGATGCACGATGGCGGCGGGTTGCCCAAGGTCATCGAGTTCATGAACATCTGGGCCCGCGAGCGTGACAACCTGCGCGCGCTGTCAGTGATCCGCTACGAGGACATGCGCGCCAATCCGCATGATACGCTGACACAGGTCGCGCGCTTTCTCGACATCCCCGCCGATGCTGCGCGCATCCAGGAGGCGGTCGATTACGCCTCCTTCGAGAACATGAAAAAGAAAGAGGCCGACAGCAGCTTCCGCATGAGCGGCGCGCGCGTGGCCCCGGGCGACAAGAGCAATCCTGACAGCTACAAGACCCGCCGCGCCAAGGTCGGCGGCTTTCGCGACTATTTCGAGGATGACCAGATCGCGGCGATCAACGCGCTCATGGCCAGGACCCTCGACCCCGTCTATCGCTACGACGCGGACGCCACAGCCGACAGCAAGGCAAAATGACGCCGCGCGAAACATCCCCTCGCATCTGGCGGGTTCTGGGCGACAAGAAGGGCGATAACAGCCAGGTCGAAGTGATCGCCGAGGCGCTTGAACAGACGCGCGGCTGGACGTCGGACCTGCGTCACCTTGAGATGCTGCCGGAATACGTCAAGGGCAAGCCGCGCGTCGCGCCCACCCTGCACCATATCGACCGCGCACGCAGCGACGCTCTGGAGCCGCCCTGGCCCGACCTCATACTGACGCGAGGGCGTCGGCCGTCCAATGTCGCGCTCTGGATCAAGGAACAATCGGGCGGGAGCACGCGTATCGTGCTTCTGGGCAAGCCCGCGGGCTGGCTGTCGCATTACATGTCGCAGTTCGACCTGATCATCACCAGTTCCGAAACCCTGCCCCCACCCTTTGCCAACGTCATGCAGATCGACCTGCCGCTGATGCAGATCGGGGCCGACCGGCTCGCGACGGGGCGCGCGGAATGGCAGGGCCGACTTGACGCCCTGCCCCGCCCCCTTGTGGTGTTCCTGATCGGCGGGCCGACCAGCCCCTATGTCTACAACTCCGAGGCCGAGACCCGCCTGCGCACGCGCATTGCACAGGTTCTGGCGCGAGGCGGCACGCCCTATCTCGTCGGCTCACGGCGCACGCCGCCCGGGTTTCTGGATCGCCTGCAAGCGGGATTCCCCGACACCCTGCGCGTTTTCGACTGGGCCCGCCCCGAGGGCGAGAACCCCTATACCGGCCTCCTTGCCCTCGGCGATCGGTTCATCGTGACAGGCGACAGCATCTCAATGCAGGTTGAGGTGGCCCGGCTCGGCAAGCCGCTAGAGATCCTGCCCCTGCCCTTCGGCTGGCTGGGGCGGCTCGACGATGCGCGGCGGCGGCTCGCGGCGTGGATGTTCCAACCCGCGCGCGACGATCACACCTTCGAGACCGCCCGCCTTGCCATGGCGCGCGGGCTCTATCATCTCAGGCTGATGCAGCAAACCCGGCATTTCCCGCGCTTCCACCAGATCCTGATCGACCGGGGTCTGGCCAGTTGGGCCAGTGACGCCGAGGCGGACACAGCCCCCGATCAACCGATCCCGACGGCCAGCGCGGATGACGTGACCCGCATCCTCGCCCGGATCGACCCGCTCTTGCGCGGGGTGTGACATGACCCATCCCAACATCTGCGTCATCAGCAACCCGACCAGCGGCAACAACCGCAAATGGCAGGCCCGGATCGAGGCCCGCCTCGCCAGCTACGACCATGTCCGCCACCATGTCACCCGCTCCCCGCAAGAGGCCGAGGCGCTGGTTCCGGAACTGGCGGCGATGCAGCCCGACGTGGTGGTCATAAATGGCGGCGACGGGACCATCGCGGCGGCGCTTGGCATGATCCTCGATCACTGGGTCCCCGATCGCCTGCCCCTGATCATCGTGCTGCCCGGAGGCACCGCGAACATGACGGCGGGCGATATCGGCACAGCGTCCTCGCACCGCCGTGCGCTCAAGCGGTTCTTTGCCTGGCTCGACCGGGGCGCACCGCTCGACGGCGATATCCGCGAGCGTCACATCATGCGCGTCGACGGGGCCGCCGACGGGCAGGTGCGCTACGGCATGTTCATGGGAACCGGGGCGATCATGCAGGCCACGAAATTCGCCCATAGCGAGGTGCATTCGCGCGGCCTAGGCGGCGAAATCAGTCTCGGGATGATCCTGATCCGCTCGGTCTGGGGGCTGATCCGTCAGGACCCGAAGTTCTACCAGCCGACCCATGTGGCCATGCGTATGACCGGCCCGGACGGCACTCAGATCAGCCGCGACGAAGCCCCGATGCTGATCCTCGTGGCCAGCACGCTCGAACGGCTGTTTCTTGGCATCCGACCCTTCTGGGCCAGCGAAAAGGCCCCCATCGGCCTCACCACGATCCGTGGCGGCGCCGCGCGCTTTGCCCGCGCCTTCCCGTCGGTGCTGCGCGGGCATCCGAACCGCCATGTGACGGCGGAAAACGGCTATGAGAGCTTTCGCGCCGGGCAGATCGCACTCCGCTTCGAGGGGGAACTCAACCTCGACGGAGAGCTGTTCGCCAGTTCCGGCCCCGATGCCCCGCTCGTGATCACCGCCGAGGGACCATTGCGCTTTCTGCGCCCGCGCTAGGGCGCGGCGCTTGTTTGCCGGCCCGCCCCGGGCCTATAGAAGGCAGGTGATTTTTCATGCAAGGCACACGCATCCCATGACTGGCCCGCAGACACCGGCAGAGTATCCCACCCCGGACGGCCCCGATCTTGAGACCTCCGCCCCCCTGCGCGTCTTGGTCACGGCGCTGCAAGAACGCTTCGGCGACGGGCTCCAGGCAGTCATCCTCTACGGCTCCTGCCTGCGCAGCACCGACCTTCTGGATGGGCTCGTGGATTTCTACGTGCTGGTCGAGAACACGCCGCGCGCCGAACCCCGGCTCTGGCTACGGCTTGGCGGGCGTATCCTGCCGCCCAATGTCTATTACCTCGAAACCCCTCTGGGCGATCAGACCGTGCGTTGTAAATACGCGGTGCTGAGCCTTACGCAATTCGAGCGCGGCACCGGACCGGGCTGGTTTCATTCCTATCTCTGGGGGCGCTTTGCGCAGCCCGTGAAACCGGTCTGGTGCGACAGTCCCGCCACTCGCGCCCGGCTGCACGCGGCCTTTCTGCGCGCGGGCGAAACCCTGCTGCGCCGCGCCATCCCGGCGCTGCCGCCCGAGGGACGACTGTCGGACCTGTGGCGAGGGGCCTTGGCACTCAGCTATGCCACAGAACTGCGCGCCGAAAGTCAGGGCCGTGCCGCCGAACTCGCCGGGCATGGGCAGGCGTTCTTCGGGGCGCTCAGCCGCTGCCTCAAGCCGCGCCTTGGGGGGCTCCTTGAGATCGAGACATATGATGGCACCCCGCACTATCGCAGCCACGCAAGCCGCCCCGCCCGCCGCCTTGCCCCGATGCTCTGGGCACTGCGGCGGGTGCAGGGCAAGGCGCTCTCGGTGGCGAGGCTGATCAAGGGGCTGTTCACCTTCGAAGGCGGGCTCGATTACCTCGCCTGGAAACTGTCGCGCCATTCCGGGCAAGAGGTGGTGATCCCCGACAAGGTCCGCCGCCGCCCGCTGATCCATATCTGGGGCTTCATGCGCCAGCTTTATGCCCGGGGTGTTTTTCGCTGACCCGGCGTTTGCCGCAAGACCCACGCAAGAATCCGCGCACAAACTGAAACACAATGACAGTTTCACGACGTTTTTCGGCTTTTACGTGATCCAGATCAAAACCGTCAGGTGTTCAATTGTGTTCCTGAGACATGGCGTCTGCCGGAATTCTCCTGTATAGAGCGCCGCAGAAAAAACAAAATCGAGGTTGCGGATACACATCATGAAACACGCCGTATTCATCCAGTCAAACCACAAGCAGATCGTCGGCGCGATTGCCGCAGAGCACGCGCTGCGCCGCTATTCCACCAACAACGACAAGTTCGAGGTGCATATCGTCAACAGCCGGGACTACCCGTTCTTTCTGGCCCGCGAAGGCCAAGAATACATGCGCGACGGGGTCAAGCGGGTTTGGCTGAACGAAGACCTGCAATCTTTCACCCCCACCCGCTTCATGCCGCCCGAACTGATGGGCTATGAGGGGCGTGCCGTGGTGATCGACCCCGACGTGTTCGCCTGCGCCGATATCTGGGAATTGCTGAATCGTGACATGAAGGGCAACGCGATCATGGCGCGCATGCGCTCGGGCACCAAGGGCCTGATCGACAAGGCCTATGCCAGCTCGGTGATGCTGCTCGACTGCGCCCAGCTGACCCACTGGAAGGTAGAAGAACAGTTCAACGCGATGTTCGACGGTGATCATGACTATTCGCGCTGGATCGGTCTGCGTAACGAAGACCCCAGCAAGATCGAATTCATCGAGAACGAGTGGAACGATTTCGACAAGTTCAACACCGACACCAAGATGCTACACACCACCCGCCGCAAGACCCAGCCGTGGAAGACCGGCCTGCCGGTCGATTGGCGCCCCGCAGAGAAATTCCGCCTATTCCCGCCAGCGGCGTGGGTGCTTCGTATGCGTCGCAAGATCTTTGGCGAATACGGCCTGATGGGCAACTACAAGGAACATCCCGACAAGAACCAGGAGAACTTCTTCTGGGGACTGGTCAAGGAATGCGTTGAAGAGGGCAAGCTCACCGAAGAGTTCCTGCGCAAGGAAATGGAAGAAAACCACGTCCGCCACGATGCGCTTGAGATTCTCAAGAATGTGCCAGACCTGCCCGCAGGCACCGCGCATCCGCTGAGCACCGGTAATCTGGCCAAGGCGGCCTGATCAAGACATGGGTGCGGGCCCAGGCCCGCGCCGATCAAAACAGCGCGCGAATCCTGTCGCTCGCGTCCTGCGCTCCGCCCGATGGGTCGGGGCGCATTTCTTTTGCCCATCCCTCGCCCTGCGCCACCAGTTTTGGGGCCTCGTCGAGCCAGCGCGCCCGCCCGTCGCGCACCAATGCATCCTGAATGCGCGCGATGTCCCGCCGCATCCGCACCGGCGCAAGGCGCATCGCCAGCGCATGGCTCAGCGGCTTGTGCCGCAAATTATGGGGATGGCTCCACCAACTGCCCGGCGAATCACCGGGATCGAAGATATAAAGCGGCCGCCCAAGGCTCGCCGCCTCGGCCAGCATCGACATGCTTTCGCCGGTGACGACAAACCGATCCGCAAGGCCCAGAAAGGCGGAATAGGGGTTCCCCTCTGAGCCCACGCGTTCATGCCACCAATAGGTTTGCGCAGGCACGTGGAGCGCGTCGCAAAACGCCTGCGCCACGGCAGGTGGCGTGCGCGGGCTGCCGGTGACAAGGGCCGCACCCCCGCTTGCGCCGACCAGCCGGTTAACCCCCTCCGCCAGACGGCGCGCCTTGGCAGGGGTGAAAACGAACGGCCCGCTATCCCCCCCGATGAGAACCGAGGTGAAGGGGCGAGGCAGTTGCGCGAGCATCGGCCTTGCCAGTTGCGCGGCGTCATCGACGCGCGCACGGGTAAACCGGTGCATCGGCAGCGGATTGACCAGGATGTTGGGCGCAGGGTCGAGGAAATATTGCGGCGTGCTGACAATCAGGTCGTAGCAGTCAGGCGGGGCCCAGGGACGCCCGACATGCACCAGCCGCACGCCGCCGCACGCTTGTCGCCTGATCCAGCGCGCGACCGGCTCGTTGCGACGCCCGGCGCTGATCACCAGATCCGGCCATGGCGACCCAAGGGGGCTCGACGCCTGCCGGTCAATCCCTATCAGCGTAGTTCCCAACAGCAGATGCGGCAGCAATTCCCAACTGCGCGCAAGGATGCGTTTCTCCTCGAACGGCCATTCCAACGCCTCGGCCAGCGCCAACACCTGCGTGTTGTCGCCCGCCTTACGCCCCAGCAGGCACCAGACCTTTGCCGGTTTCACCGTTCCGTCCTTGTCCAAAGCCTCACTCATTTTCGCTATTGCGGACCACGCCCGCCATCCTGCCCTGTTGCGCGGTCAATGCCACAAATTTCAGCCTGAAACAGCCACGCGCAAAATTACCCATACAAACCCGGAGCGATACCCTCTAAGAGCAGGGGATGAAACCCTGACCCAAGACCAGATTGCCCGCCCATGTTCAACGTCTCCTATCGCGAGGCATCGGCCGTTGCCACGCGCCACCTGATCCTCACCGCCTTGTTCTTTCTGCCCAAGGCCAAAAAGATCGCGTTGGAACGCCGCCTGCGCGGCAAACAGGAATACGCGTACCTGCAAGAGGCCGACTGGGCGCTCGTGTCATGGGGCAAGAGCGGGCGTACCTGGTTTCGGGTGATGCTGTCACGGTTCTACCAACTGCATTTCGGGCTCGACACCGATTACATGCTGGAGTTCGACAATTTCCATCAGATGGATCCAAAGGCCCCCAAGGTGCTGTTCAGCCATAACAACTACATCCGCGACTATCTCGGCGCATGGGACAATCTGGATTATTACAAAGGGCGAAAACTGGTCCTGCTGGTGCGTGATCCACGCGACGTGGCGGTGTCGCAGTATTTCCAGTGGCGCTACCGCATGCGCCCGCGCAAGAAGGCCCTGAACGTCTATCCGGCCCATGGAACGGATGTCGACATCTTCGATTTCGTCTGCAATCGCGATTGCGGTATTCCCCGCATCGTCGAGGCGTTCAACACCTGGGCCCGCTCGATGCCGGCATTGGGTGATGACGTGCTGCTTGTTCGCTACGAGGATTTGCGTCGCGACCCCGCCGAGGTGCTGCGCCAGGTCGTGGCCTTTACCGGAACCGAAGGCAGCCCCGAGCATATCGAGGCCGCCCGCGAGTATGCCGATTACGAGAACATGAAAAAGCGCGAGGCCAAGAAGGACGGCATGCGCGGCAGCGGTCAGCGGGTCAAACCCGGCGACACGGCGAACCCCGATTCCTTCAAGGTCCGGCGCGGCAAGGTCGGCGGCTACCGCGACTATTTCACGCCTGAGCAAGTGAAGATTGTCGATGCGATGGTCAATGACGCGCTGGACCCGTCATTTGGTTACAACGCTCCCTGACGGGGGCTGCGACGCGGTTGCTTTGCGCGCGGCTGCGTCAAACTGATGTCAGCTTCGGGCCAACTACCCCACCACACAGGTCAACGCTCACGAAAGTGGGGACCGATCAGCCCACGCCCGGTTCAGCCTGCGCCCCCTGCGCCGAAGCTTCCTTGCTGTAACGCTGAACCAGCAGGTAATCCGACACCGAATCCACATCCACCGAGGCATGCGCATAGGGCAGGATCACCACACCGATGCGCAGCCCGACCCGGCGCGACAGACCTGCGAGCGCCGCATCGAGGCTCAGCCACCCCATCTTGTAGCGCAACAGGGCCCAAAGCCCCAACAGGCGAATGACCACCAACGGCTTCTTGCGGTCCTTTTCGACCTGCCGCCAGAAATCGGCAACGCGCCGCCCGTCCGCCGTCAGAAAGGCAAAGAGGTTGCAGCCGCAATACCCACCATCCCGGAATCTCAGAACCGTTTTTTTGAGATCGGGATAGGTCTGACGGACCAGATCATAAGGGGCGAGACCGACGACAACGTCGCAGCCCGATTGCGCGCTGTCGCGGCAGAAATGATCGACGATCTCGCCGGTCAGCAGCGGATGATCAGCGGTGGTGATCAGAACCGGTTGGGATTCTGGAAACCGGCCCAGCATGTCATAGGCGCTGGTGCTTGGCGAGGGGCCGGGCGGGGTCCAGTCGATACGCTTCTCGTCGATGAGGTCGACAAGCCCGGCATCGCTCTTGACGCAGGCCGCGGTGGGGCCACTCAGATGGATTGAGCCAATGGACGCCGCATCGTCCAGCGCGTTGATCACACGCCGGATCATGATCGTTCCATCTATATCGAGCAACGCCTTGCAGGCGACACCGGTTTCATCGCGCAGCGGATCACGATCGGCTCTCTCACCGGCTAGAATTACGGAGGTAAAGTCTTTCACGGTCTCACTTTCTTAGCGGCTGCGATCTTGGTCTGCTCTCGGTCGACCTACAAGGTTTTCTGGTAGACGCGATACCGCTTGTAGATCGTACTGCCGACCGCCTCAATGATATGGCGCATGCCATCATTGTCTTCCAGAACCCAGCCCATTTCGACGGATGTGACGTTCCGTTTCACCATCGCCTTGCGCACCGCGTCAACGACCAGAAAGGCGAGTGTCGGACCAAGCCGCGAATACTGGTATTCCTTGCGCACGCCCATCAGCGCGACCCGGGCGCTGCGCGCGCCCGTAACCTTGATCCGCCACAGCAGTTTCGCCCAGCCAAACGGCAGCAGCCTGCCACGCAGATCGCCGATCAACTCATTGATGTTCGGGAACGCGGTGATAAAGGCGACCGGGCGTCCCTCAATCTCGGCGATCTGAATGAAATCGTCAGGCAAGAGCAGAGACAATACCTTGGCTGTTTCTTCGAACTCCTCGTGGGTGAAGGGCACGAAACCCCAGTTGTCCGACCACGCATCGTTGAACATATCACGCATGGCCTCGAAATCGGCGACCTTGTTCTTGCGGTCAAGCGTGCGGATCTTCACGGTCCGGCTGGCACGGGTGGCCAGTTTCTGCATCACATCAGGGGCCACGAAATCGGGGCGCACCTTGTAGGTAAGCAGGTCCTTGACCGCCTCGAAGCCCTGCTCCTCCACCCGCCCGGAATAATACCTTGGCGCATGGCCCATCATGATGAACGGAGGATCTTCGAAATTATCGACCAGAAGGCCAAGATCTTCATTGATCGACAGGTTGTAGGGCCCCCGCACCGAGGCCGCGCCCCGCGCGCGCAGCCAGTCCTGTGCCGTCTCGAACAGCGCATCGAAGACAGCGCTCTCGTCGATCGCCTCCAGCATCCCGAAATAGCCGATCTTGCCCGCCGCGTCCTCGGGCTGCATCTGATCGAGTTGCGCGGTGATCCGCCCAACGGGCGTGCCGTCACGGTAAGCCACCCAGGCGGCGACCTCGCAATGGGCGAAAAGCGGCTTGTTTTCGAACACGCGCTGCTTTTGCTCGAACATCAGCGGTGCCACCCAAGCAGCATCACCGGCGTAAATCCGCTCTGGCAGGTGCAGGAAGTCATTTACCGTCTGACGGCTCTTGGCCTCGACGAGAGTAATCTGATCGCGATCAGACGTGTCGGATGACATGGGGGGCCTTTCTTGCAGTGACTGTGACCTTACGCGCATTTGCACGACAGGCCGACAAAAGGTACTATCTTAGGCGTCCACGATATAGTCCGGGACACGTTGAGGTCGCATTGCGCACAGGCCAGCATTCCTGCACTGGAACCGGACAGACAAACCTTGGAAACTGCTTGCAATTCCCGCACCCAACCTCAAATAACGGCGCAACTATCCACTTTGAAAAAGAAGAAGTCGAGTCTCCTTGGCCAAATTCATCCTCGGAAATGCACATCGGAACACAGCGTTCAACAACGCACTCGCGCGAAACATCCTGTGGTTCGCCGATCTCGTTTTCGTGGGCACGGTTCTGGGGCTTTTCCGAGTGCTGCCCGTGACCTGGGGGTCTGCGCTCGGGGCCCGCGTCGGTCGCATCTTCGGCAGGATCGCCAAGCAACGGACCCGGCACATTCGTGCCAACCTGTCGCTCGCCCTACCCGACAAGTCACCGGCCGAGATTGACCTGCTGGCGCAGGAGGTATGGGAGAACGCAGGCGCGGTGATGGCCGAATACCCCAATCTTCCCGCCTTCGGGGATCCGCGCCGTGACCGGCTCGAAATCGAGGGCGATGAGCATATCTCCGCCGATCAGACCTCCGGCCGTCCGGTGGTCTTCGTGGCTGCGCATCTGGCCAATTGGGAGGTGATCGGTGCCGCGATCACCCGGATTGGCATCCCGTCCTGCGCGATGTATGCACCGCTCTCGAACCCATGGCTTGACCGCAAGATGCGCAGCTATCGCAACGCGCTCGGCTGTGAGCTGATCTCGCGTGACGCGGGGCTACGGGGATTCCTCGATGCGCTCAAAGCCGGAAAATCGCCGATTATCATCACGGACAGGCGTATAGAGGGTGGCAAACAGATCCCGCTCTTCGGCGAAGACAAGGAATCGTCCATCCTGCCCGCGCGTCTTGCCCTTCGCTTCGGCGTGCCTTTGGTGCCGGTTCAGGCCATGCGTCTGCCCGGTGCCAGGTTTCGCGTGCGCTTTCACGCGCCCCTGCACCCCCGCGATCCGGAGGCCGATCGCGACGATCAGGCCGTTGACCTTGCGCATCAGGTCAACGACAAATTTGAACAGTGGATCACAGCCCGCCCCGGCGAATGGCTTTGCACCAGCAAAATCTGGCCATCTGCTGTTCTCCAAGCTAAAACAGACATATATACGGAAGTGCGCAGAGCAGCCGAATAACTGGAGTTTCACAATGTCGAACCATCAACCGAGTCGCACCCACCGCGTCGACGAGTCGGTGCGCCTGTTCAAGAATCCGATCCTCGAGAAACTGAGCCATGTTCACCCGATTGTCCCGCTTCTGGTCTGGGGACCCGTCGCGATCTGGCTTCTGGTGCGCGCGGTGACGGTTCATCAGATCGGTCTTGCAGGTATGGCGGTGATCGGGGTTGCGGGGCTTTTGACCTGGACACTGGCTGAATACCTGCTGCATCGCTACCTGTTCCATTTCGAGCCAAAGACCGATCTGGGCCGACGGTTCATCTACCTGTTCCACGGAGTGCATCACGACACGCCGCAGGACAAGACGCGCCTGCTCATGCCGCCCGCCGGTGCGTTGCCGATCATCGCCGTGCTTTACCTGATGTTCTGGCTGGTCCTGCCCTACCCCTGGGCCGAGCCCTTTACCGGGTTCTTCATCATCGGTTACCTGATCTACGACTATATCCACTATGCGACGCATCACTTTCCGATGCGGCATCCACTGCTGAAGTTCCTCAAGCACTACCACATGCGGCATCACTTCTCGGATGATGACGGGCGCTACGGGGTCAGCACCCCGTTCTGGGACTGGGTGTTCAACACCTACCCGTCCAAGCCGGAGAAACCGAACAGAGGCTAGGGCCCGCCCGCCTCTCTCTTCTCCATACCGCCGCTCCGGGTTGGGGTCTGTCGATGGCCAAGAACTATCTGTTGCCCAAAGGGCTGGTGAACCGGTTTAACTGGGTGCAGACGCCGATCTGGCTGGTTGAGGCGGCGGCATTCTATATGCTTCTGGGATTTGCCAAAGCGTTGCCGTTTCCGGTCGTCGCGACGATATTCGGACGTTTTCTTGGCAGCTTTGGCTACCGGAATGCTCAAAAGCGCCGCGTGGTGCGACGCAACGTGTCCGTAGTTCTGCCACAGACCCGCGAGCGCGAGCGCGAGACCGTGGTACGGCGGATATTTCGCGTCACCGGACTCGCGGCAGCCGAACTGTTCCTGCTCGGACGGATTTGGCGGCGGCGAGCGCACTATCTTGAATTCTCGATTCATCCAGAGGCACAGGACATCATCGCCCGGAAAGAGGCGATTATCTTTGCCACCGCACATGTCGGCGCTTGGCAGCTCTGCAACCTGATCGGTCGCGAGCACGAATTGGCCATCTCGGTAATCTACACACAGGAAGCCAACCCTTGGCTGCACCGTTTCTTTCTCGCCAGGCGGCGCGCATTTGGTGGCCCGATGGTGCCAAGTGCTGGCGGCGCACGCACTTTCCTGCGCGAACTGGCCGCCGGAAACTCGGTCGGCGCGGCGTTTGATACCCGGATCGATCAGGGGGAGATGGTGCCGTTTTTCGACATCCCCACCCCGACCAGCACCCTGCCCGCAATGCTGGCCATGCGCGGCTATACCTTGCTGCCCATTCGCACGGTGCGTTTGCCAAACTGGCGGTTCCTGATCGAAGTCGAGGCCCCGCTCTCGCCGCGCAACCCACAAGCCCCGCGTGCAGAGCAGATCATTGATCTCACCCATCAACTCAACCAGCGGTTCGAGGCCTGGATCAGCGAGTATCCCGACCAATGGCTGTGCATGAAACGGCGCTGGCCCAAGGCCGCCGTCGTGCCCCAATCCCCCGATGTATAAGCAGGAAAGCCCCCCGCGCGTCTGGGTCGTGGACTCCCACCGCTCCGGCGAAAAGACGCAGTTGCGCGCGCTCGCTGAGGGGCTGGGCTGGCCCTATGAGATAAAGACCCTGCGCTATCGCAAGTTCGAGATGCGGACCAACCTGTTGCGCGGCAGCGACCTGCGCGGCGTGGACCGCGCAAATTCCGACGCGCTCGCGCCTCCCTGGCCCGATCTCGTGCTCTCGATGGGCATGCGTAACGAACCGGTCGCGCGCTGGATACGCGACCAGTCGGGTGGGCGCACGCGGCTGGTCTTTCTCGGCCGTCTCTGGTCTGACCCTGAACAGTTCGACCTGGTGATTACCACTCCGCAATACCGTGTGCCGGATCGGCCCAACGTCTTGCGGAATGCCCTGCCGCTACACCCTCTGGGTCCCGGACCAATGGCCAAGGCCGCAGCCCGCTGGGGTCCGGCCCTGTCACATCTTCCGCGCCCCTATCTGACGGTGAACATCGGCGGCACCAGCGGGCCTTATGCTTTTGGCCCGCGCGCCGCAGAGCGGCTAGTGCGCGACACCCTGGCCCTGGCGCGACAACGCGGTGCATCGCTTCTGATCAGCTCGAGCGCACGGACACCGGCCCCGGCCATTGCCGCCTTTGCCGCTCAGTCCGAGGTACCGATGCAACTCTATCGCTGGCAACCGGGTGACCCCGACAATCCCTATCTGGGTTTTCTGGCCCTCGCGGACGAGATCATCGTCACGGCAGACAGCATCTCGATGCTGTCAGAGGCCTATGCCACAGGCAAACCCGTCCATATGTTCGATCCGGGCGCAGGACACTTGAGCATGCGCCGCGACATGGCGCTGGCCCTTGGCGAGACGGAGCGCGCACAAACCCTGGCCCGAGATGACAGAGATCGCCCCGACCTGGCACTTGGCCCATTGGCCTATCGTGCCCTGATGCGGTGGGGCTGGCAGCACCTGTCACGCGACATCAGCCAGATGCACCTGCGGTTGGTGCAGTCCGGCCGCATGGGCTGGCTGGGAGACCCGGCACCGAGGGCGCCACAGCATACTCCGCCGCCAAGCGATATGGAACGCGCCATTGCCCGCATCGGTCAGCTTATGGAAACCGAGCCGTCCGGCACGCCCGGAGAAAGTCACCGCGCGGAACGCATCAGCCAGCTTTGAAGTCGCCCCCGGGCTCTAACTGATGCACGATATCGGCGGCATCCGAAAGGCGGCTGTTATGGGTGATGGCGAGGATCGTCAACTGATCCCGCAAGGCGCGTAGCGTCTCGATGATGGCCGCCTCGCTTTCGACGTCGAGTGCGCTTGTCGCCTCATCCAGGATCAGCAGCTTCGGGTCATTGATCAGGGCCCGCGCGATTGCGATGCGCTGCCGCTGCCCGCCGGAAAGCCGCCCGCCCCGTTCCCCGACCACGGTGTGAACCCCCTCGGGCAGGTCGCTGACGAAGCCCCAGGCCCCGGCCTTTTTCAAAACCTCTTCAACACGCGCCTGCGTCGCCTCTGGATCACCAAGCGTGACGTTGTGAGCGATCGTATCGTGCAGCAGCACCGTCTCTTGCGGCACGTATCCCACCATCCGCCGCCAGGCCTTGAGATCAATCTGCTGAAACGGAACGCCATCAACGGTGATCTCGCCTGCGTCGGGCCGCAAGAGCCCGATCACAAGGTCGACGATCGTGGTCTTGCCCGATCCCGAGGGCCCCACGAGCGTCGTCATCTGGTGTGCGGGAATATCAAGATCGAGGCCGGAAATCACCGGGTGCCCATCGTAGGAAAAGCCGATGTCGCGCAGCACGAGACCTGATTTCAGAGCCGGTGCCACATGCCCGCCCAGATGTTCCAGCTCTTCCTGCGCGCGGCGGTTGGTTTCCATCAAAGACCAATACGCGCTCTCGCTCTGCGCAAGCTTCTGGTACTGCTTTTGAACCTTTCCGATGAAATTGAAGGCCCGCCCCAATGTCACCGCAAGAATGAGCACCGTTGCAAACTCCATGGAAAGCACACCCAACGCCATGTAAATCCCGAAGGCGATGACGATCACGAACATCAGGTCCTGCCCGGAATTGAGCCCTGCACTTGCCAGAACCTGACGGCGCAATGCCTTGTTGAGGCGGTTGGTCTCGTGATGCAAAAGCTGATCGGCGAGGTTCTCGCGCGCCATCGCCTTGAGTGGCTTCACCGATTGCAGCGTATCTGTCAGATGCGACATCAGCGACACCATCAGATCGGTCTGCTTCTTGCCCGCCTTGCGGGTCACGCGTACCAGGAAATGCGACAGCCAGATGATCACCGTCCCGCCAACCAGCCCCAGCAGCGTCGCCTCCCAGGACACCAGAACGGCGACGGTGCCATATACCAGCGCCTGAATGAGAAACGTCAGCGCAGTCGCCCCATACATATAGGCGTCGGCCGAGCGTTGCGCCTCTGTTGCCAGCGCATTGGTTAGCCTGCCCGCAGGCTGATGCAGAAAAAAACGCCAACGGCTACGCATCATGTTGCGCAGGGTTTCCAGCCGCAGATCGGTGGCGATCTGCGCGGCGGTGTAGCCGACCTGACGCTGTGCCACCAAAAGCAGAATCGCCTTGAAGAAGGCGGCGACCACGATCACGATCAGCAACGCGCCGAGCGTGACCGGAATGCCCAGCCATATCATGATGTCCATGACCGCCTGTTCCAATTCGCCCGGCGGCTCGGCTGTCGCCGCGTCTTCGCCGGAATAGAGTGCGATCTTGAGCATCGGAAGCAGCGCCGAGAGGCCCAGCCCCTCGGCCAGACCGGAAAAGAACAGCGCCAGGACCATGAGAAAACTGGCCATCGGATAGGCGCGAAAGAGATCGATCATCAGGCGCATGGGTGGTCTTTCGTCAATTGGCCGGACATCTGACGCACGCGGTGCGCCAGTCTTGCGCGTCGGTAACACGAGATCAAAGCGACCGCCACTTTCACGCGCCTGCGCGGGGCATGAAACCGCGCGTCACGCCTCATCCTGCGTGCCCGCGTGCGATTGCCATGGTGGCACATCGACCTGTCTCCATGCGCTGATCCGCGCCCACGTGCCGGGCGCTCAATTCGACCTCCCAACCGTCAGCGCTCTGCGTGATCCGGTAGAGGTTGTAGGCTGCCGGTTCGTGATGCATCGACGAGGCCGACGGCACGCCGATCACCGGGGCCGGTCCGTCGCGCGTGGGCAAGCTCTGGTGATGGCTGCGGTGGCTATGGCCATGCAGGACCATCTCGACACCTTCACGCTCAAGCAGCGCGCAGAACTCCACGTGATCGCGCAGGTGCTTGCGCGGTGACACCGTACCCAGAAGCGGCGGATGATGGATCATCATCAGGCGAAACAATCCCTCCTCCCGCGTCTGGCGCAGGAGCGCGGCAAGTCGGTCACGTTGTGCGACCCCCACCTCTCCAACAGCGAACCCCGGCGGCGACACCACCGCGCTGGATATGCCGATCAGAGCAAGCGCACCACGGCGGCGCAACACCGGAAAGGCGCATGTCACATCGGCGCTTTCAGGTGCGGCATCGCCTTGCCAATAGGGCTGCCATTGCGCGGCGCCCTTGTCCCAGGACCCGGTCACCAGCGCCTCGTGATTGCCGGGAATCGTCATCACGCGGGCCGGATCGCCCAAGGCGTCCAGCCAGTGCCGCGCCGCGCGATACTCGCTATCGAGGCCGAGATTGGTCAGATCACCGCTGACCATGACCAGATCCGGCGCATGCTCCTGCATATCCGCGATGAGACGCGCCAGGATTTCGGGGCGGTGGCGGCGGTGCCGCTTGGTGCGCCAGGACAGCAGCCCGAGAAGGCGCTTGTTCAGCACCTCGCGCAACGGCACCGTCACCGGCAAAGGCAGATGCGGGTCCGAAATATGCGCGAGCGTCACCCCTGCGGGTGTGTTGCTTTCGGGTCCCTGCATTGCCATCGCCACCATTTCCGAAACGGGTCCCGCGCGCCGGGCGCGCGGGCCGGATGCCTAATGCGCGCTTGCGCCGACGGCTCTGTCCGATCCGGCACTGGCCGCTTTGAACGCGCTCAGAATGGCGTCGATCTGCTCAAAGCTGTGCGCGGCGCTCAGGCTGCACCGCAAGAGTGCCGCAGAGTCCGGCGCTGCGGGCGGCAGGACCAGGTTGACATAGACCCCCTCGTCGAGCAGCGCGTTCCAGAGCCGCGCGCCCTCTTCCTTGGAGGGCACGCGCACCGCGATCACCGGGCTGACGGTCGAGGCAAGCTCATAGCCCAGCCCCTTGAGCCCATCATAGAGCCGATTGGCATTGGCCCAGAGCTTGTCCTTGATCTCGGGGCGGGTGCGGATCGCGCGCAACGCGGCGTCGGCGGCGGCGATATTGGCCGGGCTTGACGACGCGGTGAAGATATAGGGGCGGCTGCCATACCGCAAAAGCTGCATCTCGGGGTGGCGGCTCACACAGAAACCACCGAGCGAGGCGAGGCTCTTGCTGAACGTGCCGGTGATGAAATCGACCTGATCGAGAATGCCCGCCTCTTCGCAAAGGCCAAGGCCTCTTTCGCCGTAAACGCCGAAGGAATGCGCCTCATCGACCATGAACCATGCGCCGTATTCCTTGGCCACGGCACACAGATCGGCCAGCGGGGCAATATCGCCCAGCATGCTGTAAAGACCCTCGGCGATGACCAGCGCACCCTCGGCGTCGCCGCCAAGACGGCGCAGGCGCTTGCGCAGGTCTTCGGGGTCATTGTGCCGGAACGCGAGGAAATCGGCGCCGCTGATCCGGCAACCGTCATAAATACAGGCATGGCTGTGACTATCGAGCACGACCTTGTCGCCCGGGCGCAGGATGGCCATCAAGAGGCCCAGATTGGTCTGATAACCGGTCGAGAAGATCATCGCCGACGGCACGTCGTAGAACTCCGCGAAGTCGCGTTCCAGCGCCGCGTGACCGGCAAAGCTGCCATTGGCCATGCGCGACCCGGTGGTGCCGCTGCCCTGCTCATGCATCGCGGCGCAGGCTGCATCGAGCAACTCGGGCTCGAAGGTCAGGCCAAGATAGTTGTTGGTACCCACAAGGATTGTGCGCTTACCCGCGATCAGCGCCTCGGTAGGCGACAGGATCTTTTCCATGACGATCCTGCTGGGATCGGCCTCGACGGCCCCCAGCGAATCCCGAATATGCGCAAGTTCGGCGAAGCGGTCTGAAATACTCATGGTCTGTTCTCAACCAGTTGCTTGATTTGATTGGCAAGATCCTGAACCGTATTGACGTTGGCCATCATGTTCAACGGAAAGCTGACGTCGAACGTGTCCTCGATTTCCATCAGCAGCTCCATCATGTTGACCGAGTCGATGTTCATGTCAGCGGCAAGGTCGGTCTGTGCGTTCAGCTCGTCCGATTTGGTGGGAAACCGCGCCAGATGCGTCAGCAGCGTCTGCATGATTTCCTGGTCTAGGTCTTGGGTCTCATGTGACATTCGATTTACCTTCACAAGGGTTTCACAGTGCGTCCCGGCAAGAGCGGAGACAGACCGTCCTGCAGAGAGATATTCGGCTGCCAGCCGGTGGCCAGTGTTATTTCCGTGTTGTCGCACACCCAGTCAGGGTGACGAAGCTCGTTGATCTTGCCGGGCGTCATCATCGGCAGGTAGCCGAAGAGACGGGCCGCTAGCAGATTTATCGCGGCAACGGATCGCAGTACGCCCTCGGGCAGCTTCAGGTGCCAGCCGCGACCCCGACCTGCCACGCTCTCGACGATCGTCGCGATCTCTTCCCAGCTGTATCCGGCATCGTGACCATCGTGGAGTTCATAAGTACCCTGCGCCGGGCTGTCCAGAAGTTTGACCGCGGCGTTCGCCAGGTCGTTGACATGCAAGAGCGAGGCACGCGCCCCCACGACCCCCGGCATCGGCACGACCCCACGCGCCATCAATTGCAAGAGCGGCAAAAGCTCTTTGTCGCCGGGTCCGTAGATCGCTGGGGGGCGCAGAACCGCGCAGCGCAGCTCACTGCCTTCGGCGACCTCTGCCAGCATCGCCTCGCCCGCCCGCTTGCTTGCCGCATAGGGGGACAGCGCGGGCTCACGCGCGGCTAATGACGAGACCAGGACAAAGCGCGCGACTGATGAACTTTCCCGCGCCACGCTGGCAACACGCGCGACGCCCTCGGCGTTGACGGGCATGAAATCCGCGTCATCGCGGCCACGTACACGCCCGGCGAGATGGATGATCGAACCGGCCCCATCCATAAGATCTCCGAGCGCCGCCGCGTCAGAAAGCCCCCCTGTCACGGTCACCAGATCAGGGTGACTGATCGCAATAGCTTGCCGGTGCACCAGCGCCCTGACCGGACGCCCACACGCAAGCAGATGTGCGACAAGGGCCTGCCCGACAAAGCCTGACGCACCGGTCACGGCAACGGCTGTGCTCATGCGATATTACGGATCGGTGCCCTGTCGTGATCCACCGGCGCGGTGTCGATGGCCTCGGGTTTGACCTCCACTCCCGCTGCACGTCGCCGCCCAAGGAAATCGAGCCGCGCCCGCGCCCGCGCCAGCTTGCCCGACGAGGTACGTGGCAAGGTGCGGGTGGGAACCAGTTCGATGATGCAGTCGATCCCGTATTCCGAACGCACCAGCGACGCGATGGTCTTGACCAGACGCGCGCGCTTGATCTCGTCACGCTCGCGGCATTGCACCACAAGAACAGCGGTCTCCTGCTGATCCTTCTCCGACGGCACCGAGAACGCGGCGGCGTCGGTGTAGTTCACACCGGGCTGCGTCTTGGCGATGTATTCCAGATCCTCTGGCCAGATATTGCGGCCATGAATGATGATCATGTCCTTCTTGCGCCCGGTCACGAACAGACGGCCATCGGCCATGTACCCGATGTCCCCGGTATTGAGCCAACCATCCGCGCTCAGCGTCTCGCGCGTCATCGCCTCTTCGCGGAAGTAGCGGCTCATCACGCTGGGGCCGCGCAGGTGGACAACACCGGCACGACGCTCGGGCAGGTCGTTGCCATCCTCGTCGCGGATCGCGATGTCGAAGCTGGGCAGCAATGCGCCACAATCGACGTAGCGCGCGACGCGGCGCTTTTCCTTCAGAGCCGCTTCGGGGTTGAGAGGCTCTGCCACATTCTCATGCTGCATGTTCTCGGCATCGACGTAGTCGATCTTGAGTTCCTCATCCAACCCGGCAAAGCTGATACCAAGCGAGCATTCGGCCATGCCGTAGCACGGCAGGAACGCGGTCGACTTGAACCCGGCAGGCGCCAGCGCCTCTGCAAAGCGTTGCAGCGGCTCGGGATTGATCATCTCGGCGCCCACGCAGGCAACGCGCAGCGCGCTCAGGTCCCACTTTTCAGCATCGCTCGGGCGCACCCGCATCGCGGCCAGATCATAGCCGAACGGAGGGCCGGAGGTGATCGTGGTGCGGTTGGCCGACATCATTTCCAACCACTTGCGCGGCCGCATCGCGAAATCCTGGGTGCCAAGAAAATCCACCGACCGTTGCGTCGCCATCGGCATCATGATGAAGGCGACAAGGCCCATGTCATGATAGAATGGCAGCCACGAACCGAACCGATCCTCGGGTGTCATCTTCAGGCCGTGGGTCGACATGTCCTGGATATTCGCCAGCACGGTGGCCTGATCAATCACGACACCACGCGGGAAACGGGTGCTACCTGATGTGTACTGGATATAGGCGATACTGTCGGGGGCGATCTCTGGCAGGTCCTGCGAGGCCGAAACCAACTCATCATAATCTTCGGGCGTGCCGACAAAGGTCAGGTCGATATCGGCCTTCGCTTCTTCGAGGAATGGCATCCATTCCGCGGGGGCCATCGCCACCGAAGCGCCGCAATTCTCGATCAGGCCGCGCAGTTGTGCAACATAGCCCGCGTGACCACCGATATGCATCGTGGCAGGCAGCGGCACGGGCACCAGCCCGGCATATTGGCAGGCCCAGAAAAACCGCACGAAATGCAGTGACGTCTCTGCAACGAGCGCGACCCGCGCTCCGGGCTCTAGGCCCAGTCCCAGCAGGCGACGCGCAAGCGCGATGGCGTCTTGCTGAAGGTCGGCATATGTCGAACTGGCATAGACTTCGCCCCTGGCGTTGTAGAAGTTGACGCCGGTCGTCCCCTGCGCGGCATAGTCGAGTGCCTCTTTCAGAGTCGGGAAGTCTGCCCGTCGCAAAGCGAGGGCGTGCGAACTGCCTGTCGCCTGCATCTCAATTATCCTTGTTTGGTTTCCGAATATCTTCGGTTCTCACGTCATAACACCAAGTGTATCGCATGTGGCGTTCTACTGGCACAAGCCGAGGTTTCAGGTCAAGTCAGGGCCAACGGGCTCAATCGGGCCGGGCGCGTCACGAAAAAGCCGCGAAACCAGCACGCAGCAGGCGATCGGGCACGGTGCCGAACTGTCGGCCGCTGCTCCGCCTTCCGAGCGGGCGCATGCGAATGCCACGACCACGCCCCCGAAACGCAAACCTGATGCCCCCTGGCCCACCGGATCATGCACCTTTCCACCGCGTGCGGCACCATCAGCGTGACCCGCGAAACGCGTGTTTCCAGTAGTATACCCCGCCACAAAGAAATCATATATTGTATTATATTACAGTTACTTAATCCGGCTCAACAGGCGGCTTCCCGGGACCACCAAAGCAGGGGCAATCTTGTAAAATTGCCAGTGACCATCAGGCCCTGCGCCGCCACCGTCAAAGCCGCGTCCAGTTGCGATGGAAATCCGCATGGCGGGCCATAACGGCACCGTTCAGGACAACACCCGACAGCCCCGCCCAACACCCAGCATCGCGCGCCGTGGGCGCATGCCTAAACCCTCCGATATTGCCGCCAAAAGACATCGGCAACATCTTGCAGTTTATGTAACAAATGGTTTCCAACCCGTAACATGATCACGAGCGGGCGCAGCATACTCACCATATCTTACAGAATGTTATCGAAGATTTGGGAGGTGCCGGGCGAGCTGACACCCGGGCACCATCCCTTCCAGCCGCAACGTCGGATCGGCATTGATCTCAGCACGGTTCAATCAAAGCGTCAGGATCGTCGATCCGGTGGTTAGCCGCCCTTCGAGCGCGCGATGCGCCTCGGTGATCTCCTCGAGCGGAAAGGTCTGCCCGATATTGACGTTGATCGCCCCGCTCTCGACCTTGTCGAAGAGATGCTGCGCCATGTTCTGACAGCGCGCATGATCGGCAAGGAAGGTGAACAGCGTGGTCCGCGTAAGTTTCAGCGATCCCTTGGCAGCGAGCGTCAAAAGGCTCACCGGCTCGACCGGACCCGAGGCATTCCCGAAGGACATCATCATCCCGAGCGGCTTGAGACAATCAAGCGAGCGCTCGAACGTATCCTTGCCGACGCCGTCCATCACCACATCGACACCTACGCCATCGGTCAGCGCCTTGACCTCGGCCACGAAATCCTTGTCGCGATAGTTGATGCAGGCCGAGGCGCCGTTATCGAGTGCAAGCTGACATTTCTCGTCTGTTCCCGCAGTTCCGATCAACCTGATCCCCTCAGAGCGCGCCCACTGACAGGCCAGAAGGCCCACGCCGCCGGCGGCGGCATGAAAGAGCACGGTCTGCCCTGTCTCCAGTGGCCAAACCCGGTGAAAAAGATATTCGACCGTCATCCCCTGCAACATGATCGAAGCCGCGTCCTCGAACGAAATGCCATCCGGCAGCGGGCAGACCTGTGCAGCGGGCATGACCCGCGCCTCGCAATAGGCCCCCGGCGGGGTCGCGGCATAGGCGGCGCGGTCGCCTTCCTTGAGATGGGTGACGCCCTCGCCCACGGCCTCGACAACACCTGCGGCCTCCATTCCCAGCGCATGCGGCAGGGTAAGCGGATAGAGACCGGTGCGCTGATAAACATCGATGAAATTCAGACCGCAGGCCTTGTGCCGAATGCGGATTTCGCCCGGTCCCGGTTCACCTACCTTGCGATCAACGAGTTTGAGTGCCTCGGGGCCGCCTGCCTCTTCGATAATAACCGTGCGCGCCATGACGTCAGCCCTCCCTTTTCCTGTCGCTGCTACCTTGTCGGGGAGATAAGTTCACTTTTCTCCGAAAGGCAATGGCAGAGCGGGTGGCGATCCTCAGGCAGGACTGCCGGCCATGTCTGGGGCCGACCGTATAATGGCTTAGTGACGACGCAGTTTCCGGATCGCGTCAAGTTCGGCGCTGCTGACGCCGGTGGTCTGTGCGATGCTGTCATGGCTCTGGCCAAGACGCGCCATGTCCACCGCCTGTTCGATCATGCGGTCGCTGACCAGCCAGTCGAAATCCCGGCGCATCTCGTCCATGCGATCCGACAGGGTGCCCGCAATCGCGCGCACGCGGCGATGATCAGCCGCGAACGCACCCTGATCTGATCCGCACCGCCCTCCCTCACGGCGCACCCGTCGCATCGACGATCTTCAAGCCAATGCACAAGGATGATACGCTGAGCATGGAACCGGCTGCTTCGAGAATGCCGGACAGGCTCGCCCATGCTTGAGACGGAAAAGGACCGCGCCCGATGCTTGCCAGCTGGTCGACCCCATATCTGGTCGCAGGCTTCCTGCTGGGGGCGGTTATCGTACTGTTCACCGGCCTTCGCATCACCCGGCTGGTGGACAGACTGGCCGACCGGACCGGCATCGGCGAGGCCCTCGCCGGCGCTGTTCTGCTAGGCGCGGCTACGTCCCTGAGCGGCACCATCGTGTCGATCACCGCCGCGCTCGACGGGCAGGCGTCGCTTGCCTATTCCAACGGGATCGGTGGCATTGCCGCCCAGACCGCCTTTCTCGCCATCGCCGATCTGGTCTATCGCAAGGCCAATCTGGAACATGCTGCGGCCGATCTCGGCAATATTTTCCAGTCGATCACGCTGATCGTGCTGCTGACGCTGCCACTGCTCGCATCAAACTGGGCAGAGACCACGTTTCTTGCCATTCATCCGGTCTCGCTGATCATACCGATTGTCTATGTCAGCGGGCTCATTGCCACCCGCGCGCTGCGCGAAAAGCCAATGTGGCAGCCCGTATCCACCGCCGAGACACGCGAGGACCTGCCCGAACCAGAGCCCGAAGCCGATCGCCGGAAAAGCACAGGGCGGCTTTTCCTCGACCTCGCCCTGCTCATGCTGATCATGGGCATCGCCGGATGGGTCATCGCCAAGACAGCCGGGACACTCACCGGGCGCCTCGAATTGTCAGAATCGCTGGTCGGGGCCCTCGCGACTGCCGTGGTGACGTCCTTTCCAGAACTCGTGACCACCGTCGCCGCTGTGCGGCGCGGCGCGTTGCAACTGGCGGTCGGCGGGATCATCGGCGGCAACAGCTTCGACACGCTGTTCCTGAGCGCGGCGGATATCTCGTTCCGCGATGGCTCGCTCTACCATGCGGCAGGCGCAGGGGACCAGTTCTGGAACCTCACCGCCATCCTGATGACCGCCGTCCTGCTGGGGGGGCTGGTCCTGCGCCAACGCGTCGGACCGGCCCGGATCGGGGCCGAGAGCATGGCGCTGCTCGGCCTCTACGCCTGCGCCATCGCGATGCAGATCACGGTGATGTCCGGGCCCTGACCATCGTTCGCGGCGACGGCCATTCGCCGCTTGCCGGCGCGCGCCTCACACCTCGCGCGCCTCGTCCTCAGCGGTCTCTTCGGCCGTATCCACATACCACTCCTGTGCTGCGGCCAGCGCCACCGGCGAGCCTGTCGGGCTGACCCCGAGATAGGCGCCGGTCTCGTCCACCGGCACCGAGGGCCGCCGCGTCATCCGCCATGCCGCATAGACCGCGATCAGCGTGAACAGCCCCGCAAGAAACAGCCAGAACCCGTGCGGCCCGACCACGTTCATCAACTGCCCGGTGGCCACAGGTCCGACAATCGCCCCCATCCCGTAGACGAAGACCAGCCCCCCCGAGGCGGCGGCCATGTCCTCGATCTGGAGGAAATCGTTGGTATAGGCGATGAACAGCGAATAAAGCGGCGACGCCATGCCCCCAATGACAAAGCCCAGCACCAGCAGCGTTTCGAAATCCACCCCCAGAAACGCGCCGACCCCGGTGCTGACCGCGCCCACCGCCGATACGCCCAGGATCAGCAGCCGCCGGTCCAGCCGGTCCGAAAGCCAGCCCACCGGCACCTGAAACACCATCGCCCCGGTAAAGATCGACGCCACGAATCCACTGATCTGCCCCACGCTCAGCCCCGCCTCGGCCCCATAGACCGAGGCCATGCCGAACTGCGCCGCGAAAATCCCGCCAAGGATCAGCATCCCGACACTGGCCAGCGGCGAGCTTTCATAAAGCCGACGCAGGGTCATCGGCTTGTCGGTCTCGAAGGCGGGCGTCGGCGTCGCCGATAACAGGATCGGCGCAAAGCTCAGCGACACCAGGATCGACGGCACAACAAAAAGGAAATATCCGGCCGCCTCACCCAGGTTCATCAGCCCTTGCGCCGCGATGATGCCAGTGGTCTGAGCGATCATATAGGCCGACAGGATCTTGCCCCGGGTGGTGTTGGTCGCGGCATTGTTAAGCCAGCTTTCGGCGGTGACATACACGCCCGACAGGCAAAACCCGAGCAGGATGCGGATCACCGTCCAGCTATATGGATCGGTCAGCACCGGAAAGGCAATCAGCCCCGCCGAGATGAACGACCCGAGCGCAGCAAAGACCCGCACATGCCCAACCCGGCGGATCATCTCGGGCGTCACCCGGCTGCCCACCAGGAAGCCAAGGAAATAGGCAGAGGTGATGACCGACAGTTGCAGCGTGCCGAAACCTTCGATGCCGCCGCGCACACCCATCAGCGTGGCCTGCATGCCGTTGCCGATCATGATCAGTGTCATGCCCAGCAACAGCGCCCAGACCGATCCCAGAACCTTGAACATGGCGGGCTTTCCTCTTGCCTGACATTGCGGGCGCGCGCCGCCCGTATGCCGGCGCCGCTACCACTGACCGGGCGCGCGCGTCAAACCGGTTTCGCGGCTCCTAACCCGGCAAATCACCGGCTTGCGCAAATATGCGGCACGCCCGGGCGCGCCCTCTGGCCCTTTGGGCGCGAGACAGGTAAACGCGTGGGCAAGAACGCGGTCCGGCAAAGGCAGACACACCCGATGGCACGTCATCTGATCACCTCGGCGATTCCCTATATCAACGGGATCAAGCATCTCGGCAATCTGGTGGGTTCGCAGCTTCCTGCGGATCTTTTCGCCCGCTACTGCCGCGCGCGCGGCGATGAGGTGCTGTTCCTCTGCGCCACCGACGAGCACGGCACCCCAGCCGAACTCGCCGCCGCAAAGGCAGGCCAGCCGGTGGCCGAGTATTGCGCCGAGATGTGGCAGGTGCAAAAGCGCCTTTCCGACGGCTTCCGCCTGAGCTTCGATCATTTCGGTCGCTCGTCGAGCCCGCAGAACCATCGCCTGACCCAGTATTTCGCGAAGCGCCTTCATGAACAGGGGCTGATCCGCGAGGTTTCGGAAACCCAGATGTATTCACCCACCGACGGGCGCTACCTGCCTGACCGCTACATCGAGGGCACCTGCCCCAATTGCGGCTTCGAGTCCGCGCGCGGCGATCAATGCGACAATTGCACCAAGCAGCTTGATCCCGTCGATCTGATCAACCCCCGCTCGGTGATCTCGGGCGCGACCGATCTGGAGATGCGCGAGACCAAGCATCTCTATCTCTGCCAGTCGCAGATGAAAGACGAGTTGGAAGCCTGGATCGATAGCAAGACAAACTGGCCGATCCTCACCACCTCAATCGCCAAGAAATGGCTCAATGATGGCGACGGGCTACAGGATCGCGGCATCACCCGTGATCTCGACTGGGGCATTCCGGTCAAGCGTGGAGACGAAGACTGGCCCGGAATGGAGGGCAAGGTGTTCTACGTCTGGTTCGACGCCCCCATCGAATACATCGCCTGCGCGCAGGAATGGGTCGAAGCGGGCAACGGCACCGATTGGCAACGCTGGTGGCGCACCGACAAGGGCGCCGATGACGTCACCTATACCCAGTTCATGGGCAAGGATAACGTGCCGTTCCACACGCTCAGCTTTCCGGCCACGATCCTCGGCTCAGCCGAGCCTTGGAAGCTGGTGGATTACATCAAGTCGTTCAACTACCTCAATTACGATGGCGGCCAGTTCAGCACTTCGCGCGGGCGCGGCGTGTTCATGGATCAGGCGCTCGAAATCCTGCCCGCCGATTACTGGCGCTGGTGGCTGCTGAGCCACGCGCCCGAAAGCTCGGATGCCGAGTTCACATGGGAGAATTTCCAGGCCTCGGTGAACAAGGATCTGGCCGATGTCCTTGGCAATTTCGTCTCCCGCGTGACCAAGTTCTGCCGTTCCAAATTCGGCGAAGAGGTGCCCGAGGGCGGGGCTTACGGCGCGCAGGAAGAAGCGCTGATCGCACGTCTCACCAACCGCATCCGCGAGTACGAGGGCCACATGCAGGCGATGGAGGTGCGTAAATCCGCCACCGCGCTGCGCGCGATCTGGGTTGAGGGCAACGAATACCTGCAAGAGGCCGCGCCGTGGTCCACCTTCAAGACCGACCCCGAACAGGCCGCGATGCAGATTCGCCTCGCGCTCAACCTCATCCGGCTTTACGCGGTGCTCTCGGCCCCGTTCATTCCCGATGCCGCCGCCGCAATGCTGGCGGCGATAAAGACCGAGGATACCCACTGGCCCGATGACGTGCCCGGCAAGCTTGGTGTCCTCGCCCCCGGCCATGCCTTCGAGGTGCCCGAGGTGCTCTTTTCCAAGATCGCCGATGATCAGCGCGAGGATTGGCAGGCGCGTTTCTCAGGCACGCGGGACTGAGCGGCGAGGGAGGTGTTGGCCTGAAGCGGACATAGCACCCCGCCAGAAGGTGCCGCGCGGTCGCAGGGCCGGGGACTGGCGACGCAACGGCTGATGCCCGCACTTTATCCCAGCCAAGTCATCCTGAACTCAACACGTTGCGCAAGCTATCAAATCGCCAGGCCGCGGGACGGCCCTGCGATCGCGCGGCACCTTCGGTGCGTTTCGCGCGGGTGGTGCGTATGTCGGGTTCAGGCCAAACTGACCCACCGCCCGACTCCCCACCGTTACCGCCGGATATCGAAATGCGACGCGCCCTCGGGTGCCGCGTCATCCACCGTCACCGCACGCACGACCGCCGCAGGCGGGCCCTTGTGCAGCGCCGCAAGCATCGCGTCGACCTCTGCGCCCGGCCCTTCCAGATGCGCCAGAACAGAGCCATCGGCCGCGTTGCGCACCCAGCCAGACAGCCCGCGCCCCTGCGCTTCGACCTGCGTCCAGGCGCGAAAGCTCACTCCCTGCACCCGGCCCTCGACACGCACCGACACCGCCTTGACCTCCGCCATGATCGCCTCCTTGTCTGCCTGATCCGAGCCTATCACATATCGCCCCTCCGACGCGCGCGGAATCCATGCGGCTCAGGCGCCCCATTCCCGCAATCCACCTTGACCAACCCCCCATTCCCATACATATGCGAGAGCCATGACACCGCTCTCGCACATCCGCAATTTCTCCATCGTGGCGCATATCGACCACGGTAAATCCACCCTTGCCGACCGGCTGATCCAGATGACGGACACGGTCGCCGAACGGGACATGAAAGAGCAGTTGCTCGACAGTATGGATATCGAGCGCGAGCGCGGCATCACCATCAAGGCCAACACCGTCCGCATCGACTATTCGTCCGACGACGGTCAGCAATACGTGCTCAACCTGATCGACACGCCCGGTCACGTGGATTTCTCCTACGAGGTCAGCCGCTCGATGCGCGCGGTCGAGGGCTCGCTCCTGGTGGTCGACAGCACGCAGGGTGTCGAGGCGCAAACGCTGGCCAATGTCTATCAGGCGATCGACGCGGGTCACGAGCTGGTGCCGGTGCTCAACAAGATCGACCTGCCCGCCTCGGATCTCGACCGGGTGGCGGAACAGATCGAAGAGGTGATCGGCATCGACGCCTCGGGCGCGATACCGGTTTCAGCCAAGACGGGCCAAGGCATCCGCGAGGTGCTGGAGGCGATCATCGCCCACCTTCCGCCGCCCGCAGGCGACCGCGACGCGCCGCTCAAGGCGATGCTGGTGGACAGCAAGTACGACCTCTATCTTGGCGTGGTCGTGCTGGTGCGGATCATGGACGGCGTGATGAAAAAGGGCGACCGGATTCGCATGCTCCAGACCGATGCCACCTACAATGTCGAGCGCATCGGCGTGTTCCGCCCGGCCATGACCGTGGTCGATGAATTGGGTCCGGGCGAGATCGGCTTCATCACCGCCTCGATCAAGCAGGTCCGCGACACCCGCGTCGGCGACACAATCACCCATGTCAAACGCCCCTGCGACAAGGCGCTTCCGGGCTTCAAACCCTCGGTGCCGGTGGTGTTCTGCGGCCTCTTCCCGGTCGATTCCGCGCAGTTCGAAGACCTGCGCGACGCGATCGAGAAACTGGCGCTGAACGACGCCTCCTTCAGCTACGAGATGGAAAGTTCCGCCGCGCTCGGGTTCGGCTTCCGCTGCGGCTTTCTGGGGCTACTGCATCTTGAGGTGATCCGCGACCGGGTCGAGCGCGAGTACGATATCGAACTGATCACCACCGCGCCTTCGGTCGTATATCACCTCTTCATGAAGGATGGCGAAGAACGCGAATTGCACAACCCCGCCGACATGCCCGACCCCAGCCATGTCGACCATGTCGAGGAGCCGCGCATCAAGGCGACGATCCTGGTGCCCGACGAGTATCTCGGCGACGTGCTCAAGCTTTGCCAGGACCGGCGCGGCATTCAGCTTGATATGACCTATGCCGGGGCCCGCGCGATGGTGGTCTACGACCTGCCCTTGAACGAGGTGGTGTTCGACTTCTACGACCGGCTGAAATCGGTGACCAAGGGCTATGCATCCTTCGATTATCAGCTCGAAGGCTACCGCGCCGACAATCTCGTGAAGATGCAGGTCCTCGTCAATGACGAGCCGGTCGATGCGTTGTCGATGATGGTCCACCGCGACCGCGCCGAACAGCGCGGGCGGGCGATGTGCGAGAAACTGAAAGACCTGATCCCCCGCCACATGTTCAAGATCCCCATTCAGGCGGCCATCGGCGGCAAGGTCATCGCCCGCGAGACACTCTCGGCGCTGCGCAAGGACGTGACGGCGAAATGCTATGGCGGCGATGCCACGCGGAAGAAGAAGCTGCTGGAAAAGCAGAAGGCCGGCAAGAAGAAGATGCGCCAGTTCGGACGGGTGGAGATCCCGCAGGAGGCGTTCATTTCGGCATTGAAGATGGATGATTGAGGGTTTGGGGGCGTGATGTCACGGATGTCCAACGCCCCTTTAGGATGGCTGCCAAACCGCCATCCCGCACCGCTCGCATAGGTGGGTTATCCCCTTCCCCCGCCGCTGCATTGCGCCTATAGCGGTGGCAACACATCCCGTATCCCGGACATCTCTCCCATGACCTGTGCGCTTTGCTCTGCCGATGCCCCGCTGACAGACACCCCCGTGACCGGCGGCCCGGACGGGGCGAGTGCCGCGCTCTGTGGAACCTGTACGGACCAGATCACGGGTACGCCCGACCCCGACCACTGGCGCTGTCTTGCCGCCGCGATGTGGTCCGAGAATGCCGCCACGCAGGTCCTCGCCGCGCGCATGCTGGACCGCCTTTCAGAGCACGACTGGGCGCGCGATCTGGCGGGGCAGCTCTGGCTCGATGACGACACCCGCGCCTGGGTCGAGAACATCGCCCGTGATAGCGGCCATCGCGACAGCAACGGCGTACCGCTGATGCAGGGCGATACCGTGGTGCTGATCAAGGACCTGCCCGTAAAAGGCGCCAGTTTCACCGCCAAGCGCGGCACGGCGGTACGCGGCATCTCGCTTGTTCCCGACAATCCGGCCCACATCGAAGGCCGCGTCGAAGGCCAGCGCATCGTGATCCTGACGGAGTTCGTCAAGAAGCGCATCTAGCGCCCCCCTTGACACGGCCCCTCCTACATTCCCACGTCTAAGGGTACAGCGAAAGGAGGACCATCATGGACCGTCTGAGTCTGTATCTCACCCTTGCCACCGGGCCCGTAACCGTAGGCGGGCTGGTCATCACCGTTATGGCATTCGGCTACTACACTTGGCCCGCCATTGGCGGCGCTGCCGCTGTGGGCGCGCTTGCCGCATGGCCGTTGGCCTATCTGATCTCCCGCCGGGTCAAGCGCAAGGACCCGAATTTCGATCACACCCAAGAAGGCGGCCTGATCCCAGATCCCTCGAAACCCGAGGTCTGAGACCGGCTTACTCTGCGGCCTGCTCCACCGCGCGGCCTGCGTTCTGCAGGTCGCGCCCGGCACCTTGCACCGTCTCGCAGGCAGCCAGACCCGTGCAGGCGACAAGCCCGATCATCAGCCATTTCATGTCGCGTCTCTCCCATTTGTCTTTGTCTTCTTTATAGCCCCGCAGCACGGCCCGCAAACCCCCATGCCGCCCCACGAAAAAGGCCGCCGGGTTTCCCCGACGGCCAGCACTCGTTACGCTTACAGCCTCAGAAAAAACCGAGCTTGTTGGGATTGTAGCTGACCAGCATGTTCTTGGTCTGCTGATAGTGGTCGAGCATCATCTTGTGGTTCTCGCGCCCGACGCCAGACTGCTTGTAGCCGCCAAAGGCCGCATGTGCCGGATAGGCGTGATAGTTGTTGACCCAGACACGCCCCGCCTCGATCGCGCGGCCAAAGCGGTAGGCGCGGCTGCCGTCGCGGGTCCAGACACCGGCCCCAAGCCCGTACATCGTGTCATTGGCGATGGCGAGCGCCTCGGCCTCGTCCTTGAAGGTGGTGACGCTGACGACGGGGCCGAAGATTTCCTCCTGAAACACCCGCATCTTGTTGTGCCCCTTGAGAATCGTGGGCTGCACGTAATAGCCGCCCGAGAGGTCACCGTCGAAGCGCGCGGCCTGCCCGCCGACCAGCACCTCGGCCCCCTCTTCGACACCGATGGTCAGGTAGGACATGATCTTGTCCTGCTGCTCGGCGCTCGCTTGTGCGCCCACCATCGTTTCGGGGTCGCGCGGATCGCCCTGCTTGATCGCCTTAACGCGCGCGATGCAGCGGGCGATGAATTCCTCGTAGATATCCTCCTGAATAAGCGCGCGGCTCGGGCAGGTGCAGACCTCACCCTGATTGAAGGCAAAAAGCACGAACCCCTCGACCGCCTTGTCGAGGAAGGCATCATCCTGCGCCATCACGTCGGAAAAGAAGATGTTGGGCGACTTGCCGCCCAGCTCCAGCGTGACGGGGATGAGGTTCTCGGTCGCGGCCTGCATGATCTTGCGCCCGGTCTCGGTCGAGCCGGTAAAGGCGATTTTGGCGATGCGCGGCGATCTCGCGAGCGGCGCGCCCACCTCGGCCCCCATGCCGTTGACGATGTTGAGCACGCCCGCAGGCAGCAGATCGTCAATCAGTTCGGCCAGAACCATGATCGCGGCAGGCGTCTGTTCCGCCGGTTTCAGCACGATGCAATTGCCCGCCGCCAGCGCCGGCGCGAGCTTCCACGCCGCCATCAGGATCGAGAAATTCCACGGGATGATCTGCCCCACGACGCCAAGCGGCTCGTGGAAGTGATAGGCGACCGTATCCTGGTCGATCTCGGACATGCTGCCTTCCTGCCCGCGCAAAACGCCTGCGAAATAGCGGAAATGGTCAACCGCCAGCGGAATATCGGCGGCCATCGTCTCGCGGATGGGCTTGCCGTTGTCCCATGTCTCGGCCTGCGCGATAATCTCAAGATTGGCCTCCATGACATCGGCGATCTTGAGCAGGATGTTCGACCGTTCGGTGGCCGAGGTCCGGCCCCAGGCGTCCTTTGCGGCATGGGCGGCATCGAGCGCCAGTTCCACATCCGCCGCGTCCGAGCGCGCCACCTCGCAGACGACCGCGCCGGTGATGGGCGTGATATTCTCGAAATAGCGCCCGTTCACGGGGGGCACGAACGCGCCGCCGATGAAATTGTCGTAATGGGATTTGAAGGGCGCGCCCTGCTGGCCCGCCACCTGTGTCATCTCGTTCATTGGGTTTCCTCCGGTTGTCCCCGGTCCTCCGCCGGGGAATGAGGCTACCCTGCGCACCACACCACCCCGCGTCACCCCATGCGCGGAGGACGGGCGGGCGCACCTGTCTCAATCCTGAGACAGGTCGCCGATGCTTTCGTTGAAACCCAGCCGTTTCATCCGCCGATAGAGCGTCGCGCGTCCGATCCCGAGCGCGCGCGCGGCCTCCGAGACATTGCCCCCGGCCCGTGCCAGCGCCCGAATCACCGCCGCGCGCTCGGCTTTCTCAAAGCCGCGTGGCCCGTCCTCACGGCCGAAAATATCGCTCGCGGGCACCGGTCGGATCGCCACCGCCTGCCCCAGACCGAACGCCTTGCGCGCGGCACGTGTGGCCCCCACGACGATATCGTCGCCATCCACCGCCAGCAGCATCGCCGCCTCGCTGTCGTCATGGTCGGCATAGAGGATGCGGGCGCGCGGATAGGCGGCGCGGAAATTGTCGGCCTCGATCTGCCGCGCGGTCTGCGCCACCATTGCGCCAATCAGCCGGTTGAATGCCTCGGTCTGATCCGACCGCGCCGAGGACACGTCGAGCGCCGCCATGATGCGGCCATCGGCCCCGTAGATCGGCGCATCCATGCAGCTCATCGCGGTGTTGCGCGCCAGGAAATGCTCGTCGCGATGGATGATGACGCGGCGATCCTCGGCGATGCAGGTGCCGATCCCGTTGGTGCCCTCTGCCGCCTCGGACCAGTCGGCCCCCTGCCACAGCCCCCAATCCTCGAAGATCGACGCATCTCCCTCGGCACAGCGCTGATCGAGCACAACCCCCTCGGCATCGGTCAGCAGCACCGCACAGCCCGAATGTCCCAGCAGACCGAAAAGTTGATCCAGCTTCGGCGCGGCCACTTGCAGGAACTGCTCCAACCCCGCCTGCCGCTGCCGCAACTCGGTCTCCTCCACCCGTTCGGGCGCGCGCCGCTCTGCGGGGTCCAGCCCATGCGTGAGCATCGAGCGCCGCCACGACGCAACCACCCGCGACCGCGCCGGGGCCGAGGCCGATTGCGACTGTTCGAGGACCTTGTCCACATGGCTGCGTTTATCGGTGATGGGGCGTCTCCCGCATGTAGCAATCCGACAAGGATAGCCCGCGCGACCCGCGCCTGTAAATCCGGACAATCGTGACCCAGATCAAGGCGCGCACCGAAAACCGCGCCTAATAATCGCCGCAACGATCCTCAGACCCGGAGAACCCCATGCTGCGCCTTGGTTTCATCCTGCATCTTTTCATCGGCTCCACCATCGCGGGATCCGCCGTCATCGCGGCTCTCGTGATAGGACAGGACACGCTGATCCCGATCCTGATCGCCGCCGCCCTCGGCTTTATCGCGGCCATTCCGGTGACATGGGTGGTGACGAAAATGCTCTACGAGGACGGCTGATCACCGCGCTCAGCCCTCAAGCCATGTGCGCACTGCCGCCTCGAATTCGCGCGGCTTCTCGGCATGCAGCCAATGGCCCGCGCCGGGGATTTTGGCGAATTGCGCCGCTGGGAACAGCGCCTTGATCCGGTCGCGATGCGCGCGCCCGACATAGTCCGACTCCGCGCCGCTCAGGAACAGGGTGCGCCCGTCATAAGACTCTGACATCTCGGGAAAGCTCAGGATCTTCGGCATCTCGCGCGCCAACGTGTCGAGGTTCAGCAACCAGCGTTTCTCGGTCACGTCGATCGCCTGCAAGAAAAATGGGACAAGCGCGGGGTTGTCCACCGTCTCGCGCAATTGTTCGGCGGCGTCAGAGCGCCGCTCGACCCGCGACAGATCCACCGCTTTCATCGCCTCGATATACTGTATCTGGGTGTGCTCATAGGCGACAGGCGCAATATCTGCCACGATCAGGCTGTTGACCAGATCGGGCCGCGTCAGCGCCAGCACCATCGCCGCCTTGCCCCCCATCGAATGCCCCAGGACGTCGCAGGGGGCACCGATATCCTCGATCACCTCGGCCAGATCGGCGGCCATGTCCTCGTAGGAGTGCGTGTCAAACCAGAGACTTGCCCCGTGATTGCGTTGATCCACGGCAACCACATGACGGCTGTCCGCGAGGCGTTTCGCGATCACCCCCCAGTTCCGACCCGAGCCATAAAGTCCGTGAACGATCACTAGACCGGGCCTGTCAGTCGGTGCACCATGTTCGATCCGGTTCAACATAGGACTTGAATATCGCCCCGCAGGATCAATGACCAGCCCCCTTGAGCGACCCGCAACAGACCGCTACACTCTGGCCAAAGGGGCGACCAAGTGATTGATACAGAAGAGTTTCAGGCGAAAGTTGTGCGACTGCAAACCGCACTATCGGACAGGATGCGCCTGCGCGGTGCGACGCTCGAGCGACAGTTGCGCCGCGCCGGGCGGCGTCTGCCCCGTCGCCAACGCCGGGCCGGTCAGATTATCCTCGGCGCGCAAGACTGGATGGCCCATCCCAAACTTGCCCGGGTTCTGGATATGTCGGGCGTGAACAATGCCTTCACCGATATGCATCGCTATCTCGACACGCTGGACCCGCGCGAGGCGCGTAAGACGGCAGTCTTGCGTCTCTTGGGTGGCATCGTGCTGAACCTGATGGTCTTGGGCGGGTTGATCTATGCCCTCATCCGCTGGCAGGGCGCAGGCTAGGAAACCTGCAATTCAACGTTGAGATAAAAAGAACCCCGCGCAGCACAGAGGCAGCGCGGGGTTTTATCATCTATGATCCGGTTCAGAGGTTCGGATAAAGCGGGAAGCGCGCGCAGAGCGCCTCGACCTCGGCCTTCACCTTGGACTCGACCGCGGCGTTGCCCTCTTCGCCATTCGCCGCCAGACCATCGACCACCTCGATGATCCAGTCCGCGATCTGACGGAACTCCGCCTCGCCGAAACCACGCGTCGTGCCCGCCGGGCTGCCAAGCCGTATCCCACTGGTCACAGTGGGTTTTTCCGGGTCGAACGGCACGCCGTTCTTGTTGCAGGTGATGTGCGCGCGGCCCAGTGCCTTGTCGACGATATTGCCGGTGACGCCCTTGGGACGCAGATCAACCAGAACGACATGGGTATCGGTGCCGTGGGTCACCGTATCCAGCCCGCCCTTGATCAGTTGATCCGACAGCGCCTGCGCATTTTTGACAACCTGTTGGATATACGTCTTGAATTCGGGGCGCAGCGCCTCTCCAAACGCCACGGCCTTGGCCGCGATCACATGCATCAGCGGCCCGCCCTGGATGCCGGGAAAGATCGCCGAGTTGAATTTCTTGGCCAGCGCCTCGTCATTCGTCAGGATCATGCCGCCGCGCGGCCCGCGCAGCGTCTTGTGTGTCGTGGTGGTCGCCACATGCGCATGCGGGAACGGGCTGGGATGCTCGCCCGCGGCCACGAGACCGGCGAAATGCGCCATGTCCACATGCAGGTAAGCCCCGACCGAGTCAGCGATTTCCCGCATCTTGGCAAAGTCGATCTGGCGCGGGATGGCCGAGCCACCGGCGATAATCAGCTTGGGCTGATGCTCGGTGGCGAGTGACTGCACCTGATCATAGTCGATCAGGTTATCCTGGCGGCGCACGCCGTATTGCACCGCGTTGAACCACTTGCCTGACTGGTTCGGCGCCGCGCCATGGGTCAAGTGCCCACCGGCATCAAGGCTCATGCCCAGAATGGTATCGCCGGGTTTCAGCAAGGCCGTGAACACGCCCTGATTGGCCTGACTGCCCGAATTGGGCTGCACGTTGGCGAAACCGCAGCCAAACAGTTCACAGGCCCGCTCGATGGCGAGGTTTTCTGCGATATCGACATATTGACAGCCACCGTAGTAGCGCCGACCCGGGTATCCTTCAGCGTATTTGTTGGTCATCACGCTGCCCTGCGCCTCCATCACGGCGGCAGAGACGATGTTCTCGGAGGCGATCAGCTCGATCTCGTCGCGCTGACGACCCAGCTCCTGTCGGATCGCCCCGAAAAGATCGGGATCGCGAGAGGCGAGAGATTCAGTGAAAAAGCCTTTATCCGCTACAGGCTGATTTCCGTCATGGGGCATGTGAACAACTCCGGCAGAGGGTGAATTTTCGATTTCCTAAAGGAAACTCGTCCGTTTTGAAAGAATGTAAAGCGACGAATTCAATTGCAGGACCGGCACGGCTGGTCTTGGTGCGGGAATTGTGGTTCGATCCACGCCAATGCATCGCCTTTGGGAAACAGGACTTTGGCATGAGCCGCAAGATCGCTTTTGTCGCCAGCGACATGCCCGTCGCACAAACCGCCCGCGCGGCGCTTGTTGCACGCTTTGGGCATGTGCCTGAAGAGAACGCAGATGTCATCGTGGCGCTTGGCGGCGACGGGTTCATGCTGCACACATTGCACCGCACCCAGGGCCTGGGCGCACCGGTTTACGGCATGAACCGCGGCACCGTCGGCTTTCTGATGAATGAATACAGCGAAACCGACCTGATGGAGCGGCTTACGGCTGCAGAAGAAGAGGTAATCAACCCTCTGAGCATGACGGCGGAATCCCCCGACGGCACGATCCACGAGGCGCTGGCGATCAATGAGGTGTCGCTGTTGCGCGCAGGCCCGCAGGCGGCCAAGCTGCGGATCAGCATCGACGGGCGTCTAAGGCTGGAAGAGCTGGTCTGCGACGGCGCGCTCGTCGCCACACCGGCCGGATCGACAGCCTATAACAACAGCGCCCACGGTCCGATCCTGCCAATCGGTTCGGACGTGCTTGCGCTGACGGCGGTGGCGGCCTTTCGTCCGCGCCGCTGGCGTGGGGCGCTCTTGCCGAAAACCGCGCAGGTACGGTTCGATGTGATCGACCCCGAAAAGCGCCCGGTCATGGCGGATGCCGACAGCCGGTGGGTCGAAAATGTGCTTTGGGTGGAAATCCGCTCGGAAACCCGCGTCACACATCGAATCCTGTTCGATCCGGGCCATGGTCTGGAGGAAAGGCTGCTGCGCGAGCAATTCACCTGACGCCGGCACGGTCCGCCGTGCACACGCCGCTCAATACAGCCCAACCCACCGAAACGACAAATCCGCCACGTGATCCCGTCCATAGGCCACTGCCGCAAGGCTGGTGACGCTCGTGGGGTCAGGCGTATCGCGCAAGAGCGCACCCGAGGCGGCAAAGGCTGTGAAGGGAATGCGAACCTCCTGCCAGTCGGACGTCGTCTCGAAACCAGCCTGATAGTATTGCCAGGGCAATAGCGTGCCGCGCGTGCGCAAATGCACGAAATATCGCCCGCCCGTACCCCTGACACGCAACACAACGCCCCGTGCCTCCTGCGGAATCGGTGCGTCAAGCTTGACCCGCGCCTGCAAAAAGCCACCGCGATTGGCGGTGCTGACTGTGCCGGTCAAATGCAGATACGGCACGCCGCCCTCCCGTTCGACCTGCGCCTCGCCTTCGGACACACCGCCCATCACCTGATCACTGATGAAACGGTATTCGCCAAGCGGCGGCGGAGCATAGCCGCTCACGTCTGGGCCGGCATGGGGTGTTTCGGGCATGGCACAGACCAGACAGGCAAGAAGGGTCATGAAAACAAGGCGCATCGGCAATCTCCTAAAGCATAGATAAACTATTGCACCGCGGCGAAAAGACCCTGTGTTATCCAATATCAACCCCGCGTTATTGCCTGTCCGCGCGCGCCACCACAATCTGGTCTCACCTGCCACGTGCAGGTCTGTGACGCCAGGATCAAGAGGAGCGCGGTCATGCGGGTCAAGAACACCGTCAGGTTACTTCTTCTGGGAGGTCTTATGATCATGGGGAGTGTTGCGTATCAGGAGCGGGACACGCCGGGTCAAAGCGATCCAGCCGCGCTGACCAGCCTCGTTCCAAGCCCCGTTGAAGTATCGGTTCTGAGCGCGCGTTCATCCTAGGCGAGTACCGGTCCTCCTCCTGCCCGGCCTGCCGGGCTTTGGCCCCCGCGCGGACGCCCCGCGCGGGGTATTCCGTAGCGACCGGGCCAGCGCGGCGTTTCGTATGATCCGGTAAAAGCGTGATCAGCGCATATCCGCCCCACGTCTGCCCAAGGGTTTAAAGACCTGCGTGCCTGCTTACGTGACGGGACATGAAGCAGAGTTACACAGAATTCGTTACTCTTCTGCAAAGCCCCTGGTTTCTGGTAGCCTGGGCCCTTCTGATGGTGCCCAGCCTCGCCATCGTGATCAGAGACTTGAGGATGCGCAATGCGCATCTCATGCCATTGATGAAATGGGTCTGGGCGCTCACGGTCTTTTATTCCGGGCCTCTGGGCCTCTCGGTCTACTGGTGGTCGGGTCGCAAGGAGATCGCCACCGATGGCCAATGGCGCCGCGCGGCGCGGTCGGTGGCGCATTGCTATTCCGGCTGCGGGTTGGGTGAGATCGTGGGTCTCACGCTGGCGGTCGGTGTGCTGGCGGCACCAACCGTGGCGACCGCGCTCATCACCTTTGCCTTTGCCTACGCGGCGGGTTTCGCGCTGACCGTCGGCCCGCTCATGCAGGAGGGCACGAGTTTTGGTCAGGCGGCGCGTGATGCGGTCTATTCGGAAACCCCAAGCATCACCATCATGGAGATCGTGGCGATTGGCGTAGACCTGACGCTCGCAGGCAGTGCAGGACCAGGTCAGGTTCTGTTCTGGTCCTCGATGATCGTCTCGCTGAGTTGCGGGCTGATCGCCGCCTACCCGGTCAACGTCATCCTGATCCGCCTCGGCGTCAAGGCAGGCATGATGGACCCACGCAACACAGATCACGCCCACGGCTAGTCCCGGGTGTCACACAACCAACCGAACCGAAAAGGAGTGTTCAAGATGACACGCATACTGATGATCCTCACATCCTGCGACCGAATGGGAGAGGACGGCGCGCCGACCGGCTTTTACTGGGAGGAGATGGCTGTGCCATATTGGGCGTTCCGCGATGCGGGCTATAAGGTCGATCTGGCCAGTCCGCTTGGCGGTCAACCCCCGGCCGATCCTTCATCCGACGAGGACCCGAGCGCGCGCGCCGAAGCCGTGACACGGTTCATGCAGGACAAACAGGCCATGCAGGCTCTGAACGCCACCGCCGCCGTGAGCAAGGTTGATGCGTCACATTATGACGCGGTGTTCCTGCCCGGCGGGCATGGCACCATGTGGGATCTGCGCCAGACCCCTGCGGTGGCCAAGGCGGTTGCAACAGTGCATGAAAACGGCGGCGTTGTGGGTGCGGTGTGCCACGGTCCGGCCGGGTTGATCGAGGCCAAGCGCAGCGATGGCACACCGCTGATCAAGGGGCGGCGCGTCAACGGCTTCACCAATTCCGAAGAGCGTGCCGCGGGCCTCTCCGATGTCGTGCCATACCTGCTCGAAGATGCGCTGCGCGAACAAGGCGCGGAGTTCGAATCCGGTGTCGAGGATTTCTGCGGCTTCGCGGTGCGCGACGACCGGATCGTGACCGGTCAGAACCCCGATTCCTCTGCCGGGGTGGCCGAGCACATGCTTTCAGCCCTGCGCGACATGGACCGCGCGGCGGCCTGACGTCACAAGGCGCGCGCCGGGGCTGTTCCGGCGCGCGTTCGCTTATTTCGCCAATCCGATGCCCTGCAAAGCCTCTTTGACCTCATCCAGAATGGCCGGATCGTCTATGGTCGCGGGCATCTTGTAATCCTGACTGTCGGCGATCTTGACCATGATCGCGCGCAAAATCTTGCCCGAGCGCGTCTTGGGCAGACGGTCCACCACCACAGCCAGCTTGAACGCGGCCACGGGCCCGATCTGATCCCGCACCAGCTTGACGCATTCGGCAGTCACCTCGGCATGCGGGCGGTTCACGCCCTTGGTCAGGCAGACAAAGCCGACCGGAGCCTGCCCCTTGAGCGTGTCGCTCACCCCGATCACCGCGCATTCGGCCACGTCCGGGTGCGAGGCCAGAACCTCCTCCATCGCGCCGGTGCTGAGCCGGTGACCTGCGACGTTGATCACATCATCGGTACGCGCCATGATCCACAGATAGCCGTCCTCGTCCTTCATCCCCGCGTCGCCGGTTTCGTAGTAGCCGGGAAAGGTGGTGAGATAGGATTTGCGGTAGCGGTCTTCGGCGTTCCACAGGGTCGGCAGCGTGCCCGGGGGCAGCGGCAGCTTGACCGCGATCGCCCCGAGCGTGCCCGCCGGCACCTCGTGTCCGCCCTCGTCGAGGATCTGCACGTCGTAGCCGGGCATCGCCACGGTGGGCGAGCCGACCTTGACCGACAACGCCTCGACGCCTGCAGGGTTACCGGCGATGGTCCAGCCGGTTTCCGTCTGCCACCAGTGGTCATAGACCGGCACGCCCATCTTGTCGGCAGCCCAGTTGATCGTATCGGGATCGGCGCGTTCCCCCGCCAAATAGAGCGCGCGCAGACAGGAGATGTCGTAGTTCTGCAGTTCCCTGGCCTCCGGGTCGTCACGCTTGATCGCGCGCAGCGCCGTGGGGGCGGTGAAGAAACTCTTTACCTTATGCTCGGAAATGACCCGCCAGAACGTGCCCGCGTCGGGCGTGCCGACGGGCTTGCCCTCGAACACGATCGTGGTGTTGCCGTGGATGAGCGGCCCGTAGCAGATATAGCTGTGGCCCACGACCCAGCCCACGTCCGACGCGGCCCAGAACACCTCGCCCGGATCGACATTATAGATGTTCTTCATCGTCCAGTTGAGCGCCACCAGATGCCCGCCGGTGGGCCGCACCACGCCCTTGGGCGCGCCAGTGGTGCCAGAGGTGTAGAGGATATAGGCCGGGTGGTTGCCCTCGACCGGCACACACTCGGCGGGCTCGACCCCGTACTGAAAGGCGTGCCAGTCATAATCGCGGCCCTCGATGAGCTTGGCCACCTCTTCCTCGCGCTGGAAGATCACGCAGAAATCGGGCTTGTGGGCGGCCTGCTCGATGGCACCGTCCAGCAGCGGCTTGTAATGCACAACGCGCCCCGGCTCGATCCCGCCGGAGGCGGCGATGATCGCCTTGGGGGTGCAATCGTCGATCCGCACCGCCAACTCGTGCGCGGCGAACCCACCGAAGACCACGGAATGCACCGCGCCGATGCGCGCGCAGGCCAGCATCGCCTCGAGCGCCTCGGGCACCATCGGCATGTAGATGATGACGCGGTCGCCCTTATCCACGCCCTTCGCGCGCAGCGCCCCCGCCAAACGGGCCACCCGGCTGCGCAGCTGCGCATAGCTGATCCGATGCTTGGTGCCGGTGACAGGGCTGTCGTGGATGATCGCCGCCTGCGCACCGTGCCCGGCCTCGACATGCCGGTCCACCGCGTTCCAGCAGGTATTCACCAGCCCGTCGCTGAACCATTCGTAAATCGGGGCGTTGTCGTCAAACAGGGCCTTGGAGGGTTTTTGAACCCAGTCGATCTTGTCCGCCTCGTCCAGCCAGAAGCCCTCGGGGTCCGCTATAGAGCGGTCATAAACCTCGTTGTATCCCATCGTATCCTCCTCCGATCCGTTGCACATGTGTTACGGATCACCCTGCCATCGGGCAAGCGTCATGGATGACCTCGGGACACAAGGCCGCAGAAATTTTGCAGAAATCAGGGTTTAGGGTCTGCAAATTTTTGCAAACCTCAAGATTTTATGCGCACGGCTCAAACACTGAGACGGATTTGCAAATGTGCAAATATTTTACTGCAAATCCGCGATTCTATCCGTAGTGCGCCACCGGAGTGCCCGCGATGGCCGCCATGTTCAGCAGCCCCCGCGCGGTGATCGACGGCGTCACGATATGCGCGCGGTTGCCCATCCCCATCAGGATCGGCCCAACCTCGAGCCCACCCGCCTTCATCTTGAGGATATTACGCACCCCGGAGGCGGCATCGGAATTGGCGAAGATCAGCACATTCGCCGCCCCCTCCATCCGGTTGCCGGGCAAAAGCCGCTCGCGCAACTCGGGGTCAAGGGCCGCGTCGATATTCATCTCGCCCTCATAGCTGAAATCGCGCGGCGCCTCGTCAAGCAGGACCAGGGCCGCGCGCAGCCGCTTGCCGCCTTCGTCTTGCTGATTGCCGAATTGCGATTGCGAGCAGAAGGCGACCTTGGGCGCGATCCCGAAGCGGCGGACATGGCGGGCTGCCCCGATCGCCGTTTCGGCCAGGTCGGCCGGCTCGGGGCGCACTCGAACATGCGTATCAGCGATAAAGAGCGGCCCATCCTCGAGAATGACCAGGCTCAACGCACCATGCGGATGATGCATCTCGCTGCCCAGCACCTGATTGACGTAATTCATGTGCCAGCGGAATTCCCCGAACGTGCCGCAGATCAGGCAATCGGCCTCGTCGCGCTGCACCATGACCGCGCCGATGGCGGTTGTATTTGTGCGCATGATCGCGCGAGCCAGGTCGGGGGTGACACCGCGCCGCGCCATGACGCGGTGATAGGTTTCCCAGTAATCGCGATAGCGCGGGTCGTTTTCCGGGTTCACGATGTTGAAATCCCGCTCCGGGCGGATCGAGAGCCCCGCACGCTCGCAGCGCCGGGCGATAACGTCGGGGCGACCGATCAGGATCGGTTGCTCGGTGGTTTCCTCCAGGATCGCCTGAGCGGCACGCAACACGCGCTCATCCTCGCCCTCGGCAAAGACGATGCGCCGGGCGGCGGTGCGTGCCGCCTCGAAGACCGGGCGCATGAGCAGCGCCGACTTGAACACGCTGGCATCCAGATCGGCCTTGTATTGCTCCAGATCGGCAATCGGGCGCGCGGCGACCCCGGTCTCCATCGCGGCGCCGGCCACGGCAGAGGACACGATGCCAGACAGGCGCGGATCGAACGGCTTGGGAATGAGGTAATCAGCGCCAAATGTCATCTGCTCGCCGCGATAGGCCGCGGCCGCTTCGGCGCTTGTCGAGGCGCGGGCCAGTTCGGCGATTCCTTGCACGCAGGCCACCTGCATCGCGTCGTTGATCTCGGTCGCGCCCACGTCGAGCGCGCCGCGAAAGATGAACGGGAAGCACAGCACGTTGTTGACCTGATTGGGAAAATCCGACCGGCCCGTGGCGATGATCGCATCCGGGACGGCCGCGCGCGCGGCATCCGGCATGATCTCGGGGTTGGGGTTGGCGAGGGCAAAGACCACCGGGCGCTTGGCCATGCTGCGCACCATGTCAGGTGTCACGACATTCGGACCCGACAGCCCGAGGAACAGATCCGCCCCCGCGATCACCTCATCGAGGCTGCGCAGGTCGCTTTTCTGCGCGAAGGCAGCCTTTTCGGGGTTCATGTCCTCGGCCCGGCCCTCATAGACCAGCCCATGAATATCGCAGAGCCAGATATTCTCGCGCTTGACCCCGAGCTTGAGCAGCATGTTGAGACAGGCGATCCCCGCCGCACCGCCACCCGCCGAGGCGATCTTGATATCCTCGAACCGCTTGCCCGCGACATGCAGCGCGTTGGTGGCTGCCGCCCCCACGACAATGGCCGTGCCGTGTTGGTCATCATGGAAAACCGGGATATCCATCCGCTCGCGGCAAATTCGTTCAACGATGAAACAATCCGGGGCCTTGATGTCTTCGAGGTTGATCGCGCCGAATGTGGGTCCGAGCGCGCAGACGATCTCGGCCAGCTTTTCGGGGTCGGTTTCGTCCAGCTCGATATCGAAACAGTCGATATTGGCGAATTTCTTGAAGAGCACGGCCTTGCCCTCCATCACAGGCTTGGAGGCGAGTGCGCCTATGTTTCCAAGACCCAGAACCGCGCTGCCATTGGTGACGACCCCCACCAGATTGCCGCGTGCGGTGTAGCGGCTGGCAGTTTTGGGGTCTGTCTTGATCTCGAGACAGGCCTCAGCGACGCCCGGAGAATAGGCGCGCGCGAGGTCGCGACCATTGGCCATCGGCTTGGTGGCGCGGATCTCCAGCTTTCCGGGCTTGGGGAATTCATGGTAGTCGAGCGCCGCCTGACGCGGGGCATCGTTCTGGTTGTCGGTCATGGCCACCCTCCCTGCCGCGAATTTAGTTTAATGCTAAACTATATCGCCATCATCCATATCACGCGGCGTCAATCATGCAAGGGCAGCTTGCACTTTGCCGCGCCTCGCCGCAATCCCGGCGTTGCCCTGCGCGTTCTTTTCTGGAACACAGAAGAGCACGCCGCCACAGACCGGAGCCCGCCGCATGGCCGATCACCTGACCATCGCCACCCACCCGCTGGTGCAGCACAAGCTGACCCTGATGCGCAAGGCAGACACGCCGACCGCGCAGTTCCGGCAGTTGCTGCGCGAGATCAGCCAGCTTCTGGCCTACGAGGTGACCCGCGACCTGGAGCTTACGACCGCGCGCATAACGACGCCGCTGGTCGAGATGGACGCCCCCGTGCTGGCCGGGCCGAAACTGGCGCTGGTGTCGATCCTGCGGGCGGGCAATGGGCTGCTCGACGGTATGCTGGATCTTATTCCATCGGCCCGTGTCGGCTTCATCGGGCTCTACCGTGACGAGGTAACGCTCAAACCGGTGGAGTATTACGCCAAACTCCCTGCCGGGCTGGAGACACGCCGGACCATCGTGGTCGATCCGATGCTGGCCACCGGCAACTCCTCTGCGGCGGCGGTGTCGATGCTCAAAGCCAAAGGCGCACGAGATATCCGTTTTCTGTGCCTGCTCGCGGCCCCCGAAGGTGTCGCGCGGATGGCCCAAGCGCATCCCGATGTGCCGATCACGACCGGGGCACTCGACGAGCGGCTGAACGACAAGGGATATATCGTGCCCGGACTAGGGGATGCGGGTGACCGGATGTTTGGTACAAAATAAGCCAATAACTGTTTACTAAGCGTCAAAAATAAGGCACGATTCAGGGAATTGAACCGGGGGGTTACATGTCTCTGAAAAAGTTTGCCCTGTTGGCCTGCGCCGTCACTGCCTTGGGGGTGGGACATGCGGGCGCGCAATCATTGCGCGACGCGCCGATACCCGCTGAATTTCCGCCCAGTTCCTATGACGGTCGGCAGTATGTCGATAGCAATGGCTGCGTTTTCGTGCGTGCGGGAGTTGCGGGCAATGTAAGCTGGGTGCCGCGCATGACCCGCGACCGGGAGCCACTCTGCGGGTTCCAACCAAGCCTGACGGCCCGCGCCGCACCAGAAGCAGCACCAAAACCGGCACCGGCCCCGCGTCAGCAGGCTGCGTCTGCCCCGCGTCAACAAGCGGCACCCGTCGCGCCCGTTCCCCGCACAACGCCTCAGGTGCAAAACCCGCGTCCGACCGCGACACCGGCTCGCACCGTGCGCCGCGCACCAGCCCCGGCTGAGACAACTGCCGCCCCGGCCCCAAGACCACAGCCGGTCGCGACCCCGGCACCCGCCGTCGCCCCGCAGGCCCGCCGTGCGCGGATCATCACGCCCCCCGATCCAAGCCGCACCGCCTGCGCCAACGCAACCGGGGTGTCCGCTGCTTACATGGTGCAGCACAACGGCTCTCCAGTGCGCTGTGGCCCGCAAAGGACGGCGCATGTGACCTATGTCACCGGCGGCAATGGGCGTTATGCGGCATCCACCGTCCCAGCCCCCGGAACCATTGCCACGCCCGACACCGTGCCGCCTCGGACCCGTGTCGCACCGCGCAAGGTTTATGAGAGCCAACAACGCAGCCTCGCCGGAGTATACGTACCGCAGGGTATGAAACCGGTCTGGGAGGATGACCGTCTTAACCCGCAGCGCGCGCATCAGACCTTTGAAGGCAAGGCCCGCATGGAGGTGATGTGGACCAACACCGTGCCGCGCCGCCTGATCGACCGGCGCACGGACGGGGACGTGATCCACAAATATCCCGGCCTGCAAACGCCGTTCACCAGCTTCGAGGATCAGCGTGCCGCAGGCGTCCGTGTCGCCACGCAGGGCCGCGTGCTGTCCGATCCGCAAACCGTGCGTCGTGGCACGACGGTGACCCGCACCGCCACAGCGCAGTCGGCCGGCAACACCACGGTATCGACCCGCTCTGCCCCCGAAGCTGTTCCATCCGCCAGCCACAGATACGCGCAGGCCGGTATCTTTGCCGATGCAGAACAGGGCAAGGCGGCGGCGCAAAAGATCGCCCGGTCAGGGCTCCCCGCACGGCGCGGGACGCTGACCCGGGATGGCCGCGAGTTAACGCTGGTTCTGGCCGGGCCGTTCCAGACGCAGACGCAGCTCGATCGCGGGGTCGCGCGGCTTCAGGGTCTCGGGTTTTCCAATGTAAAACTGCGCAAGTAACGGCGCGCGGCGGGCTCAGACCCGCCGCCCGATCCGCCGGACCATGTCGAGCATCCGGCACGAAAACCCCCATTCATTGTCATACCAGCCAAAGACCCGTAAGAGCCCACCGGTCGACACCGAAGTCTGCGGGCCGCTTACGATCACGCTCTCGGGCCGTCCGCGCAGGTCGGACGACACCAGCGGGTCGTCCGTCCATCCCAGCCAGTGATGGGTTTGCGAGGCGCCGTGCAGCATCGCGTTGACCGCCTCCACGCTTACCGGCTCAAGGGTCTGGAGCGTCAGGTCGATGCACGAGACGCTGGCTGTCGGCACGCGGATCGCCCGCGCCTCGATTCGGTCTTTCAGGCCCGGCAGGACAAGGCCGGTCTGGTGTTGCGCACTGGTGGTGGTGGGCACCATGGAGAGCGCGGCGGCGCGACTGCGCTCGGGCCGGTCGCGGGGCTTGTCCACGGTGGGCTGGCTGCCGGTATAGCAGTGCACCGTGGTCATCTGGCCACTGACGATGCCATAGGCCTCGTCCAGCAACCGCGCCAACGGAGCGAGCGCATTGGTGGTGCACGACGCGTTGGAGATGATCCGCTGATCGGTCAGATCGTCATCATTCGCCCCCATTACCAATGTCACGTCCGCCTCCGCGGACGGGCCCGACATCAGGACCGCGCGCGCGCCTGCCTCGATCCCGCGCTCGGCCATGGCGCGTTTGCCGCCCATGCCGGTGCATTCCAGCACCAGATCGACGCCCGACAGATCCAGCGCCCGCAGATCGCGTTCGGCGTGAAAGGGGATCTCCCGGCCATCCACGATCAGGACACCGTCGCGGGTGCCTACCTGCCCCGGCCAGGGCCCGAAAACACTGTCGTATTGGAACAGGTAGGCGCAGGTGGCGAGGGGCTCGATGTCGTTGATGCAGACGAGTTCAAACTCGCTGCGCGCCTGCATGAGAATGCGCAGCAGTGTCCGGCCGATCCGGCCAAACCCGTTTATGGCAATGCGAATAGGACGGTTCGGCATGGGTCCTCCGGCATGACAGGTCAACGAGGCTGACATTGATGCGCGGCCACCGGATTGACCAGAGGCGAAACAATATTTGATCAAATAACGGCTGACAGCGGATCAGGCCCCACCGGGACACTCCGCAGACGACATCATGGCTCCGCTCCGATCAATCGCGGCAATCAGGCGCTGCGCCTCAAGCGGGGGCAGGATGTCGTATATATCGGCGGGTGCCGCGCCAAGCGCATAGTCCAGCAGGTTCCGTGTCGCCGGGCACAGAAACATCATGCCGTGATCGGTAAAAACCACCTGCGGCTCTTCGAAATGCAGCAAAACCACTTCGGCCCCGTCCGGCGGCGGGCTGCGGTCCACACCTGTCATCTGCGTGAGCGCAAGCGCCGGCAAGAGCGCGAAGGGATCGCCATACATGGTTTCGGCCATGTCGCTTTCGATCATGACAGCCTGCCCCGGCATGATCCGAAACGGCCCACGATTGCCCAAAACGCCCCGCTCGATCTCCAATGGCCAAAAGCGTTGCGGAGGGGCGGAGGTTCCGGTCCAGACCAAGCGCCGGGTCACGTCCGCGAGCGGTTGCAGGCCGTGGTCGAACGTCAGCACGCGATCCCCGGCCGCAAGCGCCTGAACCGGACGCCAGCCAAACGCCGTTGCGACCCGCGTCCCGGACAACAGCCCGCTCTGCGCGGCATGCGGTACGCCGCTCACGTCGGTGGCGTCCGTTTTCCCCGCCTCGCGGTTCGCTCCAAGATCACTCCAACCCAGCATTCACTTGTCCACTCATTGGCCAAACGCGCCCGCTTGACGGATGCCCCCACACCTCGAACACAACCTTTAAGAATGGTTAACGTGTTCGGTTCTTGCTTGCTTTGTGGCGAGAATCGGGCAGCGTTTTCCACATGTGAACAGCCGGTTACAACGCCCCGCATTGGGCCGGATGGCGGATGCAATCACACACAGACGTGATCAAAACCGATAGCCGAATCGCGTGATATCTTCGGCTGCGATTCGCGCGACGATGGCGGCCTGATCATCAGAGTAATAGCTGCGATACGCGCCCCGCGCCGACATGTTCACACGCGGCAGATCAAGTCGAAAACCCAGATGTGACCACAGTGGCCCGGCGTCCTCGGCAACATGCTCCAGCCGTAGATAGAGCGTGCAGCGCTCCACCCCGTCCGCCGTGGTCATGTAGTGCCTGGCGGGTTGCGCGGCCCAGACGATCTGCGTCTCGGGGGCCTCAAGAAACCCGCCGAAATCACATGAAGCGGCAAGTCGCACCGCCGGGTGATCAAAGCTTTGCTCGCGCAGCCAATGGTAATAGCTGACCATGCGATCCCACGGGTTGCGTACCAGCGTGAAGGTAAACGCATCGGCAATTTCAGCGGGCGAGAGAAGCCCGTCGATATCGCTGAGCGTTGCATGTTTCCAAAGGCGCCCCTGCGCGACAAGCCCGTCGAGCCGTGATCGCCTGCGCCGTGCCTTGGGCGTGTCGCCGATCAGGATATCATCCGCCATGGCACGGCCTTCCAGCGCCTGCGCCATGGATGTGCCGCCGGTCTTGGGGATGTGGACAAATATGTAGTTTCGGCCACGCGAGATGATCATGCGGTCACTTTACCCGGTCGCGCACCGGCGCACAGCCCCTTTCACGGATGCGCGGCGATGCTCTCGAAAGGGGATGCCCCCAGCAATGCCCGCGCCTCAAAACTGCGCAAGGTGTAGCGCGCGGTCTGGCCATAGGCCCCTGGGCCGGTCTCGAACAACTCCGGAAACAGGCGCTGCAACTCGGCCTCCGTCTCGGCGTCAAAGCTGCGAAGGGTCTGCTCACCGGGGTGATAGCTCTCGCTTGGCAAGCCGTTGCCATGAATGATCTCATGCCGGTCAAACAGTAGGTGAACGTAGTGCACCGGCGCTCCGTCGCTCCGCCGCCGAATGGTGCGCCCATTGACCAGATCCTTGGCTTTGACCAGAACCTGATGGCTAGCGAAATATAACTCTGCCAGCGGGGACGACACCAGCACACGGTGATTTGGCGACAACTCCAGCGCGTCATGCCTGCCACAGGCATTTCGGTCAAAGACGACCGGCGCGTCGTCGCCCACCGCGCGGCGTTCCGTCTGCCCGATCCAGCGCACGCGCTGCGCGCCGTTGTCACAGGTCAGGACTTCGTCACCGGGCTTCAAGGCTTCAATCGCCACTTTCCCGTTAGGCGTGTCGATCAACGTCCCGGCGGTAAAACAGGGGGCAGTCGTGATCAGCGTGACAAAGGCAACGTCCGTATTTCCCGCCGCGTCCTGCACCGTGTAGGACAAACTGTTGCTGCCGACGCTCTGTGTCGCGGTGGCCAAAATCATGCCCGTGTCGGTCAGAAGGATGCTCTCGCCCGTCGAAAGGTCGACAGTGTCACCGATTCCGACAGGTTGACCGTTGACCTCGACGATGGTGAGCGTGCCTCCGGCGCTGCTGAAATCGTTGGCCAGAAGATCGGCGTTGATGGTGTCGCCCGCCACAGCCTCGACGGTGTCATCTCCTGCCACAAGGGCCGTCTGCACCGAATTGCCCGCGATCAGCAGATTGCTATCGAGCTTACCGTCACCGGCATCCGCGATCGCGATCTTTATGGTGTTGGTCTGGTCGGGAATGACCGGTGCCTTTAGCGTCAGCGTGACGGTAAAGCCGTCCATCTCGGTATTATAGTCATTGGAGCCAACCGGGTTATCGATATAGAGGTTCTCGTTGACTGTGGTGTTGATGTTGTTGACCGTAATATCGCCGGTTCCGACCGTAAGTTCAGCCTGCACCCCGTTGACCCAGACGCCGACCGCATCGTTGAACCCGGCGCCGACATAGTCGAGATATTCCTCGGACGAGAACACGACCTGCATGGTCAGAACGCTGCCTTCTGGCACGAACTCCGCCTCGAGTACGGCAGCATCGAAAGTGGTCTGCCCCGAAATCGCGTTAAGGTCTGCATCCCCCGCGCGATAGAAATTCGTCGATGTCTCGTGCGAGACGTTGGTCAGGCCCAAAAGATTGTCGAGACCGAAATCACTGGTCACGCTCGTGGCTCTGCCGGTGGACAGGATCACACCGCTATCAGAGGGCGTGAGCGTCGGCGCGATGCTGTCCCCGTTGCTAAAGACACCTGACGCGCTGTTCGCCCCAGTGTAGCTGGCACCGAGCACCGTGATCCCATTTCCGAACATCGCCTGCGCCATGTCCAGCGCTGTGGCGGATGTATTGATCGTCAATTCCGAAGCCGCGACCATGACCCGTTTCCTCTCGCTTGTGCCTAGGGCCGATCTCTTGCAAGGGGCGTGCCAAGTGCCATATTTGACGGACCGAAGAAGAGGGTGAGACATGGGATATCTGCGGACCGCCATACTGATGGCCGCTATGACCGCGCTGTTTCTGGGGATCGGCGCACTGTTGGGTGGCATGGGCGGCGCCCTGATCGCGCTCGTCATCGCCGTGGCGATGAACGCCTATACCTGGTGGAATTCCGACAGGATGGTCTTGAAAATGCACGGCGCGCACCTCGCCTCAGGGCAGGCAGGCAGCGCGCTGGAGCAGATGGTGCATGACATGGCGGATCGCGCCGGGATGCCGCGCCCCGCTGTCTACATCATCGAGAACGCACAGCCCAATGCCTTCGCCACCGGGCGCAACCCCGAAAATGCTGCCGTCGCCGCCACCACCGGACTGTTGCAGAACCTCAGCCGCGAAGAAATCGCCGCCGTGATGGCGCATGAGTTGGCGCATATCCGCAATCACGACACCACGATCATGACCATCACCGCAACCTTTGCCGGCGCGATCTCCATGCTGGCGAATTTTGCGCTGTTCTTCGGCGGCAACCGCAACAACCCGCTCGGGCTCATTGGCACGCTGGCACTGATGATCCTGGCCCCGCTCGGCGCGGCGCTGGTGCAGATGGCGATCAGCCGGGGCCGCGAATACGAGGCCGATCGTGTGGGGGCCGATATTTGCGGCAACCCGCTCTGGCTCGCCTCGGCGCTGGAAAAGATTTCCGGCCTCGCGTTACGCATCTACAATGAAAGCGCCGAGCGCAACCCGGCCACGGCGCATATGTTCATCATAAACCCGCTGCACGCCCATGCGCGGGACAAGCTCTTTTCGACCCATCCCGCCGCTGAAAACCGCATCCGCGCCCTGCGCGAGATGGCGGGCGCGGGCAACGGGCCCTGGGGTTAGGTCACACGCCGTCCTGTAGAATCTTGGGCCAGCGTTCGTCACCCTGCGCGATAAAGCCGGGAATGTCGTCTTGCCAGCGGGCCTGAATGTCGTCGTTGTAGTTCAGGTAGAGCTTGCCATCGACGATCTTCCAGTTGTCGGGCTGGGTGGAATAGAGTTCACCCTTTTCCGCCACGGCCCAGGCACAAAAGCCGCCATATTGCGGCGCGTAGCGCACGGGCTCCGCTGCAAAAGTATCTCGATTGTCGGCATTGGCGAAATGCCATGTCGCGCCATTCCAATCGAGGCTATGCGCCTGCGTGCCCGGCACGGCGCGGCCTTCGGTGAAATAGGCAACCGGATCAGTGCCCCGGATTGCCACACCCTTCGGCGCATAGACCGGTGCCGCGGCCAGTTCCTCGAAACCGCCAAGAAACCGCTGAGACGCAAAGGCGGCAATCGCCACTATGCCCACGGCCCCCGCTGCGATGAAAAGGCCCCGTCGTGTCACGTTTGGCATGATATCCTCCTGAGATGCGCCTCGCCTTGATTTAGGCACGCAACCCGCAAGTCCAAATCACGAAAACGCGGGGTGCATGTCATCCTTGCCACGCAACCATTGCCATCATGCCATGAAACCTCCTAAAACGCCCGCGATATTCCGGTCTTGAAAAGGTCTTTCCAATGTCCGACGCCGCGCCATTTCTCTCCAGCTACCACGCGGTCGAAGAGGGATGGATCGATTTCAACGGGCATATGAACATGGGCTATTACACCGTGCTCTTTGACCGCTGCGCCGATGAGGCCTTTGCCGAGATGGGGTTCGGCCCCGATTACGTCGCAACGCGCAACCTTACCACCTTCAGCGCCGAGTTTCACATCCGCTACCTGCGCGAGGTCAAGCTGGGCGACCGGGTGCGCAGCACGTTCTACCTTCTGGATCACGACGAGAAACGATTTCATTCGTTTCAGGAACTCTACCACGAGGATGGATGGCTGGCCGCCACCGGCGAAGGGCTGACATTGCACGTCGATCTCGGCGGCCCGCGCGTGACGCCCATGCCCGAGGATGTCCGCAACCGGGTCGAGGCGATGGCACAGGCCCATGCGGCGCTTCCCCGTCCCGACGGGGTAGGACGCAAGATCGGTATTCGGCGCAAGGGCTGAGCGGCGTCAGACCGGCTTGGCCTCGGGCTGCGGGGTCAACACACCAAGCGGTTTGCGTACCTTGTCGCGCAATCCCGGCCCGCTCGGAGCCTGGACGCGCTTGGTCGCCTCGACCATCAGAACGCCGCCCGCCGCGACCATCGACAGCCGTATCCCCATCTTCTCCCACATCCCCGCAGTCTTGCGCCAGAAGGGCTTGTCCGAAGGTGGTTGATAGAGGGCAGTGGCATGCCGCTCGGGCAGGAAGTTGTGCAGCTTCAACTGGTTTTCCAGCTGTGTCTGGCTGTAGGGCCGCCCGAAGCCGAATGGCGTGCGGTCTGATCGCGACCACAGCCCAGCCCGGTTAGGCACCACGAAAAGCGCTGATCCTCCCGGCCCCAGCACGCGCCAGCATTCCTCCAGCAATGCGCCGGGCTGTTCGGAGGTCTCCAATCCATGCACGACCAGCAATTTGTCGACATGGCCGGTTTCCAGCGGCCAAAGGGTCTCTTCGCACAGGACCGAGATATTGGGCATGCCCTGCGGCCAGCCGATCACCCCCTGCGGGCCGGGCATCAGGCCCACCACCCGCCGCGCATCGGCCAGATAAGGGCGAAGGAACGGGACCGCAAATCCGAACCCCGCGACTGTCTGGCCCTGCGCCTCGGGCCAGAATGAGGAAAGCTGCGCGCGCAACGTCTTCTGCACCGCGCGGCCCAAGGGGCTGCGGTAGTAGAAATTTCGCAAGTCCTGCACGTCCAGATGCATTGCAGAGCATCCCGTTATCGGTCACTCTGACCGTATCACCAACTGGCGACCGGGAAAATACCATGACTTTGCAAATCGTTACCATTCCCTGCCTGTCGGACAATTATGCCTATCTCGCTCATGACCCAGAAACAGGGGCGACGGCGGCGGTGGATGTACCCGAGGCGGCCCCCATTATCGCCGAGTTGAAGACACAGGGCTGGACGCTCTCTGACGTTCTGTTGACACACCACCATTCGGATCACGTGCAGGGTCTGCCCGATCTTCTCGCGTTCGCACCCGCCCGCGTCGTCGGGGCTGCGGCAGACGCGCATCGCCTGCCACCGCTCGACATCGCGATAGCCGAAGGCGACACCGTGCGTGTCGGTCAGGAAGACGGTCGCGCAATCGACGTCTCGGGGCATACTGTCGGCCATGTCGCGTTTCACTTTCCACAGAGCGACGCGGTGTTTACAGCGGACAGCCTGATGGCCCTCGGCTGCGGCCGGGTGTTCGAGGGAACCATGCCGCAAATGCACGAGAGCCTTGCAAAACTTGCCACACTACCGCCCGAAACTGTGGTATATTCCGGCCATGAATACACACTAAACAATGCAAAATTCGCCCTGACCGTTGATCCCGACAATCCAAGGCTTAAATCAAGGATCAAAGAGATCGATGCAAAGCGTGCAACCGGCAAACCCACCGTTCCCTCCACCCTCGCGGAGGAACTTGCCACCAACCCGTTCCTGCGTGCCTCTGATCCGGATATTCAGAGCCACCTCGGCATGACCGGCGCCGCGCCGGAGATGGTCTTTGCGGAAATCCGTGCAAGAAAGGATCGGTTCTGAGGCGGATGTGATCGAAATCGCGACCCGTATCACGAAAAGTGACCCGGTTTTACGAAAAAATCCTTGAAGCATGGCCGGTATCGACCAAACTTTAAGACTATGAGGCCAAGGTTCGTGGGCGTCCCGCCCCGGCCAAGATCAGAAGGAGCACGACCGTGCCTTCATTCTCGAACACACTCGAACAGGCAATCCACGCGGCGTTGGCTCTGGCCAATGCACGCAGGCACGAATTCGCGACACTGGAACATCTTCTGCTCGCCCTCGTGGACGAGCCTGACGCCGCCCGCGTGATGAAGGCGTGCAGCGTCGACACCGAGGAACTGCGCACCACGCTGGTGGAATATATCGACGATGATCTTGCCAACCTCGTGACCGATATCGACGGCTCCGAGGCGGTGCCGACCGCCGCGTTCCAGCGCGTGATCCAGCGTGCGGCGATCCATGTGCAATCTTCGGGCCGGACCGAGGTGACGGGGGCCAACGTGCTTGTTGCGATCTTTGCAGAGCGCGAATCGAACGCCGCCTATTTCCTGCAAGAACAGGACATGACCCGTTATGACGCGGTGAATTTCATCGCCCATGGCGTGGCCAAGGATCCTGCCTACGGCGAATCCCGCCCGGTGTCCGGCGCGACCGACCTCGATGACGACGGCACCACGAAACAGGCCGAAAGCGACGCTGTCGAAGCCGGCGATTCGGCACTCGCGAAATACTGCGTCGATCTCAACGAAAAGGCGCGCACCGGCGATGTCGATCCGCTGATCGGCCGCGATTCGGAAGTGGAGCGTTGCATTCAGGTGCTGTGCCGTCGGCGCAAGAACAACCCGATCCTCGTGGGCGATCCCGGCGTCGGCAAAACCGCCATCGCCGAGGGTCTCGCACACAAGATCGTCATCGGCTCGACGCCCAAGGTCCTGTCGGGCACGACCATCTATTCGCTCGACATGGGCGCGCTGCTCGCGGGCACCCGCTATCGTGGTGATTTCGAGGAGCGGCTCAAGGCTGTGGTCACAGAACTTGAAAAGCATCCCGACGCGGTGCTCTTCATCGACGAGATTCACACGGTGATCGGTGCAGGAGCCACCTCGGGCGGGGCGATGGACGCCTCAAACCTGCTCAAACCCGCGCTGCAGGGCGGCAAGCTGCGCTGCATGGGATCGACCACCTACAAGGAATACCGCCAGCACTTCGAGAAGGACCGCGCGCTGTCGCGGCGGTTCCAGAAAATCGACGTGGCGGAGCCGACGGTCGAGGATGCGGTCAAGATCCTCAAGGGCCTCAAGCCCTATTTCGAAGATCACCACAGCGTCAAATACACAAACGACGCAATCCGCACCGCGGTCGATCTCTCGGCGCGCTACATCAACGACCGCAAGCTGCCCGACAAGGCCATCGACGTGATCGACGAGGCCGGTGCCGCGCAACATCTCGTGGCCGCCTCCAAGCGGCGCAAGTCGATCGGGGTCAAGGAGATCGAGGATGTCGTGGCCAAGATCGCCCGCATCCCGCCCAAGAACGTGTCCAAGAACGACGCCGAGGTGCTCAAGGACCTCGAAGGCGCACTCAAACGGACCGTGTTCGGTCAGGACGACGCCATCGTTGCACTCAGTTCCGCGATCAAGCTGGCGCGTGCTGGTCTGCGCGAGCCGGAAAAGCCGATCGGCAACTATCTTTTTGCCGGTCCGACCGGTGTCGGCAAGACCGAGGTCGCCAAGCAATTGGCGGATTCCCTCGGCGTGGAACTTTTGCGGTTCGATATGTCGGAATACATGGAGAAACACGCGGTCTCGCGCCTGATCGGCGCGCCTCCGGGCTATGTCGGGTTCGATCAGGGCGGGCTTCTGACCGATGGGGTCGATCAGCACCCGCATTGCGTGCTTCTGCTCGACGAGATCGAAAAGGCGCATCCGGACGTGTTCAACATCCTCTTGCAGGTGATGGATCACGGCACGCTCACCGACCATAACGGGCGCAGCGTGGATTTCCGCAACGTGGTGCTGATCATGACCTCGAACGCCGGTGCAACCGAACTGGCGAAATCCGCCATCGGCTTTGGCCGCGACCGGCGCGAGGGCGAGGACACGGCGGCGATCGAGCGGACCTTCACACCGGAGTTCCGCAACCGTCTGGATGCCGTTATCTCCTTCGGCCCGCTGCCGAAATCGGTGATCCTCAAGGTGGTCGAAAAGTTCGTGCTGCAGCTTGAGGCGCAGCTGATGGATCGCGACGTAACCATCGAGCTGACCGAACCGGCCGCCGAATGGCTCGCCGACAAGGGCTACGACGACAAGATGGGCGCGCGCCCCTTGGGTCGCGTCATTCAGGAGCACATTAAGAAGCCGCTAGCCGAAGAGCTGCTCTTCGGGCGCCTGTCGAAGGGTGGCGTCGTCAAGGTCAGCGTCAAGGATGGCAAGATCGATCTGGAGATCGAAGGCCCTGCCGCACGCCGTCTGACCGGCAAGAAGAAGCCGCCGTTACTCACGGCGGAATAATGCGGCGGGCTTATGCCCTCGCTACGATACTGACACTGGCGGCGGCCCAAACGGCCGCCGCCGACGCATTTCGTCTCGCCCTGCCGCTCGACTGCACCCTTGGCCAGACCTGCTATATCGAGGATTACGTCGATACCGATCCCGGCCCCGGTCAACGTGATTACATGTGTGGCCTCAAGAGCCGTGACGACCATCGCGGCACCGATTTCATGCTCCCGTCTTTCGAGGCAATGCAGACCGGCGTCGATGTTCTGGCCGCCGCCCCCGGCACCGTCGCTGCCACCCGCGACGGCATGGCAGATACCCCCGTCACCACCACGACACGTGCGGCGATACGAGGCCGCGAATGCGGCAATGCAGTGCGCGTCGATCACGGCGACGGCTGGCAAACGCTCTATTGCCATCTCAAACTCGGGTCGATCCAAGTCCGCAAAGGCGAAGAGGTGGTGACCGGCGATGTCTTGGGCGAGGTCGGGTTGAGCGGACTGACCAACGCGCCGCATGTGCATCTCGGCGTGCTCAAGGATGGTGAGATCGTCGATCCCTTCCATCCCGACAACATCACGCAATGCGGCGAAGCAACAGATGGCGGCTTGTGGCAAACACCACTCGCGTACACCCGCGCGGGCCTATTCACCGCCGGGTTCTCCACCGCTGTACCCGCCTTTGACGCGGTGCAATCCGGCGCGGCGCGCGTGCGCGAGACGACGTCCGGTCAGCCGCTGGTGCTCTATGGCCACGTCTTTTTCGCCCAGCCCGGGGATCGCCTAACCCTGACGGCCCACGGCCCCGAGGGCGAGATTTTCCGCCACGAGATCACGCTCGACGCCCCCAAGGTGCAGCTTTTCCGCGCCTTCGGGCGCAAGGCCCCGGCTGCGGGCTGGCCCACCGGGGCCTATCGCGGCTATGTGCGCCTCATGCGCGGCGATACGCTGATTGCCGCGCGTCACGCTGATATCAATGTGTTGCCCTGACGCGCGCTACCGCGTGGTCAGCTTCAACTCGATGCGCCGGTTCTGGGCCCGCGCTTCAGGCGTATCGGCGGGGTTGACCGGCTGATACTCACCATACCCGTTGGCCGAAAGGCGCTCTGGCGGAAAGCCGAGGAAATTCGTGAGGTAGCGCACCACCGAGAGGGCCCGCGCCTGGCTCAGCGCCCAGTTGTCGGCAAAGCGCGCACCCTCGATGACCGGCACGTCGTCAGTGTGACCATCCACCTGCAACACCCATTCGATGCCCTCGGGTATCTCGTTAATCACGCTGCGCAGGATGTTCGAAACCTTGGCAATCTCCAATTGCCCGGCGCGTGAAAGATCGGCTGCACCCGGAGCAAACAGGACTTCTGAGGAAAAGACGAACCGATCCCCCACGATCTGCACGCCCTCCTGATTGCCCAGCACGTCGCGCAGGCGGCCAAAGAATTCAGAGCGGTATTTCTCCAAGTCCTCTTTCTCGGCCTCCAACCGCTCGCGTTCTGCCTCCAGCAGGCGCGCGCGTTCTTCTTCCGCCTGTCGACGGCGGCGTTCCTCGGCGGCCACCCGGGCCAGCGCGGTATTGAGCTCATTGCCAAGCGACTGCAACTGCACCTCGGCTTCGGCCTCGCTTTCGCGGGCCTCATCCAGCAACCCCTGCAACTGCGATAACTGATCGCGCAGGGCCGCGACCTGCTGATTGAGCAGCGCCTGCTGCCGTTGCGCGGCGCTTGCTGCTTGCTGCTCCTCGGCCAGCTGCTCGCGGGCCTGCGATAGCAACGCCGCGCGCTCCTCCGCGGCGCTCATCTGCTCTTGCGTCTGCGCCTCGGCAGCGCGCTGTGCCGCGAGTGCCTGCACCAACTGCGCCCGCACCTCTTCGGCATCTAGCGCCTCACCTTCCACGGCCTCTTTCTCGGCCAAGGCCTGCGCCAGTTGTTCCTCCAGCCTGCGCGCCCGCGCCTGTGCCTCGGTAAGCGCCACACGGGTGTCCTCCAGCGTGCCGGTGGCCGTGGCCTCGCCACTCTGCGCGGCGTCGAGTGCGACCTCCAAACGCGCAATCTCGGCCTCGCGGGCCTCGGCCCCTTGCTCGGCCTGCAAGAGCGCCTGCGCCAATTGGCTATTCAGGTCCTCGCGCGCGGTCTCGGCGGCGGCCAGCAGGGTCAGCGTTTCCTCGGCCTGCTGGCGCTGTTCCTCCAATGCGAGCGTCATCGAGGTCAATTCTGCCTGCGATGCTTCCAGGCGCTTTCGCAGGGCCTCGGCGGCGGCGGCCTCGGCGAGGCGCGTCTGTTCTTCCTCGCTCAACTGCGCTTGCAGATCGTCAACCTCGGCGCTCAGGGCCGCCTGCGCCTCTCCGGCCTCGGCATTGCGCGCGCGCAAATCCGCGACCAGCGCATCGAGCGCCTCGCGCCGGGCGGCGGCAAGCCGGGCAGCCTCGGCCTGGGCGTCCACCTCATCGCGCAGGCTGGCAAGGGCAAGGTTCAGTTGCTCGGCCTCACTCAGCAATGCGTCGCGACGGTCTTCCAGATCGGCAATGCGCGTCTGCGCCGTTTCCCGATCCGACAACAGGCCCGCCACCTGTTCCTCGAAACTGGCAATGCGGCCCTGCGCGGTCTGCAAGGCCTGCGCCTGCTCGGCACTCTGCGCGCGCAGGCTCTCGATCAGGGCGGCCTGCTGTTCCTGCCGCTCGCGCGCATCGCCCAAGGTCGTGGTGAGCGCGCCAACGCGCTCTTGCAGCGTGGCGTTGCGGTCCTGCTCCAGCCCGAGTGCAAGGGACAGGGCCGACACTTCGGCCGACAGCGCGTCAAGCTGCGTTTCCTGCCCGCTGATTTCCTCGCGCAGCACGAATTGCACCATCATGAAGATCGTCAGAACAAACATCAGGACCAGCAACAGCCCGGTCATCGCATCCACGAAACCCGGCCAGATCGCGCCTTGAAACCGGCTTCCTGTGCGCCGCGAGAGCGCCATGCTCAGCCCTCCCCGCCGCGATCCGTTTCAGGGCGAGGCGACGCGGCGCGCACGCGGCGTGGGGCAGAGTCGCGCGCCTGTCCGAGCAACCGTGTCAGCGCCGCCAGATCGGAGCGCAACTCGGTCATGGTCTCCTGCCGTCCGGCACTGATTTCCTCGAGGATCCGCAGCATCTGAACGTCGATCGAGCGCAGGCGCATGCGGCTCTCGGCATCGAGTCCCTCATTCGGGGCCACTTCGCGGTTCTCCAGCGTCTCGATCAGCCGTTCCTGCCCCTCGGCCATCCGCATCAGCGCCACCTGCACCGGATTCTGATCGCTCATCCGGTGGGTCAGGCGCTCGATGGAATCCGCCAGTACGCCCAGTTTCTGATCGACCATGGCACGGCTCATGTCCGATTGGCTGAGCATGTTCTGCAGCGCGTCCATCTGCTCGGACATGTGGTCGAGCACATGCGCCACAGCGTCCTGTTCACCGCCGCCGTCGCCATCACTATCACCGCTGGCAAAGCCGACCCGGGTGATGGTCGACATCCACTCTTCAAGCTCGCGGTAAAACCGGTTCTGCCCGTGACTGGCAAAAAGCTCCAGCAGGCCCACCACCAGCGATCCGGCCAGACCCAGAAGCGACGAGGCAAAGGCCACGCCCATGCCGCCCAGTTGCGCCTCGAGCCCGGTCATCAGGCGGTTGAAGACGTCGACCCCTTCTTCGCCCGCCTGCGGGGCGAGGCTTCGGATCGTGTCGACCACCGCCGGCACGGTCGTGGCGAGACCGTAAAATGTACCCAGAAGGCCGAGGAAAATCAGCAGGCTGACGATATAGCGTGTGATCTCGCGCGCCTCGTCGATGCGCTGCGCAACCGAGTCGAGAATCGAGCGCGCCGAGGTCGAGGCGATCTGCATCCGCTTGCCGCGCGAGCGCAGCATCGTCGCAAGCGGCGCCAGCATCGAGGGCGCGCGCGTCATTTCGTGGCCCGGCACCTGCGCGGCGAAGCCTTCGATCCAGCGGGCCGAGCCAATCAGTTGAAACACCTGCCAGAAGGTCGCGATCACCCCGATGACGAAGACGAGGAAGATAAAACCGTTCAGCCAGGGATTGGCCTCGAACACCGGCAGCACGCGCGGCAGGGCCACGAAGGAGCCGAGCCCGGTCAGCACCAGAACGATCACCATCAGCACGATCTGGCGATAGGGGTATGAGAATTGCGGCTCGACCTCGCGGTCCGGCTGGTCCATCTGGACGCTCCCGACACGTTGATTTATGCGCCCAACCCTACGCGTCTTGGCCCGTCAAGCCAAGGACTTATCCACACAGATGCCGGACCCGGCGCACCAGCCAATCCAGTTCCTTGTCATGGATACCAAGCTGTTTGAGATGTGCGGTAGTGTTGAAGAGGTACTCGGTATTCGGCCCCCGCCCGCCGACCGCGCGTGCGATGATCTGCGCCTGCTCTTCAAGGTCGAGCCCGCCACAATATTGCACATGTTCGGCGTCGACCACATAGGTCAGCGCCTCGACATGCCGACCATCGTCAAGCGCAATCTCCAGACGCTTTTCCAGATAGGCGGAAGACACCAATTCCCGCTCGCGCAAGTAGGCGAGCACGCCCTCGGCCTCCTCCGGCTTGGCCCGCAATGCGACCCCATGGCACAGAGCGCCGGGGGCGGCATCAAGCGCCAGAACGAGGCCGGGATTGTCATCCGTTCCACGGTGATGGACAGAGCGCATGCAAAAGCTGCGGTGAAATTCGGGCAGCCGCGCAATCACGCGTTCCGTGACATCAAAGCCCGGGTTCCAAACCAGCGATCCATAGCCGAAGACCCACATATTGATTATCCCTGTTCCTCGCGTACTGGCCCCTATAAACACGTTTCCGAACAGGCATGAAAGGGGCGTGCGCATGCGATTTCTGCTGGCTGTCATCTTGATCGCGGCACTTGGCTGGTCGAGCTACTGGTACATTGGACAGCGCGGGCTGCAGACCGCGTTCTCCAGCTGGTTCGAGGCCCGCCGGTCCGAAGGCTGGGTCGCCGAAACCTCGGACCTGAGCGTGCAGGGCTTTCCCAACCGCTTCGACACCGGATTTGCCGACCTGATCCTCGCGGACCCGGCCACCGGCCTCGCTTGGGAGGCCCCGTATTTCCAACTGAGCGCGCTCAGCTATCAGCCCAATCACGTGATCGCGGTCTGGCCCGAGACGCAGCTCATCGCCACCCCGCAAGAGAAATTCCGCGTGGAGGCACGCGACATGCGGGCCAGCCTGCGCATCGCCCCCGACACGCGGCTCGCCCCGCGCAACGTCACCCTCACCGCCGAGTTCCTGCAGATCACACCCGAGGATCGGCCCGAGGAAATAAGCACACTGACCTCTCTGACTCTGGCCGCCGAACAGCAGGAAACCGACCGCGACTACCGCCTCGGTCTGGCCGCCGAAGGGTTGACGCTCGCTCCGCCCTGGCGCGACCTGCTTGACCCGGATGGCAGCCTGCCCGCGCAGATCTCGAACCTCACCGCCGATCTGACGGTCACGTTCGACAAGGTCTGGGACCGGACCGCGATCGAGGTCGCGCGCCCGCAGCCCACCCGTATCAAGGTTGCGCTGGTCGATGGAAAATGGGGACAGTTGCACCTGCAGGCGGCGGGCGAGGTGGACGTGACACCGGACGGGATGCCCGAAGGCGAGATCACCCTCAAGGCGCGGAACTGGCGCGACATGATTGCGCTCGCGCAGGCCTCGGGCGCATTGCGCGAAGGGATGGCGCAGACGGTTGAGAATGGTCTGGACCTTCTGGCCCGGATGAATGGCAATCGCGAGACGCTGGATATCCCGCTGACATTCAGGGGTGGCCGCATCCTGCTCGGCCCGATCCCGATTGGCCCGGCCCCGGTGCTGCGGCTGCGCTGAGACCTCAGAACGCTTCGGGCTTGGCCTCGTGCGCCATGTGGTCGAGCACGGCATTGACGAATTTTGATTCCTTGCCCTCGGGATAGAACGCCTTGGCCACGTCCACAAATTCCATGATCACCACGCGGGGCGGCGTGTCGGACTGGATCATCTCGGCCCCGGCCGCGCGAAAAAGCGCGCGCAGCGTGGGATCAATCCGGGCAATCGGCCACTTGGCGACCAGCGCGCGATCGGTCATCTGGTCGATCTTCGCCTGCCAGTTCACCGCGTCATCAATCAGCTTGCAAAACAGATCGACATCGCCCTCGGCCATATCGACACCGTCGTCGAACTCGGCCCCGAACCGGTGGTCGAGAAATTCCTGCCGCACGGCGGTCGAACTTTGCTGCGAATGCTCCATCTGAAACAGCGCCTGCACGGCATACATGCGCGCGGCGGATTTCATCTGACGCCGGCGGTTGCCGGAAAGGGCGGAGTCGGTGCTCATGCCTTGGGCGTGTCCTTCACATCGCCCGCGAGGCGGATTTCCTCGGTCGCGGGCTTGAACCCCACGCCTTTGCGCGGGCCGCCCCATTTACGGGCCAATGCCACCAGATGCAAGGCCGCAGCCGCAGCCCCTGCGCCCTTGTTCATGGCCTGCGGGTCGGCGCGCACCTCGGCCTGCGCGCGGGTCTCGACCGTGAGGATGCCGTTGCCGATGCACAGCCCCTGAAGCCCCAACAGCATCAGCCCGCGCGAGCTGTCGTTGCAGACCGTCTCGTAATGCGTGGTCTCGCCCCGGATCACGCAGCCAAGCGCCACGTAGCCGTCAAAGTTGGACATCCGCTCGGCGATGCCGATGGCGGTGGGGAGTTCCAGCGCGCCGGGCACCTCGGCGATCTCGTAAGAGCCGCCCGCGGCCTCAATCTCGGCACAAGCCCCCTTGATCAGGTTATCGGCGATATCGCGATAAAACGGGGCCACCACGATCAACAATTTCACAGGCTTGTCGAACTCGGCGCGCGGCAGGGTGTACTCATGCTCGGCCATGCTCTCACTCCTCGGTCAGGGGTTGGGTGCCGGTGATCGAAATCCCGTAGGCATCAAGGCCCAGATAACGCGTGTTCGGGCTGTCGGTCAAAAGGATCAACTCGTGAATGCCCATGGTCGCCATGATCTGCGCGCCAAGTCCGGTCTGCTTGACGGTGCGCGGCGTGTCATCGTCCTCCATCTCGCCCGCCAGCTTGGGGCGCGGCTGACGGAACAGGAACACCGCACCGCGCCCCTCGCGCGCGATGATCTCCATCGCGCGGGGCAGTTTACCAGTCGGCGCACCCTCACGCGCCGCAAGGCCGATGCCCAACACATCCTCCAGCGCGTTGAGCGCATGCGCGCGCGCCAGAACGGGGCGGCCGTCCGACACGTCGCCCTTGGTCAGCACAACATGCTCGGTCCCGGTGATCTGGTCGGCGAAAATGCGCATCTGCCATTCGCCGCCATGGCTCGAGGTGACGGTCTCGCGCCCGGTCTCGGTGATCAGGTTGTCATGCTTGTGGCGATAGGCGATCAGGTCGGAAATCGTGCCGATCTTCAGATCATGTTCTTTAGCGAACTCGATCAAGTCCGGCAGCCGTGCCATGCTGCCATCCTGTTTCATGATCTCGCAGATCACGCCCGAGGGGTTCAGCCCCGCCAGCCTCGCAATATCGACAGCCGCCTCGGTATGCCCGGCGCGCACCAGCACCCCGCCGCGCCGTGCGCGCAGGGGAAAGACATGGCCGGGCGTGGCAATCGCCGCCATGGTGTTCTGCTCGTTGATCGCGGTGGCGATGGTCAGCGCGCGGTCACCGGCGGAAATCCCGGTGCTCACGCCCTCGCGCGCCTCGATGGAGACGGTGAAGGCTGTCTCGTGGCGCGAGGAATTGTTCACCGCCATCATCGGCAGGCCCAGCCGGTCGATCCGCTCGGCGGTCATCGGCAGACAAATCAGACCACGCCCGTGCAGCGCCATGAAATTCACCGCCTCCGGCGTCGCGAATTCGGCGGCGATCACCAGATCGCCCTCATTCTCGCGGTCCTCATGATCGACGAGGATGAACATCCGGCCCTTGCGCGCCTCCGCGATGATCTCTTCGGTAGGCGCGATGGCATGGCTCAGATCGGCCTCGACGGGGCCGGGTTTCTCGAACGGAACGGTCTCGGACATAGGCGTGTCCTCCGGGGGTGTTGCAACCCGGCCCGGATATCGCAGGCGCGCGGCAATGGCCAGAGGGGATCAGCCCGTGACTTGCCCGGCAAGCAGCTTCAACACCTGCGCCAGATCGGCGCGGGGCGGATCAAAGGCGGGATGTTCCAGCACCAGTGCCTTGCCCGTTGGCACAGGCGCGGCAAACGGCGCGATCAGGCTGCCATCCTCCAACGCGCTCTGCACAAGGCTCTGGTGCCCCATCAGCACCCCGGCCCCGTGCCGCGCCTCTTCCAATGCAATGGCATAGAGCGAATAGCGCGGCCCATTGGTGGGCAGCCGAGTGCCCGGCAGAACCGCCCGCGCCCAAAGCGCCCAATCCTCGGGCCAGAGCGCATCATGCAACAGGGTCTCCCCCGCCAGATCGGCGGGGCCGCGCAGACGCGTGGCAACCTCGGGGGCACAGACCGGCAGGATCATATCCTGCGCCAGCACCCGCTCGCCCCGTGCCCCGGTCGGAGGGCGGATAAAGAGACTGAGATCAAAGAGATCACGCGCCAGGTTGGGCGGCGTCTCGATGGTCGAGACAGACACACGCAGATCAGGCAGCGCCGCGCGCACCGCCGGCAATCGGGGCGAGAGCCAGAGTTGCGCCACGCTGGGCAGCGCCGCGATATGCAGGGTGCCATGCCGCGCGGCGTTTCGCAGACCATGCACCGCCGCCCCCATCGCATCGAAAGCCGTGGCAAAACCCGGCAGTGCCTCTGCCCCCAACGCGGTCAATCGCACCCCCTGCGAACGACGCTCGAAGAGATCGGCGCCGATCCAGTCCTCAAGCGCGCGGATATGTTGCGAAACCGCTCCGGGGGTCACGCAAAGCTCTTCGGCGGCATTGGCAAAACCACCTAACCGCGCAGCAGCCTCGAAAGCGCGGAGCGCATTGAGCGGTGGCCCTTTCGGGCGGGGCGGAGATACCGACATTTTCTAGCCTTAGTTTTTCTACGCTCATTTTTACATAATCTGATTTGCGCCGTCCATCGTGCCGCGCCATCCTGCCGGAAACGGATCTTCAGGAGATCATCATGACACTTTCCCACCGCGATTGGGTGCCCAGCCATTGCGAAGACCTGATCCAGACACTTGCCAGCCGCACCGCAATCGAGGACGCCGACGCGATCGCCGCGCGACTCGAGACGCTGGCTGAGGACAACCGCCGCATCCACGAGGCCGAGTGCTTCAACCTCAACCCAGCAACCAATGTAATGAATCCGCGCGCCGAGGCGCTCTTGGCCTCCGGTATCGGCTCTCGCCCCTCGCTGGGCTACCCGGGCGACAAGTACGAAATGGGGCTCGAGGCAATCGAGGAGATCGAGGTGATCGCGGCGGAACTGGCTGCCGAGATCTTTGGTGCGCACTATGCCGAGATCCGCGTGCCTTCGGGCGCGATTGCCAATCTCTACGCCTTCATGGCCACCTGCCGACCCGGCGACACGATCATCGCGCCGCCTGCGTCCATTGGTGGCCATGTCACCCACCACGCGCCGGGCTGCGCCGGGCTCTACGGGTTGCGCATCCTCGAGGCCCCGGTAAACCGTGATGGCTATACCGTTGATCTTGAAGGATTGCGCGCCATGGCGCAGGCGGAAAAGCCCCGTCTGATCACGCTCGGTGCCAGTCTCAATCTCTTCGAGCACCCGGTGCGAGAGGTGCGCGCGATTGCCGACGCGGTAGGGGCCAAACTGCTCTTCGACGCCGCGCATCAATGCGGCATCATCGCGGGCGGGGCATGGAAGAACCCGCTCACAGAGGGCGCGCACCTGATGACGATGAGCACCTACAAGAGTCTTGGCGGCCCGGCTGGTGGCCTTATCGTCACCAATGAGGCCGATCTCGCCGAACGGCTCGACGCCATCGCCTTTCCCGGCATGACGGCCAATTTCGATGCCGCCAAATCGGCGGCGCTCGCGATCACGCTGCTGGACTGGCGTGTGTACGGGCGCGCCTATGCAAGCCAGATGGTGGCCGTCGCGCAGGCGCTCTCGTCCGCGCTCGAGGCCGAAGGGCTGCCGGTCTTCAAGGCCCGGGACACGGCCACGCAATCGCATCAGTTTGCGCTCGAGGCAGCGGCGTTCGGCGGCGGGCAGGCCGCCTCGAAACGCTTGCGTCTCGCAGGCTTTCTCGCCTGTGGCATCGGGCTGCCCATCGACCCGGTTGCAGGCGACATGAACGGATTGCGTATCGGCACACCGGAACTCGTCCGGTGGGGCGTGACGCCCGAAGACACGCCGCGCATGGCCGCGCTCATCGCGCGCGCCCTGCGCGGGAACGATCCCGGCACACTGTTGCCAGAGGTCTCACAATGGCGACAGAGCTTTGACCAGCTCCATTACGTGATCTGACGCCAAGCGTCCCCCGACGCGCGGGCCCGCCCCGCAAAACCGCTCAGTGGATCTTGTTGCGGATGCGCTGCACCATCCACCAGACCAGACCCACCACAGGCAGGGTCACCGCAGCCGTGACCATGCCCTTGCTCACGTCCAGCATGTCGGTCAGCGGATAAAGCAGGTAGCCCGCCAAGGACACGGCATAATAGCTGATCGCCACCACCGACAGCCCCTCGACCGTGCGCTGCAGGCGCAACTGCAGATCGGCGCGCTTGTCCATGCTCTCCAGCAGCGCCTGATTCTGCGCGCTGCGCTCCACATCGACGCGGGTCTGCAACAGCTCGCCCGCGCGCATCGCCCGGTCAGCCATCGCCGAGAGCCGGTCCTTGGTGGCGCGCACCGTGCGCATCGCGGGGTCGTAGCGCCGCATCATGAACTCGGCAAAGGTCTGGCGACCCTCGAACCGCTCCTCGCGCAGGACCGCGATACGCTGATTGACGATCTGCTCATAGGCCGCCGTCGCACCAAAGCGGAACGAGGATTGCGCGACCAGCGATTCCAGCTCTGCCGAGACCCGCAAGAGGCTCTGCAAGGTTTCCTCGGCGGGCTGCGTGCCACCGGTCATGTCGTCGATCAGGCGGCTCAACTGGCTGTCGGTCTCGCCCATCTGGCGGCCCATCTCGCGGACCCGGGCAAAGCCCAGCATCGACATTGCCTTATAGGTCTCGATCTCGCAGATCCGCTGCACCACGCGCCCGATCCGCCGTGCGCCGGTGCTGGGCGCGACATGCAGGGAAAACCGCAGATGCCCCGCCGGATCGACCCGGAAATCCCCCGCCATCACCGCGGCATCGTCAAGCACGCGCGCCATGGCGACGCTTTCATCCACGAACCAGTTGTCGATATCGGCGCGCGTCGCATCGCGGCTGGCCCACGGCACCACCCGGATCATCGCCGAGGTGATGCGTACTCCCGGCGCCTTGGCGAGCCACTCCTCCGGGAAGACCTCGAAATCCACCGGATCGAAGGGGCGCGAACTGACGCCTTCGGTAAAGACCGTGTAGGTCACCATCTCGGTATGGCTTTCCCATTTCAGGCTGTGCCGTCCGATCTCTCCGAAATAATGCGTGGCACCGGGCTGCGGGTGCTTGGCCCCGTAGCGATCCAGTAGCGCCGTCAGATGCGCAAGATCCGCCGCGCGGTCGCGCTTGGCGGCGTCACTCGGCTGCTTGATCGCTAGGAAAACGGCCGTGCAGGGCGCCTTGAGCGACGGAAAGGGGCGGGCGTGCAACTCATTCGCCAAGTCATAGCGCAGCGGGTGATCTTCGATTGGGGGCATGCGCCGGTCTCCTGATCCTTGCCGCTGCTTACCGCGCCCGGAGTGCGCGTGAAAGCGTTTTTTCCTTCACCCCCAATGATTTAGCGGGACACAACCGTATACTGCACATCGCTTGGGCGACTTCTTGGTCAAACTACTGCAAATCCCGCCAGCTGCCAAAGGCGAATGCGTGTGCGATGCGCACGCCCAATGCGCGAGAAACGGGTCGTCAGTTGCGCCATGGCGCGAAGGTAATCGGCCCGGGCGCGTGTCGGAAGGGTGATCTGCGCTTGAGTGTTCCGCCAAAAACCTGAAGCTCAGCTTCCGGCATGACGCGTCAGCCGAGCTGCGAGCGGCTCTTGCGCAGCGCCCGCAGATCCTGCGGCGCCATGTGGGAGGCGGGCGGCGCTTCGGGCCGCACAGCGCGCGGCGCGGCGTCCGTCCCATCGCCGCCGCGCAGGAAAAACAGCACCGCCCCTGCGCATTGCAGGCAGAAGATCCAGATCCAGCAGGTCCACACCCCTGCCAGGATCAGCCCCTCGCGCCAGCCGATCGCCGACCAGCCACCCTCCTCCAGCCTGCGCAGGGCGGCCATGGACTCCTGCAGGGCATCGCCCATGCCAAGCAAGGACAGCAGCGCGAAAAACCCCATGATCAGAAGCGGAAACAGGACGTAAGAGGCGCAGACAAGCAGCGTCAGCGGCACGAAGCCGGTGCCGAATCCCGCCAGCGGGATATGCGGGCTGCCATTGGCATCGCGCCCCGACGCCGCCCCGGCCAACGGCACCAAAATCGCCGCCCGCAGCGCCGAGGCCGCCAGAAAGCTGATGACGGCCAGAATGCCCGCTGGCAAGGTGCCGGTCTGCAGGACGCCCTCGATGGCCTCGACACCGCCCGCGCGCAGCAGGGCCAGAAGCTCGGCCGGCGGCACCGTCGATGAGATCAGCACCAGGATCACGGTGGCCGACAGCGTAACGAAAAGATAGCCGACCGCCTCGACAGCGCCATAAATCGCCCCCGGCAGGACAAGGCCCCCATAAGTGCCCGTCACATCGTGACCCCGCGCGGTGAACCCGAGCCTGATCCCGATAATGATCGGAATCATGGCCAGCGACAGCCCGAGAATGACGGCGACGATGACCGCGATGAAGGGGGAGATCACCGCCAGCCCGAGGGTGATCAGAACCAGCGCCAACATCGCAAGGCCAAGCAGGATCACGAAGACCGGAATCAGCAGGATCCTCGGCAGGAGGATCGCGAAAGACAGCGCGACGATACTTTTCAACATAGGACTACATCACCGTGCCGGAACAGCGGCCACCTTTTCCATTGCGTGGGCTCCAGCGGTAAGCGCGGTTTCTGGCCAGAGCATGGCACGGGGGTGGCCATTGTCGGCAAATGACGGCGCGCCGTCACAACAGCGGCGGGGCCGGATGCCTTGATCCAAGGGGCCGCCGCGCCAGACAGCACCGATGTTCTAGCTCGTGGAGGCCGGAACTGGTCGTCAAGTGGCCCGATCCGCGGGTAGTGTCTCAGTTTGAAATTTCCGGCTGACGCTTTTTGTAGGGGCCGCGCTTCTTGGGCGCGGGCGCTTGGGCGTCTATAAGGCCGACGATCCATTCCATGTCGTGCAGCGTGTCGGACACGCCAGCCGCCATTGCAGGCGTCATGCGTAGCGACTTGTGCACCCGCACAAAATTGTAGTGCACGAAGTAAAGCGAAAGCATGTGCAGGTGGTTTTCCAGCTTCTTTGAAAAGCCATTAGTCAGGCGAGTAAAGCGGCGCATGCCCATACGCATCGTCAGGTTCTGGCGCTCGACATATGACGTGCTGATGTGTGCCTCATCGGGGCGACCTTCGACTGCGCGCTTCCGAATGCCGGTGCACTCAGCAGGGGAATACTTGCGCTCTGCGGTCTTGCCGCCAAGATCGCCGTAAATCTTCACCAGCATAGCGTAATCAATATCACCGCCAAATGCACCTTCTACGGCTTCCAGATACGCCCTGTGGCCGTCTGTGGTAAGTTGCACGCGGCTAGCAAGTCGAGCACACAGATCATCCATGAATTCAATCGCGGTCGCTGCTGACCGATCACCAACCTCATAGGACAGGATCATTTTGCTATCCGCGTCAATCGCGGTCCATGTCCACACGTCGCCAGCGCCGTCCGGTGCAGCCTTGGCGGTTTTGACGTTTTTGTCTTTGGCATAGACAAAAGACCAGATTTCATCGCACTGGACGCGCTGCGCATTTACGTTTCGGACAGTCTCGTCATGGTAAGCGGCGCAGGCTTCACCCGCCTCTACCAACAGCTTAGACACGGTGTTGATAGAAACACCAACAGTGCGGGAAATTGAGCGCATCGACATGCCTTCAATCAGCATGTTCAGGATCATAACGCGCTTATGTGCGGGCAACTTGTTCATATAATATTATTGTTATAAATTCCTGCCATTGTAAATAAGTTCAGTTTGAAAAATATCATTTTATATATGCTCATTGTGCTAGACTTCGAGGAATTCTTATCGTTGAGTAATTTCATGGAGACTTGGAGAGTGTTTAAGTTTGTAAAAGCGAACGGGCGGTGCCCCTACGACGAATGGCTTGACTCCAAGGAAATCACAGAAAATGACATTGCGGCCGTAGAAGCTAAAATTGCAGTCATTCAGATGGTGTCTGGGAGGTTGCCGCCTGAAACACTGAAAAAACTTAAAGGGCACGAGCTAAAAGAGCTGAAAATAAGAGGCGATAAAAAACAACTTCGCCCGCTATGCGTTGTTGCCCAAGATAAGAAAATAATTATATTGTGTGGTGCGATTGAGAAAGGTTCACGGCTCCCAAAAGGCGACCTGGAGCGCGGCAAGAACTTAGCAACAGAATGGGAACGAGATGAAGGAAGTATTGAAGAAGTTTGATAAAATGAAGGCTTTATGGGGCAAGTTCTCATCAAAGTCTTTTCGTCATACTTTTGCAAACTCTATCGTCAGTGAAAGACTGGCGATACAGATATTCACCTTGAGAACATCCCGAGGGTGGACGCAAAAAGATGCCTCTGAGGCGTTGAAGATGGCGCAACCTAGAATATCGAAATTGGAAACAGACTGCCATGACGTCACTCTTACAACTCTGCGGAGAATAGCGGAAGCTTATGACGTGGCTTTAGAGGTTAAATTTGTGCCATTTAGCAAGATGTTGCGTAGTTCCCTACAGGAAATCGCGGATACTGCGGTTCCCAAATTCGAAGATGATAAAGATCCCTCTGAGGCGAAGCGAGTCGTGGAGATGATATCGACAAGTCCGGTGTCTTTCTCCACTTTGCCCATCCGCCCCAATAGTTGGCATAGATCAATTAAGAGTAAAACCGCACCTACAGTCTATGAGTCAAGTTCAGCCACGCGCCGGGAGGAAATGAAGTATGTCCAGTGAAGGCACTAGCAGAGGCGTAAGGGTTTACCCGTGCGAATCTATTACGATAGGAATATCAGATCACTCCGTTAAAATTTTCTTTGCGCTAGAAAATTCTAAGGGGGAACCGGAAGACCAGACTGGCGTTTTTATGTCTCATAAGACGTTAAAAATGCTTCAATCAGTATTGTCGAGTGCAGTTTCCGCAATTGAATCGGAAACTGGCTGCGAGATTCCTTACGATGAGGACCGGATGAAAAACATCTCTGATCAAATAAAAGCGGGAATAGCTAAGAAGTAGAATCGTCAAGGTTAGGTGTATTTTTCCCAATAGGTTTTTTGTGGGCATTTTCTGACTTTGAGTCAGAATTTTCATGACATTCACCTGTTGCAATCCTTGCAACCATAACAGCGTTTCCGATCACATCTGTGGGGCGTTTCTGCCCCTTGGGTCCAGTCGGCATAGCGTTTCCTAAATAATTTGCCCTAAGCATAACATGGTATTTGCTTGGCGCATGGTCAAATTTCAAACTGAGACACTACCGATCCGCGTGGAAGTGAAAGGTTTTTATCGCACGCAAAGGCCCATTCTGGCCATGCCGACACGATCCGCGCCTGTTCCGCGTCGCATGCGCCCCATGCGTACGGCTATCCCGCCCGTCTGCGAACCTTGGCGAGCGCCTTACAGTCTCGACCGCCCATATGAAAAGGGGCGTCCCGCAGGACGCCCCGTCTCGGTCGCGTATCAACGCGGGCGTCAGTCCACCTTGCTCAGCAGGCTCGAGATGCTGTCCTTGGCATCGCCGTAGAACATGCGGGTGTTCTCCTTGAAGAAGAGCGGGTTCTCGATGCCGGAATAGCCGGTGCCCTGACCGCGCTTGGAGACGAACACCTGCTTGGCCTTCCACACTTCCAGAACCGGCATCCCGGCAATGGGAGAGTTGGGGTCGTCCTGCGCCGCCGGGTTGACGATATCGTTGGAGCCGATGACGATCACCACGTCCGTATCCGGGAAATCCTCGTTGATCTCGTCCATCTCCATGACGATGTCATAGGGCACCTTGGCCTCGGCCAGCAGCACGTTCATATGCCCCGGAAGACGGCCCGCAACCGGATGGATGGCAAAGCGGACGTTCTTGCCACGGGCGCGCAGCTTGTTGGTCAACTCGCTCACCGCGCCCTGCGCCTGCGCCACCGCCATGCCGTAGCCCGGCACGATGATGACCGAATCTGCCTCGTTGAGCGCGTTGGCCACGCCGTCGGCGTCGATGGCGATCTGCTCGCCCTCGATCTCCGCCGCCGGGCCCGACGCGCCGCCAAAGCCGCCAAGGATCACGCTGACGAACTGACGGTTCATCGCCTTGCACATGATGTAGCTCAGGATCGCACCCGAGGAGCCCACAAGCGCGCCGACCACGATCAGAAGGTCATTGCCGAGGCTGAAGCCGATCGCCGCCGCCGCCCAGCCCGAGTAGCTGTTGAGCATCGAGACGACGACGGGCATGTCGGCGCCGCCGATCCCCATGATCAGGTGATACCCGATGAAGAGCGCCAGAAGCGTCAGCGCCACCAGCGTCCAGATACCGGCCCCGCCCAGATACATCGCGGCAAAGAGCAGCGACAGGCCCGCCGCCGTGGCATTGAGCATATGCCCGCCCGGCAGCTTCTTGGCGGCCGAGTCGACCTTGCCCGCCAGCTTGCCGTAGGCGATCACCGAACCGGTGAAGGTCACCGCGCCGATCCACACGCCAAGCACCAGCTCGACCCGCAGAATGCTGACCTCGACCGCCGTCTTCTTGGCCACGATGGCGGCAAAGCCGGAGAAGGTCTTGGCAAAGGCCGTTGCCTCGGCCACCGCCGTCTCGGGGCGCGGGAAGGCAAAGCCCTCATCGGCAAACGCCGCCGCCACCCGGCCCAGTTCGATATCGGCATTGAAGCCCACAAAGACCGCAGCGAGGCCGACAAGGCTGTGCATGATCGCCACCAATTCGGGCATCTGCGTCATTTGCACGCGCGTCGCCAGCTGATAGCCGATGAGGCCGCCGCCCGCGATGAGGATCAGCGACAAGAGCCACAGCCCCTGCCCCGGCCCGATCAATGTGGCGATGACCGCGATGGCCATGCCGGTGATGCCGTACCAGACGGCACGCTTGGCGCTTTCCTGACCGCTCAGACCACCGAGGCTGAGGATGAAGAGAATCGCCGCGACCACGTAGGCCGCAATGGTAAATCCGTAATCCATTGTCGCCTCCGATCAGGATTTCTGGAACATGGCGAGCATGCGCCGTGTCACGAGGAAGCCGCCGATAATGTTGATCGAGGCCATGAACACCGCCGCGGCGGCGAGGATGGTGATCAGGATCGAGCTTGATCCGATCTGCATCAGCGCGCCCAGGATGATGATCGACGAGATCGCATTGGTGACCGCCATCAGCGGCGTGTGCAGGCTGTGACTGACGCCCCAGATCACCTGGAAGCCGACAAAGACCGACAGCACGAAGACGATGAAATGCTGCATGAAGCTGGCAGGGGCCACCAGACCCACGGCCAGCAGTAGCACCGCCCCGACCGTGAGCAGCGTGACCTGGTTCTTGGTCTGCGCCTTGAAGGCCGCAACTTCCTGTGCGCGGCGCTCTTCCGGCGTCAGCTCCTTGACCTTTTCCTTGGGTTTTTGCGCGGCAATCGCCGCGACCTTGGGCGGTGGTGGCGGGAAGGTCACCTCGCCTGCATGGGTCACCGTCGCGCCCCGGATCACGTCATCCTCCATGTTGTGATTGACCTGACCGTCCTTTTCGGGCGTGAGGTCCGTCATCATGTGGCGGATGTTGGTGGCGTAAAGCGTCGAGGATTGCGTCGCCATCCGGCTCGGGAAGTCGGTATATCCGATGATCGTCACGCCATTGTCGGTGACGATCTTGTCGTCCATCACCGTCATCTTGCAGTTGCCGCCTTTTTCCGCCGCCAGATCGACGATCACCGAGCCGCGCTTCATCGCCTTGACCATGTCCTCGGTCCAAAGCTCGGGCGCTTCACGGTTAGGAATGAGGGCGGTTGTGATGACGATATCGACCTCGGGGGCAAGCTCGCGGAACTTGGCAAGCTGCGCCTCGCGGAATTCGGGGCTGGAGACCGAGGCATAGCCACCCGAAGCCGAGCCGTCCTGCTGCTCTTCCTCGAAATCGAGATAGACAAATTCGGCGCCCATCGATTCGACCTGTTCGGCCACTTCGGGGCGCACGTCGAACGCGTAGGTGATCGCACCGAGGCTCGTGGAGGTGCCGATGGCGGCCAGACCCGCCACGCCCGCGCCGACGATCAACACCTTCGCGGGGGGCACCTTGCCCGCCGCAGTGATCTGCCCGGTGAAGAACCGGCCAAAGTTGTTGCCCGCCTCGATCACGGCGCGATAGCCGGCGATATTGGCCATCGAGCTGAGCGCGTCCATCTTCTGCGCGCGGCTGATGCGCGGCACCATGTCCATCGCGATGACAGACGTGCCCTTGTCGGCGATCGTCTTCATCTGCTCTTCATTCTGCGCAGGCCAGAAGAAGGAGATCAGCAATTGCCCCTCGCGCAGGCGCTTGGCCTCGGTCTCGGTGGGCGGGCGCACCTTGGCCACGACATCGGCGGCCTTGTAGAGCTGTGCCGCGCTCTTGATCACCTCGACACCGGCCTCCTTATAGGCGGCGTCCGAAAAACCTGCGGCAACCCCGGCCCCGGCTTCGATGGCGCAGTCATATCCGAGTTTTTGCAATTGCAGGGCCGAGTCAGGCGTCATCGCCACCCGGTTCTCACCGTCGAGCACTTCCTTTGGCGTTCCGATCTTCAAATCTGTGTCCCCCCTTGGCAGATCACGTGTTCTTGTGGCTCCGCTATCGCGGTATGCCGGTTTCCTTATCCCGAAGGTCGTTATTTCACACTATTTCACGAGTGGCGATATCAAGATTGTCGCGGTTTCTACACCCAACGTCTGGTTTTTTCGCAATATCGGGCGAAATCCATGCGGAATGTGCGGCGCATCCGGTCCTCTTCGGGAATGACAAAGCGTTTTTCGATCACCCAGAGGAAGACGGGAATCAGCGGCAAGGACAAAACCGCGTCCCATCTCAGGATCAGCCCGGCGAGGATCAGCGCATCGCCCAGATAGATCGGATTGCGCGACCGTTTGAAGATTCCGGACTGGATCAGGCGCTCGGGCGTCTCATGCGGCACGATGGAGGTCTTGTAGCGCCGGAATTCCATCGCCGCCATCACGATGAGCAGCAGACCACCCCCCACCAGGAGCCCGCCCAGCAGATCCGCCCATGTCTCACCAAAGCCAAGTCCCATGGGATAATGCGTGGCCTGCACCCACGCGACGACGAGAAACGCCAAAAGCCAGACCGGCGGCATGTCGATCCATTTGAGCATTCGCACGGCATCCTTTTCTCTGCGGTTGTCACCCTCGGGCGCGTTGCTACAGTAGCGCCTGAGATTAGGGAGGCAATATGGCACTTGGTGGTAAACACGCGCTGATCACCGGCGGTGGCAGCGGTATCGGTCTGGCGATTGCCCGCGCGCTCGCGGCAGAGGGGGCAGAGGTCACGATCACCGGGCGACGCGCCGGGATTCTTGAAGAGGTGGCGGGCGGCGGCCTGCACCCGCTCACGATGGACGTGACCGACGAGCGCCAGGTTGTCGAGGGTGTCGCCGCCGCAGTCGCCGCACGCGGCCCGGTGCAAATCTGCATTCCGAACGCGGGCATCGCCGAGGGTCGCGCCCTGCACAAGACCGACGCGGCGTTCTGGCGGCATATGATGGCGACCAATCTCGACGGGGCCTTCTATACCGTGCGCGAATGCCTGACCGCGATGCGCAAGACCGATTGGGGCCGGGTCATCGCGATCTCCTCGATTGCCGGGCTCAAGGGGCTGAAAGGTGCCTCGGCCTATAGTGCCAGCAAGCACGGCATGATCGGTCTGATCCGAGCCCTGAGCGAGGATTATCTCGGCACGCCGCTGACCTTCAACGCGATCTGTCCCGGCTATGTCGATACCGAAATCGTCAGCCGCAATGTCACCGCGATCTCCGAACGCGCGGGCGTCTCGACCGATGAGGCCCGCGCCATGATGATCAGCGCAAACCGCCACAACCGCCTGATCGCCCCCGACGAGGTGGCCCAAGCGGTGCTCTGGCTTTGCGGGCCGGGATCAGGCAGCGTCAACGGTCAGGCCATCGAGATCGCGGGCGGGCAGTTCTGAGAGGCTCATCCCTGCGCCAGCCACACATAGGTCCCATAGCCCGCCAGCATCAGCGCACCGGTGCTGCGCCCGATGACCGGCCGCATCAGCAGAAGGCCAGCCAGCAACAGCGACACCGCGATCATCACCGGCAGGTCGAAGGCCAGAAAGCGCCCGGCCACCGGGATCGGCGCGATGACCGCCGTCGCCCCGAGAATTCCGAGGATATTGAAGATATTGGAGCCCACGATATTTCCGATCGCGATCTCCGACTGCCGCCGCAGCGCCGCAATCAGGGAGGTGGCAAGCTCCGGCAGTGATGTGCCGACGGCGACGATGGTCAGCCCGATGAAGGCCTCTGAAATGCCATAGCCCCGTGCGATGGAAACCGCGCCATCCACCAGAAACCGCGCGCCCAGCATGAGCGCGATCAACCCGCCCAGAACCGTCAGCGCTGACATCAGCCCCGATCCGGTGGCCCCCGGAAGATCGGCCGCAGCCTCGCCCGGCTGGCGGTACGCCCAGACCAGATAGGCCACAAGACCGGCGAACAGGATCAGACCGGCAGGCCGCCCCATCTGCCCCAGTGCAAAGATCGGCACCAGCGTCAAGGCTGCGGCCAGCATTACGCCCAGATCGCGCGACAGCGCGCGTCCCTGTACCCTGATCGGCCAGACCAGCGCCGAGATCCCGACAATCAGCAGGATATTGGCGATGTTCGAGCCCAGAACATTGCCAAGCGCGATATCCGGCACGCCGCGCCAGGCGGCATCCACCGACACCAGCAGTTCCGGCGTGGACGTACCGAAGCCGACCACGGTCAAACCGATCGACAAGGGCGGCATTGCAAGCCGCCGCGCAATCCCCACGCTGCCCCGCACGAGCGCCTCGCCACCGATCAAGAGACCGGCAAGACCGGCCAGAAGATAGAGATAGTCCAATCCGTTAACTCCCATGGGCGACACCACGCCGTGACGGGGCAAGTGGGCATGTCTGCGACGACCCGCAAGACACCTGACAGGTTTATTTGATCCGGCTGTCGCGCAGGATCCACTCTCGACTGCAAAGTGCGGGCGCGGCATGGTGTCGAACGACGCACCCTCTCGATTTGCCGTCGGTCTTCGGGCAGACGTGACCAGAAAAACGGAGACGACGATGACAGATTTCACCGCAACGCGCGCCATGTTCCATATGCCCGAGGATGTCATCTATCTCGACGGAAACTCTCTCGGCCCACTGCCGCGCGCGGCAATGGAGCGGATGCAAGGCACCCTGCGTGACGAATGGGGCGAGATGCTGATCACCGGATGGAATCGCGCCGGTTGGATGGCGCAGCCGCGGGACATCGGCGACCGCATCGCGCGGCTGATCGGGGCGGAGGCGGGCCAAGTGGTGTTGGGCGACACGCTGTCGATCAAAGTCTATCAGGCGCTTGCCGCCGCGCTCGAACTGCGCCCCGACCGGCGCGTGATCCTAACCGACAGCGGCAATTTCCCCTCCGATCTCTACATGGCCGAGGGGCTGATCCGTACGCTTGATCGAGGCCATGAATTGCGCATCGTCGCCCCGGAAGAGGTGGCAGGCGCGATCACCGATGAGGTCGCGGTGACGTTAATCACGGAGGTGGATTACCGCACCGGGCGGTTGCACGACATGGCGGACGTGACCGCACGCGCGCATGCGGCGGGGGCCCTCACGGTCTGGGATCTGGCGCATAGCGCCGGGGCATTGCCGGTCGATGTGGCGGGCGCAGGCGCGGATTTCGCCGTGGGCTGCACCTACAAGTATCTCAACGGCGGCCCCGGTGCGCCCGCCTTCATTTATGTCGCGCCTCGTCACGCAGAAACAGCCTTTCCTGCGCTCTCGGGCTGGCTTGGCCATGACGCGCCTTTCGCCTTTGAACCCGCCTATCGCCCCGGCGCGGGTATCGAACGGATGCGCGTCGGCACGCCCCCGGTGCTGGCCATGGCCGCACTGGAAGCGGCGACCGATGTCTGGGACGGTGTCGACATGGACGATCTGCGCGCCCGCTCGATCGAACTGAGCGAGATGTTCATCAAAGGGGTCGAGGCCGCCTGCCCGATGCTGACACTGGCCAGCCCGCGCGACCCGGCACAGCGCGGCTCTCAGGTGTCGTTCCGCTTTGAAGAAGGCTATGCTGCCATGCAGGCCTTGATCGCACGCGGTGTGATCGGCGATTTCCGCGCGCCGGATATCATGCGCTTCGGCTTTACCCCGCTCTACATTTCGGAGGCCGAGGTCGAGACCGCAATTCGCATCGTGACCGACGTGATGCAGAACCGGCTCTGGGACCTTCCAGAGCACCGGACACGCCACGCGGTCACCTGAGACAAGCCGACACAACCCTGAGCTTGAAAAGACAGGCTTTCGCCGCAATCTGTCTCAAATTCACCAAAAACCCCGCCAATTGCCGCCGCAGACGCTGTGTATCCATTTTGGAAACAACGGGATGCAACAGCACATGGAGCGCATCTCGTCTTAGCGAAGCAAGGCCATCAAAGAGCCTTGGCGCGTCTGACACAGTGGCGGGGGCACACCCCCCGCGAGGCAGGAGTGACGGGTATGCCCGACGGGTATCTGGTACAACTGGGTGATGGATCGCTCGATCCGAACGACGGCATTGTCGACCCGCTTGTGACATTCACCACCGACACCGAACTTGGTGCGGGGGACTGGATCTGGTCCGGCACCTGGAACGGACAGACCTTCACCAACACGTCCGAACCAGGCGTCTTTTTCCTCGCCACCGATGGCAGTGTCTATTTCGTGCCGGATTTCGGCCCGGTGGACACGATCACATCCGCAACGGTGCAGGACGCGCCGACCTTCTCTATCTCCAATGGCCCTGTGGATGGAACCGCCGGGGCAGACGTCATCGATGACACCTATACTGACGGGGATGGCGACTCGGTCGATACCGGGCTGGGCGGCGGCCCGGATGGCAATGACGACACGGTCAACGCAGGTGCAGGTAACGACAGGGTCGCGTCGGGTCTCGGCAACGACCAGGTGCAGGCTGGTCCCGGCAACGACACCGTGGATGCAGGCGATGGTGACGATCTGGTGATCGGCGGCAGTGGCCAGGATTCGATCCTCGGTGGTTCCGGCAACGACACGCTCTATGGCGGCAACGATCCAGCACAGTTCACCGGCACTGGCGGCACTAACACGCTCAGCACGTCGTTTCAGGTCATAAACCTGGGGAATTTCGCTGATATCGATCCCAACGAGGCCAATGGCATCTCCGAGAACATGGCCGATCTCTTCGGCACCTACGGCTCTCTCGACGCACCGCTCTATGAAAACCTTCTCGACATGACGACCGCCGATCCTAACGGATCGGGCAATGTCGACGACAATGACAACGCTAACACCCCCGAAACCGTGACCATCGGCGGGCAAAGCGTCACGCTCGACAGCGTGCAGGTCTACAACGCCACCCTCACCTATGCCGATGGCAGCACAGCGAACATCACAGCGGTGGTGTTCCAGACGACCACCGGTGACACATTCCTTGCCCCTGAACTCGCGATCAACGCTGATAACGCGGCGCTCTCGGCGCAACCTATCGTGTCGATCTCACTCAACTCGACCAGCGCGGATAACGGCTCGCTCGCCGCGAGCCGTGTCGATACCGATTTCAAGGTGCCGATCGCAGACGAAACCGGCGATTTTATTGACGGCGGCGCGGGCAACGATCAGATCTTCGGCAACGAAGGAGATGACACCCTGACCGGCGGCACCGGGGCGGATACGATCTATGGCGGCACCGGGAACGATGCGTTCTTTCTGGCCGAGGGCGACGTGGCGTTCGGCAGTGACGGCGACGACCTCTTCGTGATCGGTGATCTCGGCGAGGCAGGCGCGGGCACGATCACTATCGTGGGTGGCGAGGGAGACGAGACAGCCGGCGATACGCTTCAACTCAATGCCGACGTGACACCGGACGACATCACCTTCACCAACACGGATGACGCAGCGGGCGGGCTATCGGGCTCGTTCACGCTTGCCGATGGCACCCTCGTCACCTTCTCGGAAATCGAGAACATCATCTGCTTTACCCCCGGCGCACGCATCCTGACGCCGCGCGGCCTGCGCCCTGTCGAGCGCCTGAGGGCGGGCGATCTGGTCATCACCCGCGACAATGGCCCTCAACCAGTGCGCTGGACCGGCCGTCGCACGGTGCCGGGGATCGAGCGCTTTGCCCCGATCCGCGTGGCCGCGCATGTGCTCGACGGGGCGACAGCATCGCTTCTGGTCTCACCGCAACACCGGTTTCTCTTCACCGGCTACAAGGCCGAACTGCTGTTCGGCTGCGACGAGGTGCTGGTCTCGGCCAAACACCTGGTGGATGGGCGCGACGTCACCGAGGCACCACAGGCCGAGGTCACCTATATCCACGTCATGCTCGATCGCCACGAGGTGATTTATGCCGACGGTGCCGCAACCGAGAGCTTTCACGCAGGAGATATCGGTCTGGCCGCGATTTCGGATCAATCCCGCGAGGAGATGTTCCGCATCTTCCCTGAATTGCGCACCCATCCCGAAGCCTACGGGCCCACGGCGCGCCCCTGCCTGAAACGCCATGAGGCACGTCTTTTGCAACCCTGCACCTGAGTGACCCTGAAATACAGCCGCGCGCTGCCGTTGAGATGTCGAATTGCCACCACAGACCCGCCTAGACAGACCACTTAACCCGATCAACAGACATTTTGCCTAGCGTCGTGATGCTGCCAGCATGCCGTGTGTTAAGTACGAGGAAGAACAAATAGTTATGCCATTCAACTCAGAACAAACCAGCAATAGGCACCGCATCCCGACTACCCCCTCGGGATCATCCCCGCTGCGCGGCACCGCCACACAAGATGGAGACGGGCCAACGGGGGCTATGCGCTGGTCAAGTCAGGCCGAGTCCTGCCCCGGTGATCAGGCAGGCAAAGAACGGCTTTTGAACGAGTGCGAGATTTAAGATGGCGAACCACATCACGAACGGTGTCTTTGAAACCAACACCGCCACGGCTGGGTCGCAGTCCCCCTCTGGCTGGACGATCACCTCGGGCTCACCCGATCTTCAGACCGACGGCAGTTTCGAATGGGCCAATCAGGGCTGGATGCCCGCCGATCTCGACGCCTCGGGCGGTAGCGGCTACATCACGTTGTTCGGAGATGGCGGAACGGCGCGCGAGGCGCTGTCGACCACGCTCAACACATCCGTTGTCGCGGGCCAAACCTATACGTTTTCCTTCGACTTCTACGTCAACGATTCGAACGGCACCAGCAATCAGGCGGGCGCCACGAACCTGAACGTCACCATCGGCACGCAAACACTGACACTCCTGATCGACAGCACCGGGCAAACGGCCCCCTACTGGCAGACCGCGACCTTCAACTTCACCGCGACCGAGACGACCAGCAACCTGTCGCTCTCCACCACGAGCGATACAGGGGCCTTCGGCAGCCTGACAGGTATCGCACTCGATAATCTTGTCCTCGATGTCGCTCTCAACGGAATCGTCGAAGGCACGGCAGCGGGCGAACTCATCGATATCGACTATATCGGCGATCCCGAGGGCGACCGCATCGACGCCAACGACAACCTTGCCGAAACCAATGACGACAGCGTCGAGGCAGGGGCGGGCGATGACACGATCCTTGCCGGGGCTGGCAATGACACCGTCAACGCGGATGACGGCAACGACCTGCTGGATGGCGGCGCAGGCAACGACATCCTGAACGGGGGGGTCGGCAACGACACCCTCTCCGGCGATGCCGGGGAGGACACGATCTTTGGCGGGACCGACGATGACCTGATTTCCGGCGGCACCGGCAATGATCAGCTGTTCGGGCAAGACGGTAACGACACGATCAACGTGAGCCAGGGCGACAGTGCCGAGGGTGGCGACGGCGACGATGTGTTCATTCTGACGGATCTCGGCGAGACCGACACCGGCACCGTCACGATCATCGGCGGCGAGGGTGACGAGACGGCGGGCGATACGCTGGTCTTGACACCCGAAATCGGGCGCGACGACATCACCTTCACCAATACCGACGACGCGGCAGGGGGCCTTTCCGGCACCTTCACCCTGAATGGCGCGGTGGTGAATTTCTCGGAGATCGAGAATATCATCTGTTTCACCCCCGGTGCGCGCATCCTCACCCAATGGGGCGAGCGCCCGATCGAGATGCTGCGGCTTGGCGACATGGTGGTAACCCGCGACCATGGGTTGCAGCCGGTGCGTTGGATCGGCGAGCGAACCGTGCACGCGACAGGGGTTTTTGCCCCCATCTCCATCGCGTCAAGCGTGATGGGCGGGCATGAAGCTCTGTTGGTTTCGCCTCAGCACCGGTTGCTTTTCACCGGCTATCGCGCCGAGCTGCTTTTCGGCGAGAGCGAGGTTCTCGTCGCGGCCAAGCATCTGGTGAACGGGCGCGATGTGACGGTCTCCCGACAGGAGGCAGTGACCTATATCCACATCATGTTCGACCGCCACGAGGTGATCTATGCCGGTGGCATAGCAACCGAGAGCTTTTATGCAGGTGACTCCGCGCTTTCAGCCGTGGATGCCGCCGCCCGCGAGGAATTGTTCACGATATTCCCGGAATTGCGCAGCGCTCCGGGGCGCCATCGCGAGATCGCGCGCCCCTGCCTCAAGCGGCACGAGGCGGCCTTGCTGTGCAACGAGGACGAAATTGCCCCGGCGTGGTCGCGCTAGGCCGCGTGTCGGTCAGGCACTGCGCAGCACCGGGGCCACCTGCCCCGCCGCCCAGGCCCGCACCGCATCGCCAAAGGCGGTGAACAGCGGGCGGCTGACGGGATCGTTCGTGGCGTTGTATTCCGGGTGCCACTGCACCGCGAGGGTAAAGCCGCGTGCGCCGTCGAGATAGAGCGCCTCGGGCGTGTCGTCATGCGCCCAGCCGTCGATCACCACGCCATGTCCGGGCCGCACGATACCCTGCCCGTGCAGGGTGTTGGTCATCACTTCCTCGGCCCCCATCAGCCGGTGAAACACGCCGCCCGGCGTGAACCGAACCTTGTGGCGCAGGGCAAACTGTTCATCCATCGTGCCCTCGGGCGGCATGCGGTGGTTGTCGCGCCCCGGCAAATCGCGGATTTCGGGGTGCAGCGTGCCGCCCATCGCGACATTGACCTCCTGAAAGCCGCGGCAGATGCCCAGAAACGGCTGCCCCCGCTCCAGACAGGCGCGCACCAGCGGCAGGGTGATCGCGTCGCGGGCCCGGTCAAACGCGCCATGCGCCTCGGTCGGCTCTTCGCCATATTCCTCGGGGTGGACATTGGGCCGCCCGCCGGTCAGCAGAAAGCCGTCGCACACGTCCATAAGCTCCGCCACCGAGACATAGCGCGGGTCAGCGGGAATGATCAGCGGCAGGCACCCCGCCACATCGGCCATGGCAGAAGAGTTGATCGTGCCGCCCGCATGGGTGGGGTAGCGATTGTCGATCTGATACTGGTTTGCGATGATGCCGACGACCGGGCGAGTCATTTTGGTCCTTCTTGGTCAGGCGCGTTGCGTTCCATTTGCTTAAAATATAGCGCAGAATGAAATAACAAAACATCAATACGCGCACATATTCTCGTGCGCTGATGCGGGTTTGCCCAAAATCCCTGCACGGTTTCTTGACCTTTCCGCGCAATGCTCCGGGCCGTGGGCGGGGGTCGCGTCACCGGTCAAACGCATCCCGACCGGCCGTGGTTTTCCCGTCCACACCAGCCGCTTTGCGCGCGCGCCGGCACCTCTCGCTGCAATGGCGCACCTCGTCCCAGACCTTGGCCCATTTGCGCCGCCATTGCATCGGGCGACCACACGTGGCGCAGGTCTTGACCGGCAGGTCGGATTTGCGGCGGCCGCGCGGCATTAGAGGTCGAGGCTCAGCTGTGCATCGTTGCGCGGCTTGCGGCGCTGGCGCTTGCGGCTCGCGTGTTTTTGCACGATCCGCGCCGTCTCGACATCGCCGCGATGCGCCGCGCGACAGGCATAGACCGCCTCTTTGGCGGCCTTCGCCGCCGCCACCGGATCGACAATCGGCGCGGGGTATCGCTTGCCCAACAGGCTGCCTGCCCCGTCCCAATCCCAGGGCCGCTGCAAATGCGCATCCGGCACCCCGGCCAGTTCTGGCACCCAAGCCCTCGTGAATGCGCCGGTCGGGTCCTGATCCAAACCCTGTTTGATCGGATTATAAATGCGGATCGTGTTCATCCCTGTTGTCCCTGACTGCATCTGCACCTGAGACCAGTGAATGCCCGGCTCGTAATCGGTGAAATACCGCGCCAGCACCGCCCCCGTCGCCCGCCAATCCAGCCACAGGTGATAGGACGCCACTGCCATGAGCATCGAGCGCATGCGGAAATTCAGCCAGCCGGTGGCAATCAGCGAGCGCATGCAGGCATCGACAAAGGGCAGCCCCGTCTCGCCCCGCGCCCATGCGCCAAGCCGCGCGGCATCAGGCTCTGCGGGGCGCAAATCCTCGTAGGCAGGGTGCAGGCAGCGATGCTCGATCGCCGGTTCATCCTCCAGCTTTTGCATGAAGTGATCGCGCCAAGCCAGCCGCGCCTGAAACGAGCGCATCGCGCGCGTCCAGTCTGCTCCGCGCCCGGTGGGGGCTCCGCGCCCCGCCTGCACCGCCTCACGAATCGAAAGCGTGCCGACGGCCAGATGCGGGGAGAGCCGCGAACACGCCCGCGCGCCGGTCAAGGGAGACGACATGGCGCGGGTATAGCTCTCGCCGCGCGTGGCAAGGAAACTCTCCAAGGCACGCTCTGCGGCCCGTCGCCCGCCGCGCTGCCGACCGGGGCAATGGTCTTCAAGGCCGAGCGCGTGCGCCTCGGGCATTGGGTCGCTCGTGATCCCGGCTCTGGTCACAGCGCCTGCGATCGTCGGCACCAAGGGTGCACGCATGAACGCATCGCGCGCGCCCTGCCACCGGTCGCGGTTGTCCAGCCGCCGCATCACCCCGCATTGCGGCATCTCGTGCCACGTCACCCCCTGCCCGCGCGCCCAATCCGCGACGCGCCGGTCGCGCGCAAAGCTCCAGCCATTTCCGGTTTCTTCGTGGCTGACCAGATTTTTCACGCCATGCGCCGCGCGCAGGTTCTCCAGCACCGGCACGGCCTCACCGACGCGGAGAATCAACGGCAAGCCGATCCCAGACAATGCCTCGCGCAAACTGTCGAGCGCCTCGCGCAAAACCGCATAGTGCCGACCCGAGGCATCCCCCTGCGCCCACATCTCCGGTTCCACGATATAGAGCGGGATCACCGGCCCAAGCCGCACGGCATGCGCGAGCGCCGGATGATCCTGCACCCGCAGATCGCGCTTGAACCAGCAGATCAACGGTGCGGGCATGTCAGGCAACCTCGGTCATTCGACGACCACTTCATCGCCAGTGCGGCCGTCGATCTTCACGTCCGGGTCGACCGGCGTCTGTCCCTGCGAGGCGACCCAACCGATCAGCCCCAGAAGCAGCACGAGGGCAAAAAGCACCGCCCCCCGTATCCCCATCAACGCAGGCTTGTGCTGTTTCTTCTGCTTTTCGACATTCGTCTCGGGTGCCGACATTGTGGCTCCTTTCCTATGCGTCCATCCGCGCGCATCCCCCATTGAAGCTGCACGCGCATCGCCCTAACGTCCGGCAAACCTCTTGTTCCAGCCGACGGAGACGCCCGCGATGAAAGACGCCTCACCCCAGACCATCTATCTCGCGGATTACACTCCGCCAGCCTTTCTGGTCGAAAAGGTTCACCTGACCTTCCGCCTCTCACCGGAAAAAACCCGCGTTCTTAGCAAGATAGAGTTTCGCCCCAACCCCGCATCGTCAAGCCGCACGTTCTTCCTGCATGGCGAAAACCTCCGCCTCATAGGTGCGAAAATCGACGGCGCGGCGATCACGCCGCAGGTGACGGCCGAGGGCCTGACCGCCGATGTCCCCGACGCGCCCTTCACCTTCGAGGCCGAGGTCGAGATCGACCCGGCGGGCAATACCGCGCTTGAGGGGCTGTATATGTCCAACGGGATGTATTGCACCCAATGCGAGGCCGAGGGCTTTCGCAAGATCACCTATTACCCCGACCGTCCCGACGTGATGAGCGTGTTCACCGTCCGGATCGAGGGCGACATGCCGGTGATGCTGTCCAACGGCAACCCGGTGGCAGAGGGCGACGGCTGGGCCGAGTGGCACGATCCCTGGCCGAAACCGGCCTATCTCTTCGCGCTCGTCGCGGGCGATCTTGTCAACCATGCCGACCGCTTCACCACCCGCTCGGGCCGCAAGGTCGATCTCAACATCTGGGTGCGCCCCGGCGATGAGGGCAAATGCGCCTTCGGCATGGAGGCGCTCAAGAAATCCATGACATGGGACGAGGAAGTCTACGGGCGCGAATACGATCTCGACCTGTTCAACATCGTCGCGGTCGATGATTTCAACATGGGCGCAATGGAGAACAAAGGGCTGAACATCTTCAACTCCTCCTGCGTTCTGGCCAGCCCCGAGACCAGCACCGACGCCAATTTCGAGCGCATCGAGGCGATCATCGCGCATGAGTATTTCCACAACTGGACCGGCAACCGCATCACCTGCCGCGACTGGTTTCAGCTTTGCCTCAAGGAGGGGCTGACCGTCTATCGCGACTCGGAATTCACCGCCGATATGCGCTCTGCCCCCGTGAAGCGCATCGGTGACGTCATCGCCCTGCGTGCTCGTCAGTTCCGCGAGGATAACGGCCCGCTGGCCCATCCGGTGCGCCCCGAAAGCTTTGTCGAGATCAACAATTTCTACACCGCCACGGTCTATGAGAAGGGGGCCGAGTTGATCGGCATGCTCAAGCGGCTCGTGGGGGATGACGCCTACGGGCGCGCGCTCGACCTCTATTTCGAGCGGCATGACGGGCAGGCCTGCACCATCGAGGACTGGTTGCAGGTGTTCGAGGATGCGACCGGCCGCGATCTGGCGCAGTTCAAACGCTGGTACACGCAGGCCGGCACGCCGCGCCTACGGGTCAGCGAGGACTACGAGGGCGGCACCTACACCCTGCATTTCGAACAACACACCCCGCCCACGCCGGGGCAGGAGGTGAAAGACCCTCGCGTGATCCCGATTGCCGTGGGGCTTCTGGGGCCCAACGGCGACGAGATCAAAGAAACGCAACTGCTGGAGATGACCGAGGCGCGGCAAAGTTTCACCTTCGACGGGCTGGCCGCCAAGCCGGTCCCTTCGATCCTGCGCGATTTCTCCGCCCCGGTGATTCTGGACCGCGAGACCAGCAATGAAGAACGCGCCTTCCTGCTCGCCCATGACACCGACCCGTTCAACAAATGGGAGGCTGGACGCGCGCTCGCCCGCAACGGCCTGCTGGCGATGATCCGCGAGGGGGCCGCCCCCGATGCCGCCTATCTCGACGCCGTGCATACCATGGCCCGCGACGAGACGCTTGACCCGGCCTTTCGCGCCCTCGCCCACGGGTTGCCGAGCGAGGACGATCTCGCACAATCGCTGCATGACGCGGGCCACACCCCCGACCCGCAAGCCATCTGGGAGGCGCTGGAGACCCTGCGCGATGCCCGCGCCGTGACGATGGAGGCCACCGCACGCGCGCTTTACGACCGGCATCAGGTCACCGCCCCCTACCGTCCCGACCCCGAGCAGACCGGCGCGCGGGCACTCGCCAACGCCGCGCTTGCCATCCTCACCCGCCGCGACGGCGGCGCGCAGGCGCAGGCGCAATATGATGCAGCGGACAACATGACCCAGCAGCTTGCCGGGCTCTCTTGCCTTCTACAGGCGGGCAAGGGTGCAGCCGCGGTGCAGGCCTTTTATGAACAGTGGCAGCACGACCGGCTGGTGATCGACAAATGGTTCAGCCTGCAGATCCTGCAGGCCGCCCCGCAGGACACCGCCGATACCACCGCACGCCTGACCGAGCACCGCGATTTCACCATTCGCAACCCCAACCGCTTCCGCGCCACATTGGGCGCGCTCGCCATGTCACCGGCAGGCTTTCACCACGCGTCGGGCAAGGGCTACAAGACACTTGCGGATTGGCTCATCGCGCTCGATCCACTCAATCCGCAGACCACGGCGCGCATGTGTTCGGCGTTCGAGACATGGCGGCGCTATGATGCGGACCGGCGGGCGCTGATCGCGGAACAGCTTGACCGCATCCTTGCCTCCCCGAACCTCAGCCGCGACACGACAGAAATGGTCAGCCGCATACGGGGGGGCTGAGCCGAACGCTCAGACCTTTTCCTGCGTGTGCTTGCGCAATTCGGCGCGGGCCACCTGCCGACGGTGCACCGCGTCGGGACCATCGGCCAGCCGAAGCGTGCGCACATGGGTCCACATCGCGGCCAGCGGCACGTCCTGTGAAATGCCCTGCGCGCCGAATATCTGCACCGCCTCGTCGATCACCTTGAGGGCCACGCGCGGGGCCACCACCTTGATCTGGCTGATCCAGGGGGCGGCGGCGCGCGCATCGCCCTGATCCATCATCCAAGCGGCCTTGAGGCACAACAGCCGCGCCTGCTCGATCTCCATGCGGCATTCGGCGATGATGTCGTAATTCGCCCCCAACTGCGCCAGCGGCTTGCCGAACGCCTCGCGCGCAAGGCTGCGCTTGCACATCATCTCGAGCGCGGCCTCGGCCTGCCCGATGGCGCGCATGCAATGGTGAATACGCCCCGGTCCAAGCCGACCCTGCGCGATCTCGAAGCCGCGCCCCTCGCCCAACAGCATGTTGTCGGCGGGCACGCGCACATTCTCGAACTTGAAATGCATATGCCCGTGCGGCGCGTCGTCACGACCGTAGACCTCCATCGGGCGCAGCTTTTCAATGCCGGGCGTATCGGCGGGCACCACGATCATCGAATGGCGCTGGTGTTTTGGCTGGTCATCGCCCCCCGTCCGGACCATCACGATATAAACGGCGCAGCGCGGATCACCCGCGCCGGTGGCCCACCATTTCTGACCGTTCAGCACGTAGTGATCACCGTCGCGCGCGCAGGTCATGGCGATGTTGGTGGCATCCGAACTGGCAACCTCCGGTTCGGTCATCAGGTAGGCGCTGCGAATCTCCCCCTCCAGCAGCGGGGCGAGCCATTCGGCCTTCATCGCCTCGGTGCCGTACCGCTCGAAAACCTCCATGTTGCCGGTATCGGGGGCATTACAGTTGAACACCTCGGCCCCCATCGGCGTGCGCCCCATCGCTTCGGCGAAATAGGCATATTCGACTGTCGTCAGGCCAAAGCCGCGTGCACTGTCGGTCAGCCAGAAATTCCACAGCCCCTCGGCCTTGGCCCGCGCTTTCAATCCTTCGAGGATTTCGGCTTGCCGGGGCGTGTAGGTCCAACGGTCTCCCTTTCCCACTTCGGCGTGATACTCGGCCTCCAGCGGCATGATCTCGTCGCGCACCATCGCCGCCACGCGATCCAGCAAGTCCTGCATCTGCGGCCGCATGCCAAGGTTCATTTCCATGCCTCTCTCCTCTTTTTCTTGCGTGCCACAAGCCTGCGCTCCGCACCTTCAACCCCTGCGCGACAACCCCGCGCCGCCTTGCAACCCAAGGCCCCGAACTTGGCCGAATGCCAAAACCTTACCCGCGCAGACCCCAATTTCCGCCACATTACACACGCCATATGAGCCTTGTTGGGGGGCACGCTGCACGCATCCCACGCAGCGCGACCCGCACATTCAGTGACGTAACATATTCAAGAGTGATCTGTTTCCTGTATGGTATGCAACAGCAAATCAGGTGGCCGCCACTGTGCGGTCACCTGGTCCTGATTGCGACACCCCGCCCCTCATGCCATCTTCCCCCGTCCGGAACCGCCTGCTATTGGGCCGCATGCTGAGCTATCAACATCACTACCACGCGGGCAATCCGGCGGATGTCCACAAGCACGCGCTGCTGGCGTGGGGGTTGGACTACCTGACCCGCAAGGACAAACCGTTCAGCTATATCGAGACCCACGCGGGCCGGGGCCTCTATGACCTGAGCGATGCGGCCGCCCACAAAACCGGGGAGGCTGCACAGGGCATCGGGCGGCTGGAGACGGCGATTGCCGCCACTCACCCCTACCGCCTGCGCCTTGATGCCACACGCGCGAAACACGGGGCCAACGCCTATCCCGGCTCGCCGCTCATCGCGGCGCTCAGCCTGCGCGCGGGTGACAGCCTGCACCTTGCGGAACTGCACCCGGGCGAGCATGCCCTGCTCGCCTCGCATCTGGCCCCCTACCGCCCTCGACTGCGTCAGGAGGACGGGTTCGCCATGGCCCAAACCCTCTGCCCGCCCATGCCGCGCCGGGGGCTGTTGCTGGCCGATCCAAGCTATGAGGTGAAGACGGAATATGACAGCATTCCCCGCCACTTCGCCCAGATCGCCCGGAAATGGAATGTGGGCATCCTGATGCTCTGGTATCCGATCCTGACCAGCGGCATCCACACCGCGATGCTCACCCATCTCGGCGCGATCTTCCCCGACGCTCTGCGCCACGAGGTCCGTTTTCCACCTGTCCGCGCGGGACACCGCATGGCGGGCTCTGGAATGTTCGTGGTGAACCCGCCCTACGGTCTGCAAGAGCAGGCGGCACGGCTCACAGAGATCTACGCCGCGCAGGCTTAAGCGGCGCAGGCCACATCGGGCATCCCCGCCCTCAAACGCCGGGGGGTGCGACAAAATTCTTTGATCTGCATCAATTTCGCGCATTGCCGCGCCGGGCGGGACATTCTAAAACCTGAGAGGATCACGGGCGTGTGAGCCACGCTGGATTCTGCGTGCCCGTCACAACATCAGCAGGAGGCATCAAATGGCAGACGCAGCCATTCACGGCCACGAACACGAAGATCAGCGCGGGTTTTTCACCCGGTGGTTCATGTCCACGAACCACAAGGATATCGGTATCCTGTACCTGATCACCTCGGCGATCGTCGGTCTCATCTCGGTCATGTTCACCGTCTACATGCGGATGGAACTGATGGAACCGGGCGTTCAGTACATGTGCATGGAAGGCGCGCGCTTCATCGCGTCGGATGTCGCTGAATGCACGCCCAACGGCCACCTTTGGAACGTGATGATCACCTATCACGGCGTCCTGATGATGTTCTTCGTGGTCATCCCGGCACTCTTCGGCGGGTTTGGCAACTATTTCATGCCGCTGCAAATCGGCGCGCCGGACATGGCGTTCCCGCGGATGAACAACCTGTCGTTCTGGCTGTTCATCGCCGGCACGTCGCTTGGCGTGGCCTCGCTTCTGGCGCCGGGTGGCAACGGTCAGCTTGGCTCTGGCGTGGGCTGGGTGCTCTACCCGCCGCTCTCGACCAACGAGGCGGGCATGTCGATGGACCTCGCGATTTTCGCGGTCCACGTCTCGGGGGCGTCGTCGATCCTCGGCGCGATCAACATGATCACCACCTTCCTCAACATGCGGGCGCCGGGCATGACGCTGTTCAAGGTGCCGCTCTTTGCGTGGTCGATCTTCGTCACCGCATGGCTGATCCTGCTGGCCCTGCCGGTGCTCGCGGGGGCAATCACCATGCTGCTGACCGACCGCAACTTCGGGACGACCTTCTTCGACCCGGCGGGCGGCGGTGATCCGATCCTCTACCAGCACATCCTGTGGTTCTTCGGCCACCCGGAAGTGTATATCATCATCCTGCCCGGCTTTGGCATCATCTCCCACGTGATCGCCACCTTCTCGCGCAAGCCGATCTTCGGCTACCTGCCGATGGTCTGGGCGCTGATTGCGATCGGTGTTCTGGGCTTTGTCGTCTGGGCGCACCACATGTACACCGTGGGCATGTCGCTGACCCAGCAGAGCTATTTCATGCTGGCGACGATGGTGATCGCGGTGCCAACGGGTGTGAAGGTGTTCAGTTGGATCGCGACCATGTGGGGCGGCTCGATCGAGTTCAAGACGCCGATGCTCTGGGCGTTCGGCTTTCTGTTCCTCTTCACCGTCGGCGGCGTCACGGGCATCGTGCTCAGCCAGGCATCGGTAGACCGGGCCTATCACGACACCTATTACGTTGTGGCCCACTTCCACTATGTGATGAGCCTTGGCGCGGTCTTCGCCATCTTTGCCGGGATCTATTTCTACTTCCCCAAGATGACCGGCCGCATGATCCCCGAATGGGCCGGCAAGCTGCACTTCTGGGCGATGTTCATCGGTGCCAACCTGACCTTCTTCCCGCAGCACTTCCTGGGACGTCAGGGCATGCCGCGCCGCTATATCGACTATCCCGAGGCCTTCGCGGTCTGGAACTGGTGGTCGTCGATCGGGGCCTTCATCTCGTTCGCGTCGTTCATCTTCTTCTTCGGCATCGTGATCTACACGCTCCTGCGCGGGGCGCGGTCGACCGAGGCCAACCCTTGGAACGAATATGCTGACACGCTGGAATGGACCCTGCCCTCGCCGCCGCCGGAGCACACGTTCGAACAGCTCCCCAAGCGTGAGGACTGGGACAAGCAGCCAGCCCACTGATCGGCATGAGACCGACACGACGCAGGCCCCGGATCACTCCGGGGCCTGTTTCATTTCAAGCCGGTGTTTGCGATGCTCTGCCTGCGATACCGGCTCAGTATCCGCCCGGTTTCCACCCCATGAACGCCTTTGTGACGGTCTCGGACACCGCCCAGGTGACGCGCATCCCGTCTTTCACGAAGGCACAATCACCGGGGCCGAGGCGCAGCACCTCGCCGGTTGCGTGATCCGTGATCTGACAGCGCCCCTCGAGAATCACCATCATCTCGTCGCCCTGCTCGGTGCATGTGAACGCACCTTGCGTGCAGCGCCAGATACCGGCGCGCGTGTCATGCCCCGGCCCACCGGCATCCAGACGCCCTTGGCAAACAGGGTCTCCAGCCACCATGACGTAATCGCTTTCCGGTGCTGCAAAGGGCCAATGCTCGAGCAGCCCCACATCCTCTCCCGGTACGTATTTCAGCATTTATCCCTCCACCGTCACTAGATCCGAAAAATGCTCCTGTAGAACCGCCCGTATCACCGGAATAATCCGATTGAGCAGCGCCCGATGCACCGAGCGCCTGCGCCACGCAACCCCGACCGACCGGGTGAACCGGTCGTTGCGAAACGACAGGATCGCCACGTCTCCCACGCCCTTCGACACTTCCGATCGCACGTAGAGCGCGGGCAGAAAACTCACCCCCATGTTCAGCGCCGTCATCTGCCGCAGCGTATCGAGGCTGGTGCCCTCGTAATCGTGCCGCAGATGGGCACCCATCTCGTCGCAGAGGCCAACGATCTGGGCATGCAACGGATAGCCGCGCGGCAAGGCCAGCATATCCTGCCCCGCGAGATCCCGGTCCTCCGCGCGGTCCATACCGGCCAGAGGATGGTCCTGCGCAACGGCCAGCTTCAACGGCTCGCGGAACAGGCGTTCGGAGACAAGATCGCGCGAGTGTAGCGGCAGTTGCGCAAGAATGAGGTCATGCCGCCCGGCCAACAGTTCGTCCTGCAATACATCCGGTGCCGCGTCGCGGATGATCAGCTTGAGACCGGGACAGACCAGCCTGAGTCGGCGCACCACGTAAGGCAGGAAATAGGGGCCGAGCGTCGGGCTTGCCCCGAGCCGGACCGTGCCGCTCAGACCTTCCCGGCTGGAATGCGCCAGTGCCTGCAAAGCTTCCGCCTCTTCCACAACCTTACGGGCGTGCTCCAGAACCTCGCGACCGCCCGGCGTCAGAACAGCGCCACGCTGCCCACGCTCCACAAGTGGCAGATCAAGCGCGGTTTCAAGACCGGCGATCTGCTGGCTGAGCGATGGCTGGCTTACCCCCACCCTTTCCGCAGCCTTGCGGTAATGGCCAGCCTCCGACAGGGCGATGAAATATCGCAACTGTCGAAGCGTTACCTCCTGCTGCATGATCTCTCGCCCTCCGCATTCCCAAAGACATTTATATAGGAATTTCCTATCCAACTTTAATATAACATCGGCTTTTCCAAACGGAATGCATCCCCATCTCTATCGGGTCGCACCCTGAACCGCGACCGATCCAACCGGAAGGAGACCCATGATGCCGCATCGCCGGATTTCTCATCAATCGCTCATCAGCCGCATTGCCACACTGCGCCGCCGTCATGCGAAAATCGACGCACGTATCGATGACGAGCAGCGGCGACCGATGCCCGATATCGCCCGGCTGAAACGTCTCAAGCAGGAGCGTCTCGGCCTCAAGGACGCGATTGCGATAACTCGCGCCATCGCCGACCGCCACAACCCCGACAGCGCTCGCACCGGCTGAGCCCGGGCCAATCTTCGGAGACAGACATGTCCTATTACTTCCTGTCCGTGATGTCCTCACGCGTGTTCCACAGCCGCGATCTCGATGGGCTACAAGAGGCGCTGACCGAAGAGGACGAACCCGACGCACAGACAATGCCGCCGCAACGTCGCACACATGGTGATAGCCTCACCCCCCGAATGCGCCTCACCCCACGCACGCAGGCCAAGGCCTGAACGCGCAATTCGCAACGCGGCCACCATCTTCACAGGCCCGGGGCTACTCGGGCCTGACGCATTTCAATTCCATAATCATTTCAAGAATAGGCGATCTCTTCATGGCACGCCGCGTTCCCTCAGCCCCGCCGTACTACCCGAGAGGATATCTTTATCCTTGCGCGAATCCCGCATCACGATTATCCGAAGATTTACTTCGGTCCGGGAATGCAGATTTCCGGTGAAAAGGGAATACGGTGCGATCCTCGTCTTGGATCAATTCCGTAACTGCCCCCGCAACTGTAAGCGGCGAGCGATACCGGCATATGCCACTGTCACCCCATGTGACGGGAAGGCCCGGTAAAGCAGCGACCCGCGAGTCAGGAGACCTGCCGAGGTGATCACCCTATCCGGGCGCGGGGCGCGCCGTGGATAACGGTCTATTCCGTAGTGGTGGCGCTTCACCGTCTGCGGAGGGGCCATGTCCTTTCCAATGACTTCGCACCTTGGAACACCGATGCCGGAGACCGGTATTGAGGGACATTAAATGACATATCTGCGAACCACCGCCCTTTGCGCGCTCTGCGCGCTCTGCACCGCCCCCGCGCTCGCGCAGGATGCGTTCGATCTCGACACGATCACCGTGACAGCCAACCAGACCGACACCACGCTCGAGCGCAGCGGCTCGACCGTCGAGGTGCTGCCCGCCGATGACGTACGCGATGCCCCGACCGCGCGGCTTGGCGATTTCCTGACCTTTCAGCCGGGCATCTCGTCCTCTGGCAACGGCCCGCTCGGCACCACCTCCACGCTGCGCATTCGGGGCCTTGGCGGTGCCTATGTGCCGGTGCTGATCGACGGCATCGACGTGACCGATCCCGCCAGTAGCGGCGGCGGTTTCGATTTCGGCGGGCTGACAAATGCCGGGCTTGGCCGCATCGAGGTGCTCAAGGGTTCGCAATCGGCGCGCTTCGGTCAGAACGCCGTTGCCGGCGTCGTCAATATCGAGAGCCTGCGCCCCACCGAGGACGGCGTGCACGGCTTTGCCGAGGTTGCGGCAGGCAGCTTTGACACCCGGCGCGGTGTGCTAGGCCTCACCGCCCGCACCGACCGCACCGATCTCGCCTTTTCCATCAGCCGCACCGAAAGCGACGGCTTTTCCGCCTCTGCGGCGGGAACCGAGGATGACGGGTTCGACTCGACCCAGGCCAATCTCTATCTGCGCCACCAGGTCACCGACATCTTCGCCGCAGGTCTCAGCGCTCTCTATATCGACAGCCGCGCGGAGTTCGACGAGTTCGGCGGCGACGGGCCCGCGCCGTTCGATGAATTCAACAAGCGCGAGGTCACAGGCGTGCGGCTCTTCACCGAGCTCGAAACCGGCCCGGTCAGTCATGAACTGGCGTATTCAACCTTCGAGACCGACCGCGTCAGCTTCTCCAACGGCACCCCCACACCGTTCAAAGGCGAACGCGACCGCATCGAGTACCGCGGCAGCTATGATACCGGCGGGGTCTGGGCGCTCAGTTTCGGCGGCGACTATACCGAGGAAGAGGACCTCAACCAGAAGATCGACATCGCAGGACTGCAGGCTGAACTTCTGCTCGCCCCCACCGATGCGCTCGATCTCGCCCTCTCGGTGCGGCATGACGACCACTCCGAATTCTCCGGCGAGTTGTCGGCGCGGGCCGCCCTCGCATGGCGCATCCGTGAGGACCTGATCCTGCGCGCCTCGGCATCCGACGGCTTCCGCGCACCAACGCTCTCGCAACTCGACCCGTTCTTCGGCGATCCGACTTTTCAGCCGGAAACCTCGGTCAGCTATGACCTCGGGCTGGAAAAGCGGCTCGATGGCGACGATTTCATCCGCGTGACCCTGTTTTCCACCGAGATCGACAATCAGATCTTCTTTGACGGGGCGTCGACCCGTTGCGGCAGCGGTTTCGGCTGCTTTGAGACGGCGGATTTCGAAGGTGAAGGCGTCGAACTGTCGGGCCGCGTCACGATCAACCAATTCCTGACGCTCAACGCCGCTTACACCTTTACCGATGCCAAGCAGAACGGCGTCGACGCCGCGCGCGTGCCGCGTCACGATGCGGCCCTGGGGCTGGAGGCGCAGATCACACCGCGCCTCGATGGCCAGGTGACCATCCAGCGTCTGTCGGGCATCACACCGTCAACTTTTGCACCCGCGAACAACCTCGTTGGGGCGCACACGCTGGTTCATGTGAACGGCACCTATCAGGTGACAGATAATGTCGATGCTTTCCTTCGGGTCGAGAACCTCTTTGACGAGGATTACGAGACAGCCGGTGGGTTCAACACCTCGGGCCGCGCCGCCTATGTGGGGCTGCGTGCGTCTTTCTAGGCTCATATCGCTTGGCGCGGCCCTCGCCTTTGCGGGGGCCGTGACCACAACCGAGGCCGGGGCCGACCCGGCCCCGCGCCGCGTCGTGTCGATCAACCTGTGCACCGATCAGCTGGCGATGCTGCTGGCCGCCCCCGGTCAGCTTGTCTCGGTTTCCGATCTGGCCGCCGATCCGCACAGTTCCGCCATGGCCGAGGCCGCGCGCGGCTATCCGGTCAATCAGGGCCGCGCCGAGGAGGTCTATCTGCTGGCCCCCGATCTGGTGGTCGCCGGAGCCTATACCGATCCCGCCACCATCGGCATGCTGCGTCGGGTGGGTCTTCGGGTGGAGCAGTTCGACACCGCCAAGTCGCTCAACGACACCCGCGCGCGCATCGCGCAGATGGCCCGCGTTCTGGGGCGCGAGGACGAGGGCACCGCCCTGATCGCAGAGTTCGACGCGCGTCTGGAAGCACTGGAGGCCGAGGCCGGCAATCACCCGCGCGCCGCGCTCTACCATCCCAACGGCTACACGCTCGGCGGCGGCACGCTGGCTGATGACATCCTGCGCGCTGCGGGCTTTCACAACCTCGCCGCAGAGCTGGGCCATCGCGGCGGCGGCACCCTGCCACTGGAACAGCTTGTCATGGCCGCGCCCGATCTGTTGATCAGTGCCGCCCCCCTGCCCGGTGCCTCGCGCTCCGAGGCGGTTCTGGGTCATCCCGCGCTCGATGCACTGCGCAAGGGGCGCGCCGGGCTGCGGATCACCTCGCCCGACTGGATCTGCGGCACGCCGCATGTGCTGAATGCGGTCGAGCGCCTGACCGACGCGCGCCGCGCCCTGCCGGAGGGCGGTCAATGAGCCGCCTTGCCCTCGCCCTCTCGGCCCTCGTGGCGGTGCTCTTCGCCGCTTCGCTGACGACCGGGCCGTCGGACACCTCCGCCCTGTCGGATCTCTCTGCGCTGATCCTTGGCGGCGACGGCCCCCTGCCGCTGGTGATGCGCGAAATCCGCCTGCCGCGCGCGCTCTTGGGCCTGATGATCGGGGCAAGCCTCGGACTTGCAGGCGCCGCAATGCAAGGCTACCTGCGCAACCCGCTGGCCGAGCCGGGGCTGATTGGCGTGTCAGGCTCCGCCGCTCTCGGTGCAGTGCTCGCCATCCATACCGGGCTTGCCGCCGCCTTTACCCTTGGCTTGCCGCTGGCGGCCCTTGCGGGCGCGGGCATCGGCGTGCTGCTGGTGCTGATGCTGGCCGGGCCGCGTGGCGCGTCGATCACGCTGATCCTCGCGGGCATCGCGATTTCGGCGCTTGCTGCCGCGCTCACCTCGCTGGTGCTCAACCTTTCGCCCAACCCCTATGCCGCCTCCGAGATCGTGTTCTGGATGATGGGCTCGCTCGCTGACCGCTCGATGACGCATGTCTGGCTGGCGCTGCCGCTGATGGTGGTAGGCTGGGTCGGGCTTGCGACCCTCGGGCGCGGTCTGGATGCGCTGACATTGGGCGAGGACGCGGCAGAGGCCATGGGCATCCGCCTGACGCGCCTGCGCCTGACGCTGGTGGTCGGTATCGCCTTCGTGGTGGGCGCGGCGACCGCGGTGGCCGGGGCCATCGGCTTTGTCGGCCTCGTGGTGCCGCACCTGCTGCGGCCGCTGGTGGGCGCGCGGCCCTCGCGGCTGCTCTGGGGCTCGGCGCTTGGCGGAGCGGCGATGGTGCTTGCCGCCGATCTCGCCGTGCGGCTGGTCCTGCCCGAGCGTGACCTGAAACTCGGCGTGCTCACAGCCCTCGTCGGCGCGCCGCTCTTTCTGCACCTGATCTACAAGACACGGGCGGAGATGGCATGACCCTGCTCAGCGTCGATAGCCTCTCGGTGCGGCTGCGCACGCGTCCCGTCCTAAGCGATGTCAGCTTCAGCGTCGGCCCCCGGGAATGCGTCGGCCTCATCGGCCCCAATGGCGCGGGCAAGACGACGCTCTTGCGCGCGATCCTCGGGCTTGTCCCGCATAGCGGCCATAGCAGCCTTGCCGCGCTGCCGCCCCGCGACCGTGGCCGCGCCGCCGCCTGGATGCCGCAAGCGCGCGACATCGCCTGGCCGGTGAGCGTGGAGACGCTGGTCGCCCTGGGACGCACCCCGCACCTGTCGGGGCTACAGGGCATCAGCGCCGCCGACCGCGCCCATGTCGATGCGGCGCTCGATACGATGGGGCTCGACGCCCTGCGCCACCGCACCGCCACGCGCCTTTCAGGCGGAGAGCAAGCGATGGTGCTGATTGCGCGTGCACTGGCACAGGACACACCGCTGCTGATGGCCGACGAGCCGATTGCGGGGCTTGATCCCGCCAACCAGATTTCCACGATGGAGGTCTTTGCCGGGCTGGCAAAGGAAGGCCGCGCCGTCATCGTCTCGATCCACGATCTGGGGTTGGCCGCGCGCCATTGCACCCGGCTCATTCTGCTGGGCGACGGCGGCATTGCCGCCGACGGCCCCCCCGATGCCGTTTTGACACCCGACAACCTCGCCCGCATCTTCCATGTCTCGGCGCATTATGCGCACACGCCGCAAGGCCCCGTCTTTCAACCGCTCGAGGTGACCCGATGAGCCGCCTGCACCTGGACCGCCCCTGGCTATCGCTCGATCTGGGCCGCGACATGCCGGTGCTCAGCTGGGCGGTGAATCGCCCCGGTCAGGTGCGGGCCCGGCGCATCCTGTGGCGCGAGGTGCGCAATGCCGATCTGCCCGAGGATCTCGATGTCGAGGACTGGCTCGACCGCGAGCTCACCGCGCAGCAGGCCTTCGATGCGGTCTGCTTTCTCACCTCTTGCGATATCGGCACCTATGCCGAGGTACGCGCCACCGCAGGCACGATCACCGCCCGCGCCGTGGCCACCGTGGGGCTGTCGAATGCCGAGCGTGTGGGCCGCCGCCTGCCACCTGCGGCGCATGGCTGGGGCACCATCAACATCGCGGTGACGCTGGATGCAGGGCTGACCGATGCCGCTCGGCTGGAGGCGATGAGCATCGCCACGCAGGCCCGCACCGTCGCCATTACCGAAGCGGGGCTGCGCCTTGCGACCGGCCTCGCCACCGGCACCGGCACCGATTGCGTCGCCATCGCGGCACCCGAGGGCACCACGCGCTACGCGGGTCTGCATACCGAGGCGGGCGAGGCCGTGGGCCGCGCGGTGCTTGACGCGGTCCGCCAAGGCGCGCAGGCATGGACCCGACCGGCAAAGGAGGCGCAGCATGGATAGCACCGCGCTCATCGGATTTCTTGATCGGGGCGGCCCGGCGCTCTGGGTGATCGCGGCGCTTTCGGTGCTGACCCTCGCACTCATCCTGTGGAAGGTCTGGCGCCTCTTGCTGACCGGCGCGTGGTCCGGGGCGGTGACCGACCGCGCGGTGGCCCTCTGGCAGCACGGGCAGGGTGCCGAGGCGACGGCCCTCCTGCGCCCGCGCCGCAGCTTGCGCGCTAGGCTCGCCCTCGCCGCGATGGAGGCGGCCACGGCCCCGCACTGGGGCGAACGCGAGGCCCGCGAAGACACCACCCGCATCGCCAAGTCGCTGCTGAACGAGGCACGTTCCGGGTTGCGCGCGCTCGAACTCATCGCCACCATCGCACCGCTGATCGGCCTTCTGGGCACGGTGCTGGGCATGATCGCCGCCTTTCAGGCGCTGCAAGACAGCGGCAACAGCGCCGATCCCTCGATCCTCGCCGGCGGCATCTGGGAGGCGTTGCTGACCACCGCTGCGGGCATGGCTGTGGCGATCCCGGCCTCGATGGCGCTGACATGGTTCGAGAGTGTGGCCGACCACGTGCAGGCCGATATGGAGGACGCCGCCACCCGCATCTTCACCACCCCGCATGCGCGAGGCGCGCCATGATGAGCTTTGGCCAGCCCCGCGCGCCCCGCCGCCCCAGCCTCACGCCGATGATCGACGTGGTGTTCCTGCTGCTGGTGTTCTTCATGCTGGCCGCGCGCTTCGGCCACGACATGACCTTGCCCTTGTCCACCGGCGGCAGCGGTAATGCCACCTATGACGGCCCGCCCCGCCTGATAGGGATCGCGGCCGAAGGGCTCACGCTCAATGGCAGCGCCGTGACGCTCGACACGCTACCCGCCGCCCTCGCGCCCCTGATGGCCGACACCGGCGACGCCGTCGTGCTGCGCCCCGCCGCCGGAGCCGACCTGCAATCGTTGATCGCCGTAACCGACGCCTTGCGCGCTGCCGGTCTCACGCGACTGATCGTGGTGGAGTAGGCGCATGGACTTCGCGACCCTCAGACGCCGCCGCCCGTCAGAGGCCATCGTGCCGATGATCAATGTGGTGTTCCTGCTTCTGATCTTCTTTCTGATGAGCGCGCAGATCACGCCGCCCGCGCCCTTCGACGTGACCCTGCCCGAAAGTGCGAGCGAGAGCACGGCACAGCCCACCGACACGCTTTACATGGATGCACAAGGGCAGCTCGCGTTCAACGCGGCGCGGGGCGAGGCGGTCTTTGACGCGCTCGCCGCCCGCTCCACGCCCGATGCCACGCTGCAAATCCGCGCCGATGCGCGGCTCGAGGCGCAGGCGCTTGCCCGGCTTCTGCCGGAACTGGCGGCGCGTGGCATCGCGGAGATCGAACTCCTGACGGGGGCACCATGATTCGCGGTCTGGAATTCACCGGTTTCCTCGCCCTTGCCGCCGCCGTGCATGCCGGGGTGTGGACCGCCGCGCCGGGTGGCAGCAGCGGCGCAGGCGGCGCACAGGGGTCCGAGAGCGTGACGCTGGAGGCCTCAAGCCCGCAGATGGCCGCGCTGGTCGAGGCCTGGCAGCAGCCGGTTGAGCTGACGCAAGAGGCGGCACAACCCATATCCCCTCCGCGCCCGGACGCAACCCCGGTCGGCCTGCGCCCAGATACCGCGCCACGCAGCGGCCCGGCGCCGACCGCACCGCAAATCGCGGCGCATGCACCCGACCTCCCCGCAGTCGAGGCCGCCCCCCTGCCTCTGCCCACGCCAGAGCTGAGCGACCGCGCACCTCAGCCAACGGCTCCCAATCCGCAGGCCGATCACACGCGACCCACCGCAATGGCAGAACAGGCGCCCGCCCGCGCTACGATGACCGCCCGGCTCAGCAGCCCCACCCAAACCGACGCCTTGCCGCAAGCCGATACCGCCCCTGCCCCATCCCGCAAACGGCCCACGGCACGCCCTGAGCGGCCTTCCCCCAAGCCCGCGCAATCCAGCCCCGCTCGTCCCAAGGAAGTGGCACGCGGAGATGGTGGGCAAAAGGCCGGCGGCGCGGCCAGAACCGCACCTGCAACGACGCTCGACCCCGCCGCCCGCAACAGCCTGATGGCCCAATGGGGCGGCAGTATCCGAAGCCGGATCGAGAGACAGAAGCGCTATCCACGCGGCACCCGGTCAAGCGGTACGGTTCATCTGGCGCTGACAGTGTCGGGCAACGGACGGCTGATGGCGGTGCGTGTGCGGCAATCTTCGGGTGACCGTGCGCTCGACACGGCAGCAGTGAAGGCGGTGCAAGGCGCGCGCCTGCCCGCCAAGCCCGCCCGCCTGCCAGGGGACAGCCACAGCTTCAACCTGCCGGTGGCGTTCCGCCGCTAGTGCAGCGCCGCACGGTTTTCGATCATTCGATCAATCGCGGTCTTTTCCCGATCTCCGCGCGCGATAGTCCTCGATCCGCGCCTCCAGCCGATCGGCATAGGCCGCGCGGTCGGCATCGCTCATCGCGGCCAGATGCGCGATCAGCACCTCTTGCCCCATCTCGAAGCGGGCGGCAAATCCTTCGCGCTGTTCGCGCATGCGCTCGGCCACGCGATCCGGATCGAAGGGAACGGCGCGCAGGTCAACCACCAACGCATCGAAACTTGAACGAATACCGGCGCGGTTGCCGCCGCGTTCGCGCCAGACCTCGCGCATGCGCTGCCCGATCGCACGCCTGTCCTCGTCGCTGAGCGCGCGGGTCAACGGCCCGCCTGCCATATCAAGCCGCGAGGGGTGGTGCCCGTGATGCCCGCCATGGCGCAGCGCCCATCCGGCGACGACCCCGACAACCGCGAGGTTCACAGCCAGCGAAACCACCAGCAGCACGCGCATCCATCGCCCCGGGCCGGGCTTGTCCTGCCGCTCGTTCAGATCTGTCATCAGAAATCCCCCCCGGCCAGATCAAAGGCCATTTCCGGCGTGATATCCACCAGATAGGCCGCCTCGGCGGTGCCAATCAGCCCCTCGGGCAAGGCGGTGCCGATCCAGATACCGGTCAGTGCCGCCGTGGCCAGCCCCGCCATGGCAGGCCAGCCGCCAAGCAGACGATAAAGACGCGCCGCCAACCCGTCCGGCGTGGCGTACACGCGGGCGGGCGCGGTGCTCGGACCAGCCTGCTGCGTTGTCTCGGCATCTGCGAACACCCGCGCCAGAAGATCCGGCGAGGGTATTGGAGCATGCCCACGCGCCGCCTCGAAAAAGACATCGAGCCCACCGTCCGCCTGATCCTTATCGCTCATCGACATATCCCAACTCCTCTTGCCGCCCGGCGAGGGCCGCGCTCAGCGCGCGTTTGCCCCGCGAGGTCAGACTTTCCACCGCCTCGACCGTGATCTCCATGATCCCGGCGATCTCGGGGTTCGCCAGCCCTTCGATATGGCGCAGCACCACCGCCTGTCGCTGCCGCTCCGGCAGATCGTTCAGGGCCGTCTGCAACGCCTCGGCGCGGGCGTGCTCCTGCATTTCTTCAACGGCGCTCGCCCGCCCGTCCGAAGGCTCCGGTATGGCATCGAGCGCGACCGACCCGCCCCGCGCCCTCCGTTGCCGGTCGATGCACAGATTGGCCACGACACGGTAAAGCCACGTGGTCACCTTGGCCTCGCCCTGCCGCCAGTCGCGGGCCTGTTTCCAGAGCCGCAACATCGCCTCCTGCGCCACATCCTCGGCCTCGGCCCGGTTGCCCAACAGGCGGTACGCATGCGCCATCACCCGCGGCGTGAGCCGCAGGGTCAGCACGCGCGCCGCCGCGCTGTCGCCGTTGGCGAAAAGCACGAGCAGCGCCTCGTCGGGCACGTCGTCATGGGCGTCGAACGGCATCGTCATGGCCCCCAAGCGTATCCTTCAGACCGGTCCCTGACCAGCGTGGCAGGCACGGGTGCCATGCCTGCCACGCGGACCGCGCTTACTCGGACGCCTTGCCGCCCTGCTTCATGCCGTGATGCTTGCCGCGCATCTCGCGCATCTTGGCGAACTCCTCGGCGCTGATCGCACCATCGCCATCGGCATCGACACGCTTGAACATCTTGCCCTGACGGTCGGCACGCATCTCGTCCATGCTCAGCTTGCCATCCCCGTTGGCATCGTGCCGCTCGATCATGTGGTCGGCATAGTTCCCCATCCGCTCGGCCCGACGCTCCATCATCCGCGCGACCAACTCGTCGCGCGACAGAGCGCCGTCGCCATCGCTGTCGGCGCCGTCAAAGCGTGCCTGCATGTGGCCGGCCATTTCCTCAGGCGTGATCTTGCCATCGCCATCGGCGTCGAGATCCTCGAAACTGTGCCGCATCTGCATGCCGCCATGATGCTTGCCGCCCTTGTTGTTGCCCGCCTCGACGGCGCTCAGCCCGCCAAGCGTGATGGCAGTGGCCAGACCTGCGATCAAAACCATATTGTTCATCGTGACATCTCCAGTTCTCTTGTGACGTGCCTGTTGTCGTGAAACGCCACCGTGTCGGGCCGTTTCTGCAAAGTGATACGCGCACGGACCGCGCTTCCGGCGCGCAGGAATGATTTTTTTGCATCGCTTTGCGGGTGATTTGCGACATCGCGCCGCAAGGGCAGGCTGTCACCTTTAAATACCGTACAGGTTTCGCCATGTTCGAGCCAACGCAACGAAAGGCCTCACCCCATGCAGGACACCACCGCCGATCAGACAGACCGCCCGCTGTGGCCCGCCCTGCGCCGGGGGTTTTCCCGTAAATGCCCCAATTGCGGCAGCGGTCCGATCCTCAAGAGCTATCTCAAGCTGCGTGAGACCTGCCCAGTGTGCCGCGAGGATCTGAGCCATGCGCGCGCCGACGACGGTCCCGCCTATCTGACGATCCTGATCGTCGGGCATCTGATGGCACCGCTTCTGCATATCTCCTTCGTGCAGTTTCGGCCCGAGCCGCTGGTGCTGTTCACGATATTCGCTATTGGCACGATCACACTCTCGCTCTACCTTCTGCCCCGTCTGAAAGGGGCCATTGTGGCCTTTCAATGGGCACGGTTGATGCACGGGTTCAGCGACAGCCACTAGGCCCTTGCGCGCGAAAGGGCGGCATGAGCGAGATCGACAAAACAGCTATCCGCGATGCAGCGACAGTGATCGTGTTGCGCGATGAGGCGCGGCCGCATGTCCTGATGGGGCAGCGCGGTGCGCAGGCCGCCTTCATGCCGAACAAGTTCGTCTTTCCAGGCGGTGCAGTGGATGCGGGCGATGCCGATATCCCGTTTGTCCGGCCCTTGCCCGCCCTCTGCGCCGAGCGTCTGCGCGAGGATAGCCCGCGCGACTTGGCCCACGCCCTCGCCGCGGCTGCGGTGCGCGAATTGTGGGAGGAGACCGGGCTTGCCCTGGGTCAGGCCGGTGACTGGCCGGGCGCGGTGCCGCCCGATTGGCAGGGCTTTGCCGCGCGCGGTCTCGTGCCACGTGCCGACCCGCTGCAATTTGTGTTCCGCGCGATCACGCCGCCGGGCCGCCCGCGCCGGTTCGACGCGCGGTTCTTTCTGGTCCATGCCGAGGCGCTCGCCGGTGACCCCGATGATTTCACTGCCGCCTGCGAGGAGTTGAGCCATCTGCAATGGGTGCCCCTCGCGGATGCACGCCGATTCGATCTGCCCTTCATCACCGAGGTGGTACTGGCAGAGGTCACGGCGCGGGCACATGACCGCGCGCCGCCTTCCTCGGTGCCGTTTTTCCGCAACGACGACGAGGAAAGCCTGTTTCTGAGGTTGAACGGGATGAGAGCCGACTGAGGGCGGTGTTGGTTTTGGCCTGAAGCGGACCTCTGATTGACGCACCTGCGCGAAACGCGGCCGAAGGCCGCCGCGCACCGCCGTGCCGCCCCCCGGCGCGGCGAATTGGCTGCAGCCTGCTCTGCGCTCTGATGTTTTTCGAGCTTGGCTGGAATAAAGCACTGCCCACCTAGCCTAAGATCGCCACACCGCGGCACGACGATGCGCGGCTAACTCCAACGGCAGCAACAGGCCACCCATGCTCCCCCGCCTCGCATCATCCAACACCCCGGTTGACACCCGCACGCACCCCTGTATAAGCGCGGCTTCATTGGTGTTGGTGGCCCCCGCAAGGGGATGCCTGTCGGGAGCAATCCAGAGGACAACGCCCTTCGACACATAGAGAAGGAGATCAGCCGTGACCAAACGCACGTCTGCCAAGTACAAGATCGACCGCCGCATGGGCGAAAACATCTGGGGCCGTCCGAAATCCCCGGTGAATCGCCGTGAATATGGCCCCGGCCAGCATGGCCAGCGCCGCAAGGCGAAGATTTCCGACTTCGGCCTGCAGCTGCGCGCCAAGCAGAAGCTCAAGGGCTACTACGGCGATCTGACCGAGAAACAATTCCGCCGCATCTTCGCTGAGGCCGAGCGTGTCCGCGGTGACACCGGCGAGCTTCTGATCGGCCTGCTCGAGCGCCGTCTCGACGCCGTGGTCTACCGCGCCAAGTTCGTGCCGACGATGTTTGCCGCACGCCAGTTCGTGAACCACGGCCATGTCACGGTGAACGGCAAGCGCGTCAACATCCCCTCCTACCGCGTGAAAGAGGGCGACGTGATCGAGGTCCGCGACAAGTCCAAGCAGATTGCTGCCGTGCTTGAGGCCGTACAACTCGCCGAGCGCGACGTGCCCGATTACATCGATGCCGATCATTCCAAGATGAAGGCAACCTTCGTGCGCCAGCCCGGCCTGTCGGACGTGCCTTATCCGGTGATGATGGAACCGAACCTCGTGATCGAATTCTACGCCCAGAACTAAACGTTCTGACCAGATGCGAAGAGGCCGCGACGGGGAACCGCCGCGGCCTTTTTCTTTTGATGCTGGTCAAGGCGGGATGTCAAAGCTAGAACCACCTGCAAGACACGGGGGACGACATGACCAAGATCACGCCACAGCCGGGCATCATGGATATCGCGCTCTATCAGGGCGGGGCCGGGCATGTGGAGGGCGTGGCCAATGTGGTCAAGCTCAGCTCGAACGAGAACCCGTTCGGCCCCTCCGAGGCCGCCAAGGAGGCGTTTCGCAAGGCCGCCTACGAGTTGCACCGCTACCCTTCGACCGATCACGGCCAGTTGCGCGCCGCTATCGGCGAGATCCACGGCCTCGACCCTGCGCGCATCGTCTGCGGTGTCGGCAGTGACGAGATCATCGCCTTTCTCTGTCAGGGCTATGCCGGGCCGGGCGATGAGGTGATCCATACCGAGCACGGCTTTGCCATGTACCGGATCAGTACACTGGCGAACGGGGCCACCCCCGTGGAGGTGCCCGAGCGCGAGCGCGTGACAGATGTCGATGCGATCCTTGCCGCATGCACCGAGTCCACAAGGCTGGTCTTTGTCGCAAATCCCAACAACCCCACCGGCACTATGATCGGCGAGGCCGAACTGCGTCGCCTTGCCGAAGGGCTGCCCGACCGCGCGCTCCTGGTGATCGACGGGGCCTATGCGGAATACGTCGAGGGCTACGATGGCGGGGCGGCCCTGGTCGAGAGCCGCGACAATGTAGTGATGACCCGCACCTTCTCCAAGCTGCATGGCCTGGGCGGCTTGCGCGTCGGCTGGGGCTATGGCCCAGCCCATGTGATCGACGTGCTCAACCGCCTGCGCGGGCCCTTCAACCTGAGCCATGCCGCGCTGGTTACCGCCGAGGCCGCGATCCGCGACACGGCCTGGGCCGCAAAATGCCGCGAGGACAACACCCGCCTGCGCGCCTGGCTGGCCGAGGCACTGGCCGAACACGGCGTGCCGTCGGACACCTCGACCGCGAATTTCATCCTCGCCCGCTTTGGCAGCCGCGACGAGGCCGAGGCCTGCGACACCTATCTGCAATCGCAGGGCCTGATCGTGCGCAAGGTGGCCGGCTACAACCTGCCCAACTGCCTGCGTATCACCGTGGGCGACGAGGCCGCCTGTCGCCGCGTGGCGCATGCCGTAGGGCAGTTCAAAGGCGGTGCCAGATGAGTGTGATCTATGACCGCGTGGCCCTGATCGGGCTCGGGCTCATCGCCTCGTCGATGTGGCATGCGATCAAGCGCGCCGGAGTGGCGCGCGAGGTGACGGGATATGCCCGCAGCCCCGAGACCCGCGCCATCGCGCGCGAAATCGGCCTGTGCGACAGGGTCTGCGAGAGCGCTGCCGAGGCCTGCGAAGGCGCAGACCTGATCGTGCTTTGCGTGCCCGTGGGAGCCATGGGCGACGTCGCTGCCGAGATCGGCGCGGTGCTGAAACCCGGTGCCACTGTCAGCGATGTGGGATCGGTCAAAAAGGCGGTGATCGAGGCAGTGGCACCGCATCTGCCCGAGGGCGTGCATTTCGTGCCCGCCCATCCCTTGGCCGGGACCGAGCATTCCGGTCCGCGCTCGGGCTTTGCGGAGCTTTTTGACAACCGCTGGTGCCTGATTGTGCCGCAAGCGGGCAGCGACCGCGCCGCCGTCGAGCGGCTGGAGGCGTTCTGGCAGGCGCTTGGCAGCCATACCGACGAGATGGATGCCGAGCATCACGACCTTGTGCTGGCGGTGACAAGCCACGCGCCGCATCTCATCGCCTACACGATGGTGGGCGTGGCCGACGATCTGCGCCGCGTCACCGATAGCGAAGTGATCAAGTATTCCGCCGCCGGGTTCCGCGATTTCACCCGCATCGCGGCGTCGGACCCGACCATGTGGCGCGACGTGTTTCTCAACAACAAGGAGGCGACCCTGGAAATTCTGGGCCGCTTTACCGAAGAGCTTTTCGCGCTGCAACGCGCGATCCGCACCGGCGACGGCGATCACCTGCACGCCTATTTCACCCGCACCCGCGCCATCCGGCGCGGCATCATCGAGGCCGGGCAGGATACTGAGGCACCCGATTTCGGCCGGGTGAAAAAGGCATGAGGGGCACCGTGATCGCCATGGCCCTCAGCCTGAGCCTTGTCTCCTCCGCCTGCGGGCGTGGCGATGACGCAGTAGCGCGCGGCGGTGGCCTCTGTGGTGATCCGGCGCTGGTCGGTACGGTATCGGGCCTTGTGCCCGGTCGCATCGGCAGCTGCGGAGTCGAGCGCGCGGTACGGCTCGAATCGGTGCACGGCGTGCGCCTGAGCCAGCCCGCGACACTTGATTGTCTGACGGCACGCACCCTCGGGCAATGGGTGGATCAAAGCGCCAAACCCGAGGTGGGGCGCATGGGCGGCGGCCTTTCCGGGCTGCGCGTGGCCGCACATTACGCCTGCCGGACCCGTAATCATCAACCCGGTGCGCGGATCTCGGAACACGGCAAGGGCAAGGCGATCGACATCGCCGCCCTGCAGCTGCGCGACGGGTCGGAAATTTCGGTACTCGACGATTGGGGACAAGGGCCAAAGGGGCGCGTGCTGCGCCGCGTGCACCGTCAGGCCTGTGGTCCGTTTGGCACGGTGCTGGGCCCCGAGTCGGACCGATTCCACCGCGATCACTTCCATTTCGACACCGCCCGGCACCGGGGCGGCCCCTATTGCCGCTGATCTGCGGCGGCGGGATGTCGCGGACGGCATCACAAGTTAGACCGGGCGCTTGTAATTCTTTCTTAAGGCATTACGCTCTATAATAGCACAAATGAGGTTTGCCATGCCCAAGCTTATCCGCCTCTACATAACACATGTCGCCATTGGTTTCGGTATTGCGGCGGCATTCGTGGGAATGCTGCTGTGGTTCAACGTCGCCAATCTCTGGCATCTGGTGACCCATTCGGACAAGGGCCTGTTGGCTGTTGTGATCCTGTGGTTCGCCAACGGTATCGTTTTTGCCGGTGTTCAATTCGCCATCGCGGTGATGCGCCTGAAGGATGACGATGATGACGGGCCGCGCGGCGGCCACCGCCAGCACGTGATGCGGCGCGAATATGCCACCATCCCGGCGCGCGCCGACGAAGATGACTCACGCGCCTTCTGGCAGAACAAGTGGTAGATCACGCCCTCACGGACATGACAAAGGCCCCTGCGGGGGCCTTTTTCGTTTGTCACGTTCAGCGCATGAATTTTACATCTGGTCGAAAGGTCAGGGGGTGTGACGGGCCCGCACGCAGCCGTTTGGTTATCTCATTCCCGAGGACCTGTATGTACAGGTGGGCGCCGGGTAACCGGACCAGGGCCCGGACAGAGCCAGCTCCCTCGGAATTGCTTAAGGCCACCGGAATGCAACCGTTCACGAAAAGGGCAGAACCCGTCACCCCGCTGAAGTAGTCCTTTGTGGCGCGCACGACAAGGGGTTGCACGCGTTCGTGTTTTGTTCAAAATACGAGTATGGACCCGCTGAGCGCCCGCCCCTTGCAACCCGGCCAGATCCTGGCGCGTGGTGTATGCCGTCACCTTCTGGGCTACGACTTTGTTCCAGTTGAGGAATTCGCGCCCGAGCGGGGCAAGCGGGTGGATGTCATGGCGCTCGGCCCCAAGGGCGAGATCTGGGTGATCGAGTGCAAGTCGAGCCGCGCCGATTTTCAGACTGACGCGAAATGGCAGGGCTATCTCAATTGGTGCGACCGCTATTTCTGGGCGGTGGACGCTGATTTCCCCACCGATCTTTTGCCGCCCGAGACCGGCCTGATCATCGCCGATGGCTACGGTGCCGAGATCCTGCGCATGGGTGAGGAAAGTAAACTGGCCCCCGCGCGCCGCGCCGCGCTCATCCGCAAATTCGCCCGCGATGCCGCGCGCCGCCTGCAATGGCAGCGCGATCCGCAATCATGATTTTCGCGCCGCGGCGGCTTTGGCCGCGCTCTGGATTTCCTGGGCGATTTCCTCGGCCTCTTCAGGTGTGAAGTCCATAGGAATTTCAAGGCCCTGCGCCTCTACATAGAGACGTACCATGCCCTGATCGGTCGGACCGATCTGGAGATTGGCTTCGATATCGGTTTCAGCGTTGATGCCCATTCCGGCCTCCTTGATCTGGGCGGTCTGCTACGCGTTTCCCTCTTGCTTGGCAAGCCTCATGGCGCTTTGCTGCGTGCTATGGAGACGCCTGTGATCCGCCCCTTTCGCCCCGAGGACGCCGCCTGGCTGGTTGAGCGTCACGGCACGCTTTATGCCCGCGACGAGGGGTTCGACGACACGTTCGCGCCGCTGGTGGCGAGCATCCTCGACGGCTTTGTCGCCGATCACGACCCCACTTGCGAGGCGGGCTGGATTGCCGAGGCCGGGGGAGCACGGCTCGGCTCGATTTTCTGCGTGCGGCTCGATCAGCATACCGCCAAGCTGCGGCTCTTTCTGCTGGTGCCCGAGGCGCGCGGTCAGGCCCTCGGGCAGCGGTTGCTGGAGGCCTGCATGACCTATGCCCGCGACCGGGGCTATCGTGGCATGCAACTCTGGACCCATGAAAGCCACCGCGCCGCCTGCGCGCTCTATGCGCGTAACGGCTGGCGGCTGGTCGCGTCCCGCCCCGTACACTCCTTTGGTCGCGATCTGGTCGAACAAAGCTGGGAAATCGCCTTTCATTAGGCTTGCATTCGGAGTGCGGTAAAGTTAAATCGCCCCCCAGTGCCGCCTTAGCTCAGTTGGTTAGAGCGCTGGATTGTGGATCCAGAGGTCCCCTGTTCAAGCCAGGGAGGCGGTACCATCCTCCCGACATCTCAATCGCGCTTTGCATGCTACTGTGTAACCGTCGGCTCTTGGGGTGAGGTCGCTGGTTCGACGCGCCACTCGAACAGGTTGGGGACCGTGATCGCAACAAGCACGAGGACCACCAGACTGATCGCGAGAAGCCCCGGCACACGCGCTAGCCAGCGCTGCCAGCGATGGCGCAGTTGCTGTCCCATGGCCCAGATGAAAACACCCACAACCCCGGCGCCCAACTGATATTGCACAAAGGCCGTCAGCCGGTTCATCCCGCGCGTGAAGCCGAAATCGGTCGGGGCCGTGAAGTAAGGCACGAGGACCGATGCCGCATAGAGCGCGGCCCAGATGCCGGAGAGCAGGACAATCCAATGTGTGCGGGTCATGAAGGGCACGCTACTCGATCGCGATGCTTTGCCGCAACGCGCCGCTGGTGCGATCATAGATAAGGATGCGTTCGTCGCCCGTCACCACGGCGATCCAGTCACCGCCAAAGGTGACCGCCTCGGCGCGCGCGCCTTCAGGCAGGGTGATGCTGTCAGGCAAGGTGAGAGGTGGCGTACGCTCGTCGCCCGAGAAGCGGATGACAAGCAGGGCGACGATGACTACAACGCCGACAATCATCGTGGCGGTCAACACCGTGACCAGCCGCGCGAGGAATTTCAATGTCGCCGGGCTGACCGGCGGGGGGCTATCATCCATGGGGCAAGACCCGCTTTCATTCCGGATCGGGGACGATCCGCCTGCGCGCCTTGATAAAGCGCTTGTCCGCGATGTGCCAGAGGTGGCAGCGCTGTCGCGCACCCGGCTTGCCCGTCTTCTGGGCGAAGGCGCGGTGCGGGTCAACGGCGCGGTGGTGGTTGAGGCCAAGGCACGGGTGGCGACGGGCGACCTGATCGAGATCGACGTGCCGGACGCGCGCGAGAGCCATATCGCGGCAGAGGATATCGCGCTTGCCGTGGTCTACGAGGATGATGAGTTGATCGTCATCGACAAGCCTGCTGGCATGGTTGTGCATCCCGCGCCCGGCAGCCCGGCAGGCACTTTGGTCAACGCGCTGCTGCATCATTGCGGCGACACGCTCTCGGGTGTGGGCGGCGCGCGGCGGCCCGGCATTGTCCACCGCATCGACAAGGATACCAGCGGCCTGCTGGTGGTGGCCAAGTCTGACGCCGCGCATCAGGGGCTTGCGGCGCAGTTCGAGGCCCATAGCGCCGAGCGCGCCTACATGGCCGTGGTCCACGGCGTACCCGAGGCCAGCGATCCGCGCCTGCGAGGCCTGCGCGGAGCGTCGTTCGAGCCCGGCAATGTCCTGCGCATCGCCACCGGCCTCGCACGCCACAAGACCGACCGGCAGCGTCAGGCGGTGACGTTCGAGGGGGGGCGTCATGCGGTGACACGCGCGCGGGTGCTGGAGCGGTTCGGCCATCCCCCGGCGGCGGCGCTTCTGGAATGTCGGTTGGAGACCGGGCGCACCCATCAGATCCGGGTGCATCTGGCGCATGTCGGGCATGGGCTGATCGGCGATCCGGTCTATGGCGGGCGGCGCAAGCTGTCGCAAAAGGCGCTCTCGCCGCGCGCCATCGAGGCTGCGCAGGGATTTACCCGGCAGGCGCTGCACGCCGCCGTTCTGGGTTTTGACCACCCGCTGACAGGTGAGGCATTGCGCTTCGAGGCCCCGCTGCCCGCCGATATGGCAACCCTGATCACGGCACTTCGAGGCGAGGTGTGACCGGGCGCAAGATCGCGTGAATTTCTGACATATTCAGAGCAAAGCGACGGAAAACTCTTACCTGAACGTTAATATCTTTGAGCTATGGCATCTTGAAAGGATCGCCACGCGTTCCTAGGTCAATGTTAACGAGCTAAACATCAGAAGGGACAACAGCATGGGCAACTACGCGAATCTGCCAGCGCCGACACCGGAAGGCGGATTGAATCGCTACATGCAGGAAATCCGCAAGTTTCCGCTGCTCGAGCCGGAAGAGGAATACATGCTGGCCAAGCGGTGGGTCGAGGAACAGGACACCGAGGCCGCACACCGCATGGTCACCAGCCACTTACGTCTCGCGGCCAAGATCGCCATGGGCTATCGCGGCTACGGATTGCCGCAAGCCGAGGTGATCTCGGAAGCCAATGTCGGCCTCATGCAGGCGGTCAAGCGGTTCGACCCGGAGCGCGGCTTTCGCCTCGCGACCTATGCGATGTGGTGGATCAGGGCCTCGATCCAGGAATACATCCTGCGCTCATGGAGCCTTGTGAAACTCGGCACCACCTCGGCGCAGAAGAAGCTGTTCTTCAACCTGCGCAAGGCGAAGGCCCGCATCGGTGCGCTTGAGGATGGTGATCTGCGCCCCGAGGTCGTCAAGAAGATCGCCACCGACCTCGGCGTGACCGAGGACGAGGTGATCTCGATGAACCGGCGCATGGCCGGGTCAGACGCCTCGCTCAACGCCACCGTCGGCTCCGAAGGCGAAGGCACGATGCAATGGCAGGACTGGCTCGAGGATGAGGATGCCGATCAGGCCGGAGCCTATGAGGAGCAGGACGAACTCAAGGCGCGGCGCGAATTGCTGGGGCTGGCGATGGACGTTCTCAACGAGCGCGAGCGCGATATCCTCACGCAGCGCCGCCTGAACGAGCAGACCATCACGCTGGAGGATCTTAGCGCGCAATATGATGTGAGCCGCGAGCGCATTCGCCAGATCGAGGTGCGTGCCTTTGAAAAGCTGCAAAAACGGATGCGCGATCTGGCACAGGAAAAAGGTATGCTGGCATCGGCCTGACCCCTTGGCGCGGGCGCTGACATCGCCTATCTCTCGCGCTCAGGTGAGGGTGGGTGATGATGGCAACACGCGGGACTGGAACGACCTCTGCTGATCGGCTGGCCCGTTGCGGGCTGGCCTTCATCGTCCTGACACTGCTGGCCGCCTGCGCGCCGCGTGTCACCGCAGAGCGCGCCGCAACGCACCCGGCGGCCGACATCCAGCCGATTTTCGTGGCGACGGGTCGTGATCTCGACCGGACCGGGCCGATCTTCGGGCTGGAACGGCCCGAGGCCATGAACTATTTCCGCGCCGATATCTCTATCCCGCCGACGCATGAAACAGGGCGCATCGAATGGCCAGAGGGGCCGCCCGACGCGGCCACCGATTTCGTCGTCACCGGGACGCAGGTGCATGACGGGCCGCACGCGCTCATCCGCGACATGCGCGCACACACGACGGGACGCGAGACGCTGCTCTTCGTGCATGGCTACAACAACACGCTCTCGGAGGCGATGTACCGGCTGGCGCAGATCAGGGCCGATTTCAACGTGCCGATGCCGGGGCTGTTGTTCGCTTGGCCTTCTGCGGCCGACCCGCGTGGCTATATCTACGACCGTGACAGCGTGCTCTATGCGCGTGACGATCTGGAGAGGCTGCTGCGTGATCTGACGGCACGGCCGGGTGAGAAGGTCTTTATCCTCGCGCATTCCATGGGGTCGCAGCTGGTGATGGAGGCGCTGCGCCAGATTGCCCTGCGCGGCGACCGGCAGTTGCTCAACCGGATCAGCGGCGTGGTGCTGATGTCACCCGATATCGACCCCGATCTGTTCGACCGGCAGGCCGAGGCCATCGGTAAGCTGCCGCAACCATTCATGATTTTCATCACCAAGGCGGATCGCGCGCTTACGCTGTCGGGCTTCATCACCGGCCGTAAACCGCGGCTTGGAGTGATCGACGATGCCGACAAGGTGCAGCGCGGCGATGTGCAGGTGGTCGATTTCTCGGACCTGGCCGACGGCGAGGGCTTCAACCATTTCGTGCCGGTCACCTCGCCCGCCGCGATCCGCATGCTCAACGGCATCATTGCGCAGGCGGGCGGGGTCGGGGCCGCTTTCGTGCGCGACATGTCGCTCGCCCTGCCCGCCGCCACACATGTGGAACCCTGAGCCCGATTTGACGTCACCAGCCGCGCGGGCCTAGACTGGCCTGCGCAGGAAAGGAGATCCCGATGGCCGGTGGATGGGCGCGCGATGGCGCGGTGAGCGAGCAGATCGAAGCCTCGATTTCGGATGAGTTGGCGCGGCTCAAGGCCCGCGCGCAGCCCAAGGGCGAGAGCCTGACCCATTGCGCCGACTGCGAGGAACCGATCCCCGAGGCCCGGCGCACTGCGATCCCCGGCGTGAAACTTTGCATCGACTGCGCGTCCGATCTGCAAGCACAGAATCAACCCCGCAGCGGCATCAACCGGCGCGGATCGAAGGACAGCCAGTTGAAGTGAGGCCCGGCTGTATCGCGTCGGTATCACGTCGGTATTGCGTCGGTATGGACTGAGACGCCCGCCACATCGACGGGGCGCGGGGGTAACGATTTCTTAAAAAGAAATCGGACCGGAATTTTTTGAAAATTCCGCCGCGCCCGGTCGGGGTGTGGCAGGGGTCTCAGTCCTCCATCGCCTCCAACTCGTCGATCATGTCGGAGATGATACCGAGGCCCTTATCCCAGAACGCCGGATCGCTCGCATCGAGACCGAAGGGCGCGAGCAGGTCCTTGTGGTGCTTGGAGCCACCCGCCTTGAGCATCTCGAAATACTTCTCCTGAAAGCCTTCGGGGTTCTCTTCGTAAACGGCATAAAGCGCGTTCACCAGACCATCGCCGAAGGCATAGGCGTAGACGTAAAACGGCGAATGCACGAAATGCGGGATATAGGCCCAGAAGGTCTCATAGCCGTCCATGAAGTCGAACGCCGGCCCGAGGCTTGTCGCCTGCACGCTCATCCACAGCGCGTTGATGTCGTCAGGCGTCAACTCGCCCTCGCGGCGCGCGTCGTGCAGCTTGCATTCGAAATCATAGAACGCGATTTGGCGGACGACCGTGTTGATCATGTCCTCGACCTTGCCCGCGAGCAGTACCTTGCGCTCGGCCTTGTCCTTGGCCCCGTCGAGCATCCGGCGGAAGGTCAGCATTTCGCCGAAGACAGAGGCCGTTTCCGCCAGCGTGAGCGGGGTGGAGGACAAAAGCTCGCCCTGCTCAGCCGCCAGCACCTGATGCACGCCGTGGCCCAGCTCATGCGCCAGCGTCATCACATCGCGCGGTTTGCCCAGGTAGTTGAGCATCACGTAGGGATGCACATCCGTCACCGTGGGATGTGCGAAGGCGCCCGGTGCCTTGCCCTGCTTCACGCCCGCGTCGATCCAGCCCTTCTCAAAGAACGGCTGCGCCAGATCGGCCATACGCGGATCGAAGGCGGCATAGGCGTTCATTACCGTGGCGCGGGCGTCGTCCCAGCCGACGATGCGGGTCTCCTCCATCGGCAGCGGCGCGTTGCGGTCCCAGACCTGCATCCGGTCGAGCCCGAGCCATTTGCGCTTGAGCTCGTAATAGCGGTGCGAAAGTTTGGGATAGGCCGCGACGACGGCGTCGCGCAGCGCCTCGACCACTTCTGCCTCGACATCGTTGCTGAGGTGCCGCCCGGTCTGCGGGGTGGGCATGTTGCGCCAGCGGTCGATCACCTCTTTTTCCTTGGCGGCGGTGTTGTGGACGCGGGAAAACGTGCGGATATTCTCGCCAAAGACCCGCGCCAGTTCGCGCGCGGCGGCCTCGCGTTGGTCGCGGTCCTGCTCGGTCAGCAGGTTGAGCGTGCCTTCGATACCCATCTCCTCGCCGTCCACGGTGAAGGTGAGCCCGGCGATGGTCTCGTCGAATAGCCGCTCCCAGGCGTCGCCCACGACGCCCAGATCGTGCAGGAATTTCTCAAGCTCATCCGAAAGCTGATGAGGTTTCATCGCGCGGATGCGGCGGATGACGGGGGCGTAGCGGGCGAGATCGGCGTTCTCGGCATACATCGCCTTGAGTGCGCCCTCATCCAGTCGGTTCAGTTCCAGCGAGAAAAAGACCAGCGGCGTGGTGTAATTGGTGACCTTCTCCTGACAATCGGAGAGGAATTTCGCCCGCCCGCCATCGGTGGTCAGCTGGTAATAGCGCAACCCGGCAAAGGACATGATCCGCCCCGCCGTCCGGCTGATCGCCTCGTCGCGGTGCAGGCAGTCGAGCAGCCCGGCGGCGTCGAGCGTGTCGAGCTTGCCCTCATAATCAGCGGCGAACTCGGCGCAGGCGGTTTGCAGCCAGTCGAGGTCGCGTTGCAGTTCCGGTGCGTCCTCGCCCGCGTAGAGATCGCTCAGATCCCATTCCGGCAGATCGCCGAGGTTCTTGTTGCCGGAGGGGGCATTGGCATCGCGGAGGACGGTGTCGGTCATGGGACGCTCCTTACTATCGGTTTTGCGCAGAGGTAGCGCGCAGGGCGGGCGAAGTATATGCGCGAGAGCCGGGTCGATCTAAAAAATCTGTTCCGGATTTTGCGAATCCCCTTATCCTTATCCCTCTAGGGGGAGGATTTGAACATGTCTGAGATTTTGAAAAACCCGGTCGTGACCGGTGTGGGCGGCGGGATTGCCGGGCTTTTGGTGGGCTCGTTGTTGTCGCTCTCGACCATCGAGAGCAAGGTCGGCAGCAGCATGGGCCGCGCGATGGAGGATCTGTCGGCGGTGGTGCAGGGCGACGATGCGGCGCTGTCGGGGGTGAGTGAGCGGCTGGCCGCGCTGGAAGCGAGCATGTCCGGCAATGCCGAGGCTGTGGCCGGTCTGGGGGCGCAGGTGGCGGGTGATTTCGGTGAGCGGATTGCGGCGCTTGAGGCGCGGATCGACACGGTGGCCCAGGATCTTGGCAGCCAGATTTCCCAAACGGCGGCGGCGCAGGCCGAGGCGGTGCGCGGCGCGTTGGAGGCGCAGCCCGCTGCCGCCCCAGCGCCCGAGGCCGAAGCGGCGGCGGTGAGCGCGCCGCAGGCGGAGACGCCCGAGGGATTGGCGATGCTGCCCGAGGCGCGCGGGGTTGGAGAGACCTTCGTGCTGGCCGGTGGCGCGGTGCGTGCCTTCGTGCAGCGTGCGGATGCAGACGCTGGCACGGTGCTCTTGTCGGTGAATGGCGGCACGGCACAGTTGTCGCCAGGTGAGGCGATCACCGTGCGCCATGACGCCGGGGCCTGTCGGCTGGCGCTGAGCGAGGTTGGCGCCGAGGGCGTGCGGATCAGTTCGGATTGCGACATGCCTGCTGGTGATGGCGCGGCCTATGGCCCGGGCGAGATGGCAAGCTTGGGCGACGGGCAGTTGCGGGTCTTCGTCTCGGGCATTCTGGGCGACGCGGCGCGGCTTGCGATCAACGGGCTGGCGATGCAGAGCCTGCGCGTCGGCGAGAGCCATTCGGTGGAGAATTGCACGGTCAGCGTGACCGGCATTCGGGGCAACCGGGTGCTGCTGGACGGCGGGTGTTCCTGAGCTAGCCGTATTGCGCCAGCATGGCGCGCAGGTCGGTCAGGGTGTTGGCCTCATGGGTCGGCTTGTCCTGCCGCCAGCGGGCCATGCGGGGAAAGCGTAATGCAACGCCGGATTTGTGGCGCGAGCTGGCCTGAATGCCTTCGAAGGCGATCTCGAACACATGTTCGGGGCGAACCTGCCGGACGGGGCCGAAGCGCTCGGTCGTGTTCTTGCGGACCCAGGCGGTGATCTGGCGGAACTCGGCATCGGTGAGGCCGGAATAGGCCTTGGTGAAGGGCACGAGCGTGTCACCGTCCCAGACCGCGAAGGTGAAATCGGTGAAGAGGTTGGCGCGGCGTCCGTGGCCCTGCTGGGCGTAGATCATCACCGCATCTATGGTCAGCGGGTCGAGTTTCCATTTCCACCAGTCGCCCTTCTTGCGGCCCGCGTGATAGGGGCCGCTGCGGCGCTTGAGCATCAGCCCCTCGGCGCGGTGGGCGCGGGCGGTGGCGCGGGTGGTTTCCAGATCGTCCCATGTGGTGAAGGGGATCGTCGGTGAGGGGCGCAGGGGGGCGGTGTCGGGCAGGTCCGCGATCAGCCGGTCGAGCCGCGCGCGGCGCTCGGCAAAGGGGGTGTCGCGCAGGTCGCGGCCGCCCTGTTCCAAGAGATCGTAGGCCATCAGGATCACCGGGGCCTCGGTCAGCAGCTTTTTCGGCACGGTCTTTCGGGTGATCCGCTTTTGCAGCGCGGCGAAGGGCAAGGGGGCGTCGCCGTCATGGGCCAGCAACTCGCCGTCGATCACCGTGCCGTCGGGCAGGAGGTCGCGCAGGGGTGACAGTTCGGGAAAGCGGTCGGTCATCAGCTCCTCGCCGCGCGACCAGATGAAGATCTGCCCGCCGCGCGCGATCACCTGGCCGCGGATGCCGTCCCATTTCCATTCCGCCAGCCAGTCCGCAGGTGGCCCAAGGCTCTCGGGCCCCTCCTCCAGCCCATAGGCGAGGCAGAAGGGATAGGGGCGCGAGAGGCTGTCGGTGGGGTCGTGGCTCTCGATCAGGTCGGCCCATGTGGTGTTGTCGGGGGTCCAGTCGCCCATCAGGCGGTGGGCGATTTCGGCCTCATCGCGGCTTAGTGCCTGAGCGAGCGCGCGGGTCATCAGCTTGCGGCTGATCCCGACGCGGAAGCCGCCGGTGAGCAGCTTGTTGAAGACCAGCCGTTCCAGCGGCGTCAGCCCCTCCCATGCCGCCAGCACCTGCTCTTTGCGCGTCTCGTCCTCGGCGTCTTTCAAGGCGCGCAGGTGGTCGATCCACGCGGAGAGGCTGGCGTCGTGGGTGGTGGAGGGCGGTGGCAGCACAAGGGCGATGGTTTCGGCCAGATCGCCGACGATGGGATAGCTTTCCTCGAAGAGCCAGAGCGGGATGCCCGCGCGCTCGGCGGCCCATTCGCGCAGCCGCGTGGTGGTGATCGCGCGTTTCGGGCGGCGGCCAGAGAAGAGCGCGATGGTCCAGAGGCGGTCGGCCTCGGGGGCGGTGCGGAAATACTCGGCCAGTGCCGTCACCTTGGTATTGGTGCGCGTGGTCTGGTCGAGCGTGGCGAAGAGCGCGGCGAAGTCCTTCATGGCTCGCCCGCCTCATCCAGCGTCTCGCCGGTGAACTCGGTGCGCAGCACGCGGGCGTCATAGCCCTGCTCGATCAGCCAGCGGGCGAAGATCTCGGTATAGCCGTGGGTGACGTGGATGGTTTCGGCCCCGGTCTCGGCAATGGCGCGGTTGAGGCCAGCCCAATCGGCATGATCCGACAGGACAAAGCCACGATCCGCCGCGCGCCTGCGGCGCACCCCGCGCAGGCGCATCCAGCCGCTTGCAAACCCGGTAGACGCCGGGCGGAACCGTCCTGCCCACGGCCCTGCAAGCGCACCAGGCGGCGCGATGACCAGCGCGCCCTTCCGAGCGCGCAGGTCACTGTCAGGTGTAACATGATGGGTGTCGGGCAGGGCGATGCCTTGCGCGCGCATCACCGCGTTGGTGGCCTCGATCGCGCCGTGGGTGAGGATCGGGCCGATGGAGGGGTTGAGCATCATCAGCACCCTCTGCGCCTTGCCGAGCGCGTAGGCCCCGAGCAGCGAGAACCGCCCCTCGGCCGCGTTCGCCGCCCACCATGCGTTGATCTCGCGCGCCACATCGCCGGGGTCGGGCCAGTCGAAGACCGGCAGGCCGAAGGTGCATTCGGAGATGAAATGGTGACAGCGCACCGGCTCGAACGGGGTCGAGAGGGGATCGGCCTCAAGCTTGTAATCGCCCGAGACGACCCAGACCTCGCCGCCCACCTCGACCCGGATCTGCGCCGAGCCGGGGACGTGGCCTGCGGGGTGGAACGAGACGCGCGCATCGCCGATCTGCCGCGCCTGGCCGTAGCGGATGGTGTCGAGCGCGATATCCCCCAGCCGGTGGCGCATCACCGGGGCAGCGAGATCGGTGGCAAGATAGGCCCCGTGCCCGTCGCGGGCGTGATCGGCATGGCCGTGGGTGATCAGCGCCCGCGCGACAGGGCGCCACGGGTCGATGTGAAAATCGCCGGCGGGACAATAGAGCCCCTCTGGGGTGACATGCAGAACCATGCGCCGATGATAGGCCCCGCGCGGCCCGTGACCAGCCCCTTGCGAAGCGCCGCGCGCGGTCTATGCTGCGTGACGGAACATGGCGATACAGGGGGCAGACCATGCGGTTCGTGAGATATGGTGAGGCCGGGCATGAACGGCCCGCGGTGCTGGATGCCGAGGGACAGTTGCGCGACCTCAGCGGCGTGGTGCCCGATCTGGCGGGCCCCGTCATGGCCGATTTGCCCCGAATCAACCCGCAGAGCCTGCCGCTGGTGCCGGGCACTCCACGCATCGGGCCGCCGGTGGGGCAGGTTGGCAAGCTGGTCTGCATCGGGCTCAATTACTCCGATCACGCCGCCGAACTTGGGGTCGAGCCGCCCGAGGACCCGGTGGTGTTCCTCAAGGCGACCTCGGCGATCAACGGGCCGCATGATCCGGTGATCCTGCCGCGTGGCTCGCAGAAGGGTGACTGGGAGGTCGAACTGGGCATCGTCATCGGTCGCCGCGCGAAATACGTGACCGAGGCGCAGGCGCTGCGCCATGTGGCGGGCTATACCATCGTCAACGACGTGTCGGAGCGTGAATTTCAGCTTGAGCGTTCGGGTCAGTGGACCAAGGGCAAGAGCTGCGACACCTTCGCGCCGATGGGGCCGTGGCTGGTGACGCCCGATACCGCGGGCGACGTGCAGGCGCTCGACCTGTCGGTCGACGTGAACGGCGAGCGGATGCAGAGCGGCAATAGCGGGCGGATGATCTTTTCGGTGGCGCGGATCGTGTCCTATCTCAGCGAATTGATGATGCTGGAACCGGGCGATGTCATCGCCACCGGCACCCCGCCGGGCGTGGGCATGGGGCACACGCCGCAGCGCTTTCTCAAGGATGGCGACGAGATGGTGCTGCGCATCTCGGGGCTCGGCGAACAACGCTCACCGGTGCGCGCGGAACGCTGAAGGCGCACATGACGGGCTCCGCGCCCCGACTGCCCCGTCACGCCGCCTCATGCGCGAGGATCGCGGCCTCGGACCCGTTCAGGCACCGCCGCGCATAGCCGCCATAGACATGCGGCTCGTATTCGAGGTTTGGATTGATCTCCAGCAGACGCGCCCGGTCGTCATCGCTCAGCGTCGAGAGGGCGGTGCTGGCGGGGTGAAAGCTTTCGGTCTCCACGCCATTGGCCCAGATGATCTGATGACTGGGCAGGAGCAGGTGGATATAGGTCACCTCGCGCGAGGCGAGATCGACCGACACCGTGTCGTTATTGACCAGATCGCGCGCCATCACCAGCACTTCGGGCGTGTTGAAGAGCGCGCGCGCCACGTCGCCGCGCACCAGCAGGCGGTGCTCGGGGCTGACCAGCAGCGCGGCATCGGGGCGGTCGATCCCGATTGCACCGGGGCCGAGACGGATCGGCCGCAGCTTGGGCATGGCAAAGAGCCGCGCCCCGGTCATCCGGCGACTGCCGATCCACTGGATATCCTGCGCGCCGCTGTCGCGGGTCTGCACCCGGTCGCCCTCGCGCAGTTCCTCGATCAGGCGGGGGCCTTCGGGGGTTTCGATCCGTGTGCCGGGGGTGAAACAGATCACCCCGCCGCTCGCCGGTCCGGTCGAGGCACCGCGCATCCCTTCGAGCGAGTGATGCACGATCCACATCTCGGTGTCGCGCGGCGGAATCTCGTCAAGGAACATCAGGAGCGGCGGCGCATCGCCCGCCACCTCGATGATCGTCACGGTGTAGCTGCGCAAGCCGTCGGTGACGACAAAGCCGGTGTCCATGATCGGCTCGGGCACGTCGACCGCGCCCAGATCGCATGTGTTGCTCATCGCGGCCCCGACAAGGCGCCGCACCATCCGTGCCGCACGTTTGCGGTTCACGGCATCTCCCTCCGCCATATCCAGGCGCAAAAGCTCATTTGGTCCGTCCACGCACACCACATCGCCGCGCCAGAGCCACGTCTGCCCTACCGAAAGCGACCGCACAGATGCGCCCGACACTCCATCCAGATCTGTTTGCGACCAGGAGATGACGAACGTGCCTTTATAGCCCGTTCCCATATCTCTGACTGCCTGCCTCTTGTCTTTTTTTATTGTTGTCAGCGTAGCAAAGGCGAATCACCCTGAAAACCCCCCACGGGAATTTTCTTCAGAAGCGCAACCTGAACTGCACAGAGCCGACGACCTGGCTTTCGGGTTGCTGGTCGAATTCCTCGCTCAGCCATGTCACGCCGTAGAAGAGCGAGCCGCCCTTGGCCCCCTCCCAATGCACGCCGCCGCGCAGGCGGGTGCGGCCTTCGGTGACGGACACACCGCTGCGCGCGGGCAGAAACTCGCTGTCATCGACATAGGCGATGTCGCCACCGAGGATGAAGGCGGTGCCGGGCCGGTCCTCGCGCACCACGCGGTAGCGCTGACCGGTCACCGGTTCGCGGACCATCAGCTCATCGCGGGTGAGCGAGCCGATGGTGATATCCGCCCCGGCGCGCACTAGATCCTCGATCCCGAGGCGGGCCTCGGCGAAGGGGCGGATGCGCACCGCGCCAAGGGTGAACTCGCGCCCCATCTCGAATACGCCCGAGGGGCGGAACTCGTTGCCGATCTGGTTCTGTCGGGTGGCCGGGCCCCGCTCTGTCGCGCCCACCAGGCCGTGCAGGAAGTCCTGGAAATCCCCAAGCCCGGTCTGCGATCCGGTGATGACGAGATCACCACCCAGCGCGTATTCCACAGCTGCGCGTTCGAAATGCGTGTGCAAGCCGAAGCTGAGCGCCCCGGCGAAGGGCCGGTCATTGGGTGCGGGTGCGCCGATGCTTTCGGGCGATATGATCTCGGCATTGAAGCGGAACTCCAGCAGGTCGCCGAAGCCAGTTGGCGCTTGCCCTTGCCAGCCATCGGCCCAGACCCGGCTTGATGCGACAGAGCCGGTGCGCCAGCGATCCTTGGTGTCGCCGATCAAATCATTGGTGAGGATCAGCCCATAGCCGATCTTGTAACGGCCTTCGGCTTGCGCCGCAGTGACCAGCCCGATGCAAAGCCCAAGGGCAATGGCAAAAACACGCGTCATTCCGCACGCTCCCGATGTGATGCCCCCCGGCCTTGCAACCAATAGCAAAGGCAAATGACGATTTGCCAGCAAAAGTTTGACAAAACTCGGAGATGTGACTCAAAGCCCGGCCGTGGTGCCGCCTGGACTCTGGCCAGACGAGCATCGGGCCCTAGGTCTTTGGACAGCACAGGAGGGACCATGCCACCGCTCACCGAAGTCCTTTACAACGCGCGCTGCCCAGTCTGCCGGGCCGAGATCGACCATTACGCAGGCTATGCCCGGACCCGCGACCTGCCGGTGACGTTCCACGACCTCAACCGCCGCGATCTGGCGGATTGGGGGATCGGCGCGAACGAGGCCGCGCGCCGGTTGCATGTGCGCGAGGCGGGGCAGGTTCTGTCAGGCGTTGACGCGTTCATCGCCCTCTGGCGGGCCCTGCCCCGCTATCGCTGGATTGCCCGGGTGGTGGCGCTGCCGGGGCTTCGGCAGGTCGCGCATCTGGTCTATGAGCGCATCCTCGCGCCGCGCCTCTATGCGCGGCATCTGGCCCGCGAGCGCCGCAATTGCCCCAACGTCACCCTGTGATTGACGAAATTCTCGGGCATTCTTGAAGTGTTAAGGTTTGGGGCTCATTATGGAGGCATGATCGACATGTCCTATCCCGAGTATTCAAAGGCCGAGCGTGTCGCCGATGGCGCGGTTCATATCGCGGGGGTGATCACCGCGATCACCGGGGTTTCATTGCTGTTCGCGATGTGGGCGCTGCGCATGGACGGGGTGACGCTAGCCTCGACCATCGTCTATTCCGGCACGCTTTTGCTGATGCTGGTGGCCTCGGCGGCCTACCACCTCTATGCCCATACCGCCGCGCGACCGATCCTGCGCCGCCTCGATCACGCGGCGATCTACGTCAAGATCGCGGGCACCTTCACCCCGCTCAGCGTGCTGTTGGGCACCGCCTTCGGCTATGTCATCCTGGCGCTGGTCTGGGTGCTGGCCCTCTTCGGCGCGGTGACCAAGATCCGCGCGAAACCCGGTCAGATGACCACCGGATGGCTGCCCTATGTGGCGCTTGGCTGGATCGGTCTGGCGCTGTTCATCCCGCTTTCCGCGGTGCTGCCGGGCCAAAGCCTCGGGCTTCTTCTGGCGGGCGGGCTGCTCTATACCGGCGGCGTGGTGTTCTACGCTTGGGAAAACCTGCGGTTTGCCAATGCGATCTGGCACCTCTTCGTCGCGGTGGCCAGCGCCTGTTTCTTCTTCGGGATCGCAACCGCCCTCTCCGCCGGGATGTGATCCGGCGGGGTGATGTCGCGTCCGTGAGGTTCGTGACGATCCAGACGGATCAGGCGTGTCCACCCAGCTTCAACCGTCCAAACAGATCCGCGTTGCGGCAGTAGTCGGGCGTCTGCTCTGCCGTCTCGTTGCGCGCAAGCCAATGCTCGCAGGCCTCGGGATTGGCGCAGCCGGTGCAGGCCAGAACCGCATCGCTCAGATCATCGGGCAATATCTTGCCCGCCATCATTCTCTCTTCAAGATCAACGCCTTGCGTATTCGCCATCCGATCCACCAGATCGGCGTGCCGTTTGAGTGTGCTGGTGCCTTGCATGCCATATCTCCTGTTTTCTCGGAGACAGCCTGCCTGACGCGGCGCTCGCATGCCTTGATCTGCGTCAAACGCTCGCCGCGTCGAGATAGGCGCGCACGCAGTCCTGCACATGGCGAAACCGGTCGCCCCCGAGCTTTTTCCCGCCATACCAGCGCGTGACCACGATCACGTGATCATGCAGGCCTTCACGTTCCAACATGCGCAGGATCACTTGTCCCGCCCCGGCCTCGCCATCATCGCCCTTGAGCGGGGTGCCGTCCGACAACAGCACCGCCCAGGTGTTATGCGTGGCGCGGGCGAATTTCTTGTCACGCTTGAGCGCCTTGAGAAAATCGTCGACCTCGGCCCGGTCGCGCGCCGCGCCGCCCGAGACCGCGTAACTCGATCCCCGGTCGCTCAGCACCGCCTTCAATTGCCGCATGGATCAGAGCCCGGCCGCCACCCGGCGCACCGTCGCCACGCGCTGCGCGTTGGGCGGATGGGTGCCCAGGAACCGGTTGCCCGGATCGGGGATCTGCGAAAAGAACTCGACCCCGCGCAACGGGCTGTAGCCCGCGCGATGCGTGATCACCGTGCCCATGGCATCGGCCTCCAGCTCGAATTCCTTGGAGAAGGTGCGCGAGCCGACGCCCGCGCCGATATCCACCGCCTGATCGACGATCCCCTGGCTGGCCCCGGTCAGCGCCGCAAGCCCGCCCAGGATGATCGCCCCCGCCGCCGCGTTCTGCTGCTGGCGCGGAATGTGACCGGCGATATGATGCGCCGCCTCGTGGCCCATGACAAAGGCCAGCTCATCGGCGTTGCGCACCGAGGCGATCATCGGCAGCGTGAAGGCGAGGATCGGGCGGCCGCTGCGGTCGAGCGTCTGATAGGCGTTGACCGGCTGACCGGGGCGGTCATCCACCACGATGCGGAAATCGCAATTGCTGCGCGGCGCGCGGGCCCGGCATTCGCGCTCGGCGATGGGCTCGACCCGCTGCACGACGGTCATGAATTGCTGCACCTTGGCACGGGTCGGGGTCGCGGGCGGCTGCGGCGCGGCCTGTTGCGGGGCGGGCCGCGTGACCGGGCCCTGCTCGACCGTAGGCACACAACCGATCAGCCCGACAAGACCCAGAACGTAAATCCAGCGCATCACATACCTCTGTCATTCCCATGGCGTATCACCCGTCCGTTCTAACAGGGTTTGGGCTGCGGCAAAGCCTTTTTGGGCCGCGAACCTGCCCCCTTGCAAAGACCCGCCAAGCGGCTAGGGTGGTCCCATGTTTTCCATCGAACACGACTTTGACGCCACGGTGATCACCCTTGTCGACGAGGGGAGCGCGCCCTTGGGCGAGGACGTGATCGTCAACGCTTTCGAGGAATGCGTGACGGTCGAGCAATACGATCCGCGCACCGACAGATTGCACAAGATCACCCTGTCGATGAGCCAGTTGCGCGATCTCGGCGCGGCGCTCGACCTGCCCGAGGGCGTCTATATCCGGGGCGGAGACCGGGGGTAGTATCAGGTTCAGGTGGCTGTGAAAGTGGCCTGAAGCTGCCGTTGACGTGAGCCGCGCATCGACGGGCCGCGGTACGGCGATCCAACGCCTGTTCTGCAGACCTTTATATCTGCCAAGCCCGAAAAACATCTGAGTGCTGCGCAGGTTGCAGCCAAATCGCCGTGCCGGGGGGCGGCCCGGCGATGCGCGGCGGCCTTCGGCCTTGTTCCGCGCAGATGCTTCAATCTAACGTCCGCTCTAGGCCAGTTGCTCCCTGCCCCTACACCCGGTCCAGCACCTGTGCCGCCGCGACCGCCGGGGTCAGGTCGCCCCGCGCCACCCGTGCGGCATAGTCCTCCATCAGCGCGCGCGCCTCGGCGGTCTCCAGCCGGGCGAGCAGCGCCTGACGCACCTCTTCGCCGAACCAGTAGCGCGCCTGCGCGGCGCGGCGGGCGGCGAAATGCCGCTCGGTGCGGCGCCAGTCGACCAGTGCCTGCATCTCATCCCAGGCCGTCTGCAACCCGTCTTCCTGCAAGGCCGAGACGGTCATCGCCTTGGGAAATCCCTCGGGGTCCTGAGGGCGTTTGCGCAACAGCCGGAGCGCGCCCGCATAGTCCGAGCGGGTCCGCATCGCCGCCGGTTTCAGATCGCCGTCGGCCTTGTTGACGAGGATGATATCGGCCATCTCCATGATGCCGCGCTTGACGCCCTGCAACTCGTCACCGCCGCCCGGGGCGAGCAGCAGGATGAAGAGATCGGACATCTCCGCCACCACCGTCTCGGACTGGCCCACGCCCACGGTCTCGATCAGTACCACGTCAAAGCCCGCCGCCTCGCAGAGCGCCACGGTCTCGCGGGTGCGCCGGGCGACGCCGCCCAGATGGCTGCGGCTGGGAGAGGGGCGGATAAAGGCGTTCGGGTCTCGGCTGAGATGTTCCATCCGGGTCTTGTCGCCGAGGATCGAGCCGCCCGAGCGCGCCGAGGAGGGATCGACCGCCAGCACAGCCACGCGCAGCCCCTGCGCGGTCAGCATCATCCCGAAACTCTCGATGAAGGTCGACTTGCCCACGCCGGGCGTGCCCGAGAGCCCGATGCGCATCGCCTCGCGCCCGGTGTCTTTCAGCGCCTCCATCAGGTCGGCGGCCTGCGCGCGGTGATCGGCGCGGCCGCTTTCGATCAGGGTGATCGCACGTGCCAGCGCGCGCCGGTCGCCCGCGATGATCCTGTCGCTCAGTTCGGTGATATCCATGCGCCCGGCCAGAAAGGTTGTTTGCGTTGCGCCTTCATGCCTTGCGAGGAACGCGAATGTCCAGACCGGGGCACGCGCCCCGTGTTTCTTTATGGTCCAAATACTCAACCGAAACGCGGGCCACAGACGGTGGGATTTGAGTATTTTTGCCATAGAGAAACCCCGACACACCCCTCTGGCCAATCGCGCGTACCTGTCGGATAAGCGGGGGATGACCCGGACCCTGCCGATCCATGACGCGATCCCCGCCCTGATCGACGCATTGCGCGGGCGGGGACGTGCGGTGTTGCAGGCCCCGCCGGGCGCGGGCAAGACCACGGTGGTTCCGCTGGAGATGCTGCGCGCGGGGCTGGTGACGGGCCGCATCCTGATGCTGGAGCCGCGTCGCCTCGCCGCGCGCGCCGCTGCCGAGCGGATGGCGCAGACCCTGGGCGAAGGCGTTGGCGAGACCGTCGGCTACCGCATCCGGGGCGAGGCGAAGGTCAGCCGCGCCACCCGGATCGAGGTGGTGACCGAGGGCATTCTAACCCGCATGATCCAGTCGGACCCGGACCTGCCCGGCATCGGCGCGGTGATCTTCGACGAGTTTCACGAACGCTCGCTCAATGCCGATCTGGGTCTGGCGCTCTGCCTCGAAGTGGCGGGCGCGCTGCGCGAGGACCTGATCCTGCTGGCGATGTCGGCCACGCTCGATGCCGGGCCGGTGGCACGGCTGATGGGCGATGTGCCGATGATCACATCGGAGGGCCGCAGTTATCCGGTCGAAACCCGCTGGCGCGACCGTCCGCGCCGCAAGGGGCAGCGGTTCGAGGACGGGGTCGCCGATCTGGTGACAGAGGCGGTGGCGGAGACGACGGGCGGCGTGCTGGTCTTTCTGCCCGGCGAGGGCGAGATCCGGCGGGTCGAGGCCTTGCTCAAGGGCCGCGTGCCGCCGGAGTGCCTGATCCGCCCGCTTTTCGGCGCGATGGACTTTGCCGCACAGCGCGCCGCCATCGCGCCGGTGACGCAGGGCCGCAAGATCGTGCTGGCCACCGCCATCGCCGAAACCTCGCTGACGATCGAGGATATACGCGTCGTGGTCGATGGCGGTCGGGCACGGCGGGCGCGGTTCAATCCCGGCTCGGGCATGTCACGGCTGGTAACCGAGCCTGTGACCCGCGCCGAGGCCACGCAGCGCGCGGGCCGGGCCGGGCGCGTGGCCGAGGGCGTCTGCTACCGCCTCTGGACCAAGGGGGAAGAGGGCGCGCTCCAGTCCTTTCCGCCCGCCGAGATCGAGGCGGCGGATCTGGCGGGGCTGGCGCTGGAACTGGCGCTCTGGGGGGCTGGGCCTGCGGATTTGCCGTTCCTCACCCCGCCCAATCCCGGCAGTTTTACCGAGGCGCAGGCGCTGCTGCAGATGCTGGGCGCGCTCGACGCGCGGGGCCTGATCACCGATCACGGGCGCGCGCTGGCCGCCCTGCCGCTACACCCGCGCCTCGCGCATATGCTGGCCGTCGCAGGGCCCGACGCCGCGTGGATGGCGGCACTGCTGGCGGATCGCGACCCGTTGGGGCGCGGCGCGCCGGTGGATCTCTCGCTCCGCCTCATGGCCCTGCGCGACCCACGCGCCTATGCCGAGCGCCCCCCCCATCCCGCCAATCGCGGTGCGGTGGAGCGCATCCGCACCGAGGCCAAGCGCCTTGCGCGGCAGGCCAAGCCCGCGACGCCCCCGCTGAGCGATGCCGAATGCGCCGCGCTGGCCTATCCCGACCGGATCGGGCTGCGCCGCAAAGGCGACGCGCCGCGCTATGTGCTGTCGGGCGGCAAGGGCGCGGTCATGCCCGAGGACGATCCGATGGCGGGTGCGCGGCTGATCGTGGCGACGGATCTCGACGGCGACCCGCGCGAGGCGCGCATCCGGCAGGCGATGCAGATCAGCGAGGCGGAAATTCGCGCGCTCTTCGCCGATCAGATCGCCTGGCAGGATGTCTGTCTGTGGGACAGGCGCGAGCGGCGCGTGCTGATGCGGCGGCAGGAACGCTTTGGCACGCTGATCCTCGACGACCGGCAGTGGAAGGAGGCCCCGCCCGAGGCGGTGGCGCGCGCCATGCTCGACGGGGTGCGCGATCTGGGGCTGAACTGGAGCGATGCGGCACGCCGTTTCAAGGCTCGGGTGATGCTGTGCCGCGATAGCATCGACGGACTGCCCGACCTGTCCGACGCAGCCCTGCTGGAGGGGCTGGAGGACTGGCTGTTGCCCTATCTCAAGGGGGTCAAGTCCGCGCAGGACTGGAAACGCTTCGACATGCTGGAGGCGCTGCGCGCGCGGCTGACATGGGAGCAGATGCAGGCGCTCGACCGCGCGGCGCCGGCGCATTTCACCACGCCGCTGGGGCGCAGGATACCGATCGATTATGGCTCTGATCCGCCCGAGATCACCCTGCGCCTGCAAGAGATGTTCGGCCAGACCACGCATCCGTTGGTGGGCGGCACGCGATTGCGCGTCACGCTGCTGTCGCCGGGGCACAAGCCGGTGCAGACGACGACGGATATCCCCGGCTTTTGGGACAGTTCCTATGCGGAGGTGCGCAAGGAGATGCGCGGGCGCTACCCGCGCCACCCCTGGCCCGAGGACCCGCGCGAGGCCGACCCGACGCTGCGCGCCAAGCCCAGAAAATGACGCTGCCGGGCGGTGAATTGCAATTTTGTTGATCTGGCCCTATATTATATATCAATAACAAAAATTTACCTGAGCAGGTTCGAAACAAATATGACCGAAGGTTTGATGAAAACCTGGACCGATCTGGTCCAGCCGCTTTTGCGCCGCCCGCGCCAGTTGCAGGTGGCCGCGATCTGCTATCGCGATGCCCCTTTGGGGCGTCAGGTTCTGTTGATCACCAGCCGGGGCACCGGGCGCTGGATCGTGCCCAAGGGCTGGCCTATCGACGGGCTGAACGCGGTCGAGGCCGCATTGCAGGAAGCGTGGGAAGAGGCCGGGGTCAAGGCGCGGGTCGAGCGTGCCGAACCGGCCGGGCATTTCGACTATGACAAGCGCCACGACGAGGGCTACGAGACCCCCGTCGAAGCGCATGTGTTCAAGGTTTGCATTGACCGGCTGGAAGACAGCTATCCCGAGGCTGGCGAACGCGACCGCCAATGGTTTACCCCCGAAGAAGCCGCGAACCGGGTTCAGGAGCCGGGGCTGCAGGCCATTCTGCGGCAAATGTGACGGTTTCGTAACAGAATTGCACCAACTCCATTGATCTGAGGCTTCAATCCCCCTAGGCGAGACGCGCAGCATCCGGGGAGTTTCGCGTGGCTGGGTCACCTGACAGCAAGCAATGGAACACGGTCGACAAGGACCTGAACAAGATTTCTCAGGTCGAATACGCGACGGCGTATATCTCGCGCCCGCTGGTGGCGCCGGGCGTGGCGCTTGCGTTCATGGTCATGGCGGGGCTGGCGGCGGCGCTTCTCTTCGGGACCACGCCGGTCAATATGGTGGTGATCGCGGCGGCGGTGATCGGCGCCTATATGGCGATCAATATCGGGGCCAATGACGTCGCCAACAACATGGGCCCGGCGGTCGGGGCCAATGCGCTCAGCATGGGCGGTGCCATTGCAATCGCCGCGATTTTCGAGAGTGCCGGTGCGCTGGTGGCCGGGGGGGACGTGGTCTCGACCATATCCAAGGGGATCATCGACCCGGCTAGCGTGGCCGAAACCCGCGCCTTTATCTGGGCAATGATGGCCGCGCTGCTGAGCGCCGCGCTGTGGATCAACCTTGCCACCTGGGTCGGCGCGCCGGTCTCGACCACGCATTCGGTGGTGGGCGGCGTGATGGGGGCCGGGATCGCCGCGGCCGGGCTGGGGGCGGTGAACTGGCCCACGATGGGTGCGATTGCGGCAAGTTGGGTGATCTCGCCGGTGCTGGGCGGCGTGATCGCCGCTGCGTTCCTCGCCCTGATCAAGAGCCGCATCCTCTATCAGGAGGACAAGATCGCCGCCGCCCGGCGTTGGGTGCCGATCCTTGTGGCGATCATGGCCGGGGCCTTTGCCGCCTATCTCGCGCTCAAGGGGCTGAAGAAGATACTACCGATCACCATGCAGAGCGCGCTGCTGATCGGGCTTGCGCTCGGGCTGATGACTTATGTCGTCACCCGCCCGCTGATCGCGCGCAAATCACGCGGTATGGAAAACCGTAATAAATCGGTCAAGGTGCTGTTCGCGATGCCGCTGGTTCTGTCGGCGGCGCTGTTGTCGTTTGCGCATGGGGCCAATGACGTGGCCAATGCGGTGGGGCCGCTGGCGGCGATCGTGCATGCCTCGGACCTGGGCGGTGTCGCCAGTCAGGTCTCGATTCCCGCATGGGTGATGGTGATCGGGGCCTTCGGGATTTCCTTTGGCCTGTTTCTTTTCGGGCCCAAGCTGATCCGGATGGTCGGCGGTCAGATCACCAAGCTGAACCCGATGCGCGCCTATTGCGTGGCGCTGTCGGCGGCGATCACGGTGATCGTGGCAAGCTGGCTCGGTCTGCCGGTGAGTTCCACGCATATCGCCGTGGGCGCAGTCTTTGGCGTGGGGTTCTTCCGCGAATGGCACATGGCGCGGCGGCGGCGGGTGCTGAACAATGCACGCCCCGACCCGATGCGCATCGCCCCCGAGGAGCGGCGGCGGCGCAAGCTGGTGCGCCGCAGCCATTTCCTGACCATCATCGCCGCATGGGTGATCACGGTGCCCGCCGCCGCGCTGATGTCGAGCGTGATTTTTGTGCTGCTGAACAGCCTGATCCGCTAAGCGCGCGGGCCGCCGAAATCGGGCGGGATCTGGGCGAGATCGGCACGATTCTCGCCGCATTGGCGCTGCATCCGCCCGACGTCGGTCGCTAATGAAAGACAAGGATTAGTATTTTATTTAATATAATCAATTATTTGAATGATCGGCACAGGTCCGCGTCAGATTCTATGGCTTTCCCTGATTTTTCTGCGTTGCCGTCAAAACTTGGCCCCAAAACCCGAGCATAGTTGCCATTAGAGAAACAATGCGCCCCAAGACGGGCAGAGCAGAACGAGGATACGGTCATGAAAGCACGTTGGTTGAAATCGGTGGTCAAGCACAGCAAGGACGCCGCCCCTGCCCTGCCCTATGCACGTGGCACCCGCCAAACGGCGAGGCGCGCGCGGATGGCACACCCGCCGAAGGCAGTGAAATCCGCCTGAGCGCGGATCGGATTACAGGCAAACAGGTCAACGGGGTCGCGCAACGCGGCCCCGTTGCGCGATTCGGGGGCACATGGCGGAATATGGCGAACCCGCGCATGATCCGTGAACAAAGCGGCATGTTTCGCGCGATCATTCGCGAGACTGGAACAATACCCCCGGAAACTTGACGCAAAGCCGCAAGTGCACGCAAACTATTTCCATTAAGTGAACAGATCTTGTCCATCTGTCGTTGTCGGTGGGGGCCGACGCGGTTGTGACAACCTTGAGTGAAAGGTTACACAGCATGACCATCCCCCGCCTGTCGCCCCGCGCCGAGGCTCTGCCGCGCGTCGGCGTGCCACAGCTTCCTGTCGCCCCGAAAACGCGCCGATACCGCAGTCTCTGGACCGACCTGTCCGGTGAAATCAAGGAAACCGAGCAGGAGGCTCCGGTGCATCCGCTGTTTGATGCGGCGCATTCGGCGTTCGTGCGTGGCACGCTGATCCTGACGCCCCGGGGGCCGGTCGCGATCGAAGACCTGCTGCCCGGCGACAAGGTGATGACCGCAGCGCATGGGCCGCTTGCCATCTCATGGATCGGGTCGATGGACCTGCGCCCTCAGGCGCAGGGCACCGGGCCACGCCTGACCCGGATCATGGCCGACGCCTTTGGCATCGGGCGTCCGCTTGCCGATCTGATGGCGGGGCCGGGGGCGCGCCTGCTTGGTCGTCCGCGCCACCTGCGGGATCGGCTCGGGTCGGATCATGTGCTGACGCCCGCGCATGTGATGGCGGATGGCCAGAACACGTTCTGCGTCATTCCCCGCCAGACCGTCACCCTCTACCACCTGTGCCTGAGACGGCACGCGGTGATCACGGCAAACGGGCTCGAGGTCGAGAGCTTTCACCCCGGGGCCGGGTTCGACCGCGACTGCGGTGCCGAGACGCTGCGCCGCTTCCTGTCGCTGTTTCCACATATCCACACATTGCAGGATTTCGGCCCGCTCGCCCACCTGCGCCTGCCGCTCGACACGCCCGATACGCTGGACGTCGCCTAGGCCGATTGGCTGAGCCGCGCCTCTAGGATGTCGAACGGCACGCCGGGCTCATCCTTGGCGCCGCGAATGACCAGTGAGGTCTTGACGCTCGCCACGTTGTCGGCGGCGGTCAACTCCTCGGTCAGGAACCGCTGAAAGGTCGACAGATCCGGTGCCACGCATTTGAGGATGAAATCCACCTCGCCATTGAGCATGTGACATTCGCGCACCAGCGGCCACGCCCGGCAACGCGCCTCGAACGCCGAGAGGTCCGCCTCGGCCTGGCTCTGCAACCCGACCATGGCAAAGACCTGCACCTCGAAGCCCAATTCGCGCGGATCCACCTCGGCGTGATAGCCGCGGATATAGCCCTGCTCCTCCAGCGTGCGCACCCGGCGCAGGCAGGGCGGGGCCGATATCCCCACGCGCTTGGCCAGTTCCACATTGGTCATCCGGCCATCGGCCTGCAATTCCGCCAGTATCTTGCGATCTATCGGATCAAGACGGGATGCCGCCATGTCGTCATACTCCCTGATATTCGCAGATGTTATATCACCGCCGCTGGCACACGCAATAATCTTTCGCATTTGCGCAACATCATTTCCCCAATCAAGGGTCGCAGGCGGCGCAATGCCGCTTTGCACGGGGTTACATCCCGCGTCCGGCATCGCTATATCTCAGCCCCGAAATCGCGGATCATCAGGAAGAGAATCTCCATGTCCCAGACCACCCATACGAAATGCCTGATCATCGGGTCGGGCCCCGCCGGCTATACCGCCGGGGTCTATGCCGCCCGCGCCATGCTTGAGCCGATCCTCGTGCAGGGGATCGAGCCGGGCGGGCAGCTGACCACCACCACCGAGGTCGAGAACTGGCCCGGCGATACCGAGGTGCAGGGCCCCGATCTGATGGTGCGGATGGAGGCCCATGCCAAGGCGATGGGCTGTGCCATCGTGGGTGACATCATCTCTGAGCTGGACACCGGGAGCCGTCCTTTCGTGGCCAAGGGCGACAGCGGCGCGACCTATACGGCCGATGCCGTGATCCTCGCCACCGGCGCGCGCGCGAAATGGCTGGGGCTGGACAGCGAGGAGGCGTTCAAGGGCTTTGGCGTTTCGGCCTGCGCCACCTGTGACGGGTTTTTCTATCGCGGGCAGGAGATCGTGGTGATCGGTGGCGGCAACACCGCCGTAGAAGAGGCGCTGTTCCTGACCAATTTCGCCTCCAAGGTGACGCTGATTCACCGCCGCGACGAGCTTCGGGCCGAGAAGATCCTGCAAGACCGGCTGATGAAGAACCCCAAGATCGAACCTCTGTGGTTCCACACGCTCGACGAGGTGTTCGGCGACGACAATCCCAAGGGCGTCGAGGGCGTGCGGGTGCGCCATGTCGAGACCGGCGAGATCACCGAGATCCCCTGCAAGGGCGTGTTCATCGCCATCGGCCACGCGCCTGCGAGCGAGCTGGTGAAGGGCAAGGTCGAGATGCATCACGGCGACTATGTGCGCGTCGAGCCGGGCAGCACTCGGACCTCGGTGCCGGGGCTGTTTGCGGCCGGTGACCTGACCGATCATGTCTACCGACAGGCGGTCACAAGTGCCGGTATGGGCTGCATGGCGGCGCTCGACGCGGAGAAGTTCCTCGCCGAACACGAGGGCTGACCGGGTTTGTAAAAGCGGTGTGGCTGCGCCACGCAGGGTCTTGGGATGGGGGCGCTGCCCCCAAACCCCCGGAGTATTTTCGCCAAAAAGAAACCCGGACCGGGTTCAGAATTTCTTCATCCCTTGCGCCGCATGATCCTTGCCGGATCAGGCAACAGGGATCGAGGCATGGGCGCACCACCAGCACGCATTGAGGCCCCGGCGCGGCGCGGCGCGGCGGCGCATCTGACCCGCGCGCAAAAGGCGGCGATCATCGTGCGGTTCTTGCTGAACGAGGGCACCGATGTGCCGCTGACCGATCTGCCGGATGGCTTGCAGGCGCGGCTGACCACGCAGATGGGCTCGATGCGCTATGTGGATCGCGGCACGCTGGCCGATGTCGTCGCCGAGTTCGCGCAGGAACTGGAAGGCATGGGCCTGACCTTTCCACGCGGGGTGGCGGGGGCGCTTTCGGCGCTGGATGGCCGGATCAGCCCGCAAACCGCGATGCGCCTGCGCAAGGAGGCGGGCGTGCGCCAATATGGCGACCCGTGGGATCTGGTGCAGGGTGCGACCCCCGAGGCGCTGTTGCCGATCCTCGAGGAGGAGAGCGCGGAGGTCGCGGCGGTGGTGCTGTCGAAGCTCGACGTGGCGCGCGCCGCTGACCTGCTGGGCCGCCTGCCAGGGCCGGTCGCCCGGCGCATCACCTATGCCATCTCGCAGACCGGATCGGTCAGCCCCGAGGCGGTGGACCGGATCGGGCTTGCGCTGGCGGCACAACTGCATGACGTGCCCGAGGTCGCCTTTTCAGAGGGCGCGGTGGAACGCGTGGGGGCGATCCTGAACTATTCGGCCTCGGCCACCCGCGACGAGATGCTGGAAGGGCTGGAGGAAACCGATCAGGATTTCGCGGCACTGGTGCGCCGGGCGATCTTTACCTTCGTGCATATCCCCGACCGGGTGACTGCCACCGACATCCCCCGGATCACCCGCGAGGTCGATCAGCCGCTGCTGGTGACGGCACTGGCCGGGGCGCAGGCTAGTGAGCTGGCCCCGGCGGCGGAGTTCATCCTGGCCAACATGAGCAAGCGCATGGCCGAGGCGATCCGCGAAGAGATGCAGGAGGCGGGCCGCGTGCGCCCCCGCGACGGCGAGGCGGCGATGACCGAGGTGGTGAACGCCATCCGCAGGCTGGAGGCGGCGGGCGAGATCACCCTGCGCCGCCCCGATGAAGAGGAGGAGAACGCGCAAGGCTAGGGCTGGACAGGGCGCCGGGCCATGCCTAGGCTGCTGTGCATGACAGATTGGGACGGACGCCGCTGGCACGACATGGGCGGACAGGACGCAGGGCCTGTGCCGATGGACGGGCATGATTTCGCGCTGTGGGAAAAGCGCATCGACGCGCTCATGGTGCTCTGCGGTCAAAAGGGGTTGTTCACCGTCGACGGGCTGCGCCGCGCGCTTGAGGACATGGGCGAGGAGGCGTTCGAGACGATGAGCTACTATGAACGCTGGATCGCCGCCGTGAACCAGAACCTGATCGAGGCCGGGGCCTATAGCCTGGAGGAGCTGGCCGGCCGCATGGACGAGGTCGCACAGCGCGGCCCCACCTATGGCGAGGCGCAGGGCGATGGCTGAGCGGGTGCGCGTCAGGACCCTCACACCGCCCGGCCATGTGCGGGCACCCTGGTATCTGCGCGGCAAGGAGGGTGTGATCGAGCGACCCCTGGGCCGATTCGCCAATCCCGAGCAACTGGCCTATGGCCTGCCCGCCGAGGAAAAGCCGCTATACCGCGTGCGCTTTACCATGGCCGAGGTGTGGGGCGAGCGTGCGGAGGCCCCCGACGACACGCTTGACGCCGAACTTTATGGCCACTGGCTGGAAAGGCTGGATGCCCATGCCGCATGACCATCACGATCACGACCACGTCCACCCCGAGGGCCTGAGCCCCTCGGGACATCCCTATCGCGCCGATAACGACGCGCCGCTGAGCTATTGGCAACGCATGGAGATCGCGGTGCGCGAGTTGCTGGTGGAAAAGGGCCATGTGACCCCCGCCGAGATCGCCGCGCAGATTGACGCGATGGATGCCCGCAGTCCCGCCAATGGCGCGGCGGTGGTGGCCCGTGCCTGGACCGATCCGGCCTTCAAGGCGCGGCTGCTGGAGAATGCCTCGGAGGCGAGCCGCGAGATGGGGTTCGATATCGGCCCGCTTCACCTGATCGCGGTGGAGAACACCCAAGACACCCATAACCTTATCGTGTGCACGCTGTGTTCGTGCTATCCGCGCAACCTGCTGGGCCTGCCGCCGGACTGGTACAAGACCCGCGCCTATCGCAGCCGCGCCGTGCGTGAGCCGCGCGCCGTGCTGCGCGAGTTCGGTCTCGACCTGCCCGATCATGTGACGGTGCGCGTGCATGACAGCACTGCCGACATGCGCTATATCGTGCTGCCCGCGCGCCCCCGTGGCACCGATGGGATGACCGAGGCGGACCTAGCTGCGCTGGTCACCCGCGATTCGATGATCGGCACCGGGGTGCCGCGCCTGCCGTGACCGGCATGTGACAGCACCTGGCAAAACGGTCGAAACGCAAAAGGCCGCGCGGGATGCCGCGCGGCCTTTGCACTGTCGCGATATGCCCGCTTACTCGGAGAAGGTCGCGAGATAGGCGGCGACGTCTTCCTGACCCTTGCGCAGCTTGAAGGTCATCTTGGAGCGGCTTCCGAGGAAGTCGTTGGGGTCGGTCACATATTCGGCAAGGTTCTCCTCGGTCCAGACTTCACCGGCCTCTGCCTTGGCCTGAAGCCCGTCGGAATACTTGAAATCCTCGACGCTACCCATGGTGCGGCCGATCACGCCATGAAGGTTGGGACCGATCTTGCCACCCTTCACGATGGTCTCGGAGTCCGAGGCGATCATGTGACACGCCTTGCACTTGTTGAATTCTTTTTCGCCTTTGGCGGCGTCCTGCGCCAGGGCGGGCATGGCGAGCGCCACCAGAGTTGCGGTTGCGGCGATCATCGTCTTCATGGGCTACCTCACTGTCGATTTGGTTGCAGTCTGTTAGGACAATAGATCGGCTGACCCATGTTGCAAGCTCAACTTTGCCGCAGGGCGGATCCTCGCGTCAGCCCGGAAGCTTGGGCGGCGGCAAGGCCCCGTCGAAGCTACGTCGCAGCGCCACGTCGAGATCGGCCATCGTCACCGGCAGGCCCAGATCGACAAGGCTGGTGACGCCGTGCTCGGTGATGCCACAGGGCACGATCCCGGTGAAATGCTCGATATCGGGCTCCACATTGATCGAAATTCCGTGAAAGCTGATCCACTTGCGCAAACGGATACCGATGGCGGCGATCTTGTCCTCGGGCCGCGCCCCGGTGGCGGTGAGCGGTTTGTCGTCACGCGCCACCCAAACGCCGACGCGCCCGTCGCGGATCTCACCGGTCACGTTGAATTGATCCAGCGTCGCGATCACCCATGCCTCAAGCTGCTGCACGAAGCGGCGCACATCGCGCCCCCGACGCCCGACATCGAGCATCACATAGACCACGCGCTGACCGGGGCCGTGATAGGTATACTGCCCGCCGCGTTTCGACGCGTAGACCGGAAAGCGGTCGGGATCGGTCAGGTCGGCAGGCTTGGCCGAGGTGCCAGCGGTATAGAGTGGCGGATGCTCGAGCAGCCAGATCGCCTCGGCGGCGTCACCCGAGGCGATTCGCGCCGCGCGCGTCTCCATCGCCTCTACCGCGTCGGGATAGGGGGTCAGACCGGCGGAGATGTGCCATTCCACGCCGTTTTGATCGGTCTCGATGCGGGTTTCGGGTGTCAAGGCTGGACTCGATGCACGCGGAAGGGAAAGATGTGGTATAGTCGTTCAAAGTTCTGCTGCACCTGATTAGGGGAGATGAGAGATGGTTTCAAAGCGAATTATGATGGCGGCCCTGGCTGCGAGTGTGGCCCTGCCCGCCGGACGCGCAGCTGCGGATTTCGCGGATGGTCTGGTTGGCGGCCTTGTCGGCGGCGCGGTCAGCGGCATCATCGTCAACGAAAGCGCCAAGGCGCGCGAGCGCAAGCGCACCACGACCACCACCACGCGGCGGGTCTATCGCGCCCCGGTCAACACGGTCGAACGGCAGCAGGTCCGCGAGACGCAGACCGCGCTGAACTATTTCGGCTTTCCCGCAGGCACGCCCGACGGTGTGCGCGGACGCAACACGCGCAACGCCGTGTCGCAGTTTCAGGGCCATATGAGCTATCCGATGACCGGGTACCTGGCCGATTACGAGCGGCAGTTCCTGATCTCGTCCTACTACCGGGCGCAGAGCAGCGGGGCCGCCACCTCGCAGTTGATCGCGCAGCGCGGCCAGGGCACGCGCGGGCTTTTGCATGCCTATCGCGACGAGGCGGTGGGCGTGCCGACCTATGCCGCGGCCCCGGTGCCGCAGGCACAGGGTCAGTCGCGGGTCATGGCCGCCGTGCCGCAGGCGGCGCAGGTGCCACAGGCCGAGCCGCAGCCGCAGGCCCAGACGCAGACGGCGTCGTCCGCGCTGCCTAACCTGATGGCATCGGGCGGCGACGGACCGTCGTTGGCCTCGCATTGCAACCAGGTCAGCCTGATCACCAATTCCAATGGTGGGTTTGTGACCGAGGCCTCGCTGTCTGACGCGCGGTTTGCCCTGAACGAGCAATTCTGCCTCGCGCGGACCTATGCGATCGCCGAGGGCGAGACCATTGCCGCGAACCTCAAGGGCGTGACCCCCGAACAACTCGAGGATCAGTGCCGCGCCTTCGGCCCGGCGATGCGCGATTATGTCTCGGCGCTGTCGCTCAACGAGCGCGATGCGGTGATCAGCGATGTGCGCGGCTTCGTGCTGCAATCCGGCCAGTCGCCCGCACAATTGGCGGGCACCGCTAAGGTCTGCCTGTCGGTGGGCTACCGGATCGACAACATGAACGTGGCTCTCGGCTCTGGCCTGTTGCTCACCGCCCTGGGTGAAGAAGCCTATGGCGAATTGATGGGTCACCATCTCAACGAAGGGTTCGGCACCACCCGCCGCCCCGATCTGGCACTCGCGTGGTATGACGGCGCGGTGACGGCGGTGGAAAAGGGCGCCGAGCCGGTCTTTGCACCGGGCAATTCGGAGCGCAACTCGCTCATTCGCAAGGCTGCGTTCCAGTCCAAGGGCGCGCAGGCCCCCAAGCCGGAGGAGACGGTGCAACCCGCCTCGACCCTGCCCACATTCTCGCTCGACTGAGCGCGCGGACCGGCCTGAAAAAATCCGGAGGGGCAATGGTTTTGCCCCTTCACAATCCCGATCAGGTTGCTTATACGGCGCGCACCTACCTGATCACGTGCGGTCGTGGCGGAATTGGTAGACGCGCAGCGTTGAGGTCGCTGTGGGGTAACACCCGTGGAAGTTCGAGTCTTCTCGACCGCACCATTCATCTGAATGTCAGATCGACCGGCCCCGCCTCAGGCGGCACGCGTCGGCGCTGCACGCCGCGACAGGACTTTCCCGATCATCCTCTCGATCCGCATCACCGGCTGCACATGCACGTCCCGCGCGCGACCACAGAACCGGGGCTGTGACAGGCCCGGATGATCGGCGCTCGCCATCGCCGCGCGCAGATCGAAATACGGCAAATCAAAGCGGTGCGCCGAGCGGCGCAGCGCGGTCGCGATCTCGATATTGATCGCCCCATGCCGCGCCAGCGTGACATCGTTCTCGTGCAGCCAGCGCGACAGGTCTTGCGCTGACAGATTAAGCGCCGGACAGAGGTTCGCGCGCAGCATCATGTGCAGCGCCCCGGTGCCGCGCAACGTCACCGTGTTCAGCCCCTTGATCACCAGCCCGCGCCCCTCGGCCAGACGCAGGCAATTGCGCAGATAGCGCGGCATCGCCGCCCGCTTGGCGCGCGTGGCCTCGGCCAGCGAGATACCATCGCGCAGGGCCATGTAGTAACAACTGAGTTCCGCATCCACCTGCCCGAACCCGAAACAGACGGTATCTGGATCAAGCCGCGCGATCGCCCGCGCTACCCGGGCGTAGCTGCCCGTGCGATCCGATTTCTGACGCAGCCCCGCCGCTGTCGCGCCGCGAAGACTTAGGATATACGCGCTGTCGAAACCGGCAATCCGGGTCGGGCTGATTCGTTCATAGCGAAAGAGCGCATCACGCGGCTTGATTCCGGCAAGCCGCATATGGGAATCCCCGACGCACAAAACCGTAGCCATGTCCTGCCCTTGCCCGATCATTTTTGACGGATGATCTGGTCGGTTCAGGATTTTGTCAACTTGGACGGGCATGCGGCATCGCTTTAGCTCTCCGACTGATCTTTCGCGCAACACAGGCGTGATCACAGGTCGCTCAGCGTGAGCGTGATCCGGTCGCCCGCAAACCACGTGCGCCCGTATTCGATGGGTTGCCCGTTGGGGTCGACGTTCACCGCCGTCGTGCGCAGGATCGGCGCGCCGGGGTTCAGATGCAGATGCAGCGCCTGGGTGGGGCTGGCGAGTTTCGCGGTCAGCCGGGTCGAGGCACGGGTGTAATCCGCGATCCCCTGTTCGCGCAGCGCGTCGGTCACCGATTTGAGACGTCGCAGCGCCTGCGGCAGATCCGGGAACCGGGCGGCTGGAAAGGTGCTGCGGAAGGTGGCGACGGGCATCCCGTCGGCCAGCGACAGCCCGTCATAGACATGCACCTGCGCGCCGGGCGCGAGGCGCAGCGCCTCGGCCTCGGCGGCATCCGCCGCGCGGGTCTCGAGGGCCAGAATTTCCTTGGCCGGCAGGCGACCGGCAGCGCGCAGGTTCTGGTGAAAGCGCACCCGCGTGCCAATCGGGTAATCGGTCGGGCGATGCGCCACGAACGCGCCCGCGCCGCGCCGGGTGAAGATCACCCCGGCCTCGGAGAGTTCGCCAAGCGCGCGGCGCACCGTGTGGCGGTTGACGCCAAACCGCGCCGCGAGTGCTGCCTCGGTCGGCAGCTTATCACCGGGCGCATAGCGCGCCGCCGCAATGTCCGCGTTCAGGTTATCATGGATCGCGCGCCACAGCGCATCGGGTTTCTCTCGGGGCATGTCACATAAATTTCACGGGTTGAAGGCTTGTTCGACAGGGCGGGTTCAGGTAGATATTTGTCTAGTTGTATAGTTATCTCGACAAATCCGCAAGGTGTCTGCATGACCGACAAGACAGAGCGCAAGGCATGGATGGGCCTGCTGGCGCGTGCGCCCGCCGGGGAGCTGAATAGCCTGTGGTCCGAGACCGGGCTGACCCCCGATTACGCCCATCTGCGCCCGCCCGAGGTGGGCGGCGTGATGGTGCGCGGCCGCGCCGGGGCCACCGGCGCGCCGTTCAATCTGGGCGAGATGACGGTGACGCGCTGCGCGGTGCGGCTGGCGGATGGCACCGTCGGGCACGGCTATGTGCAGGGGCGCGGCAAGACCCATGCGACGCAGGCCGCGCTGATTGATGCGCTGATGCAGGGCGATCAGGCCGAGACCCTGCGCGCGGCGATCCTGTCGCCGCTGCAAGAGGCCGAGGAGGCCCGCCGCACCGCCCGTGCCGCGCGTGCCGCGGCCACAAAGGTCGATTTCTTCACCATGATGCGGGGAGAGGATTGATGCAGGCGGACACCCTGAGCGGCGGATTTGCGGCCCCCCCGGTCGATGCGGCCCATGCCTTTCGCGCGGTGATGCGCGTGATGGCCCGGCCCGGCACGATTGAGGCGGCAACTGGGGCCACGCCACCCGCCCCGCTGTCGGTCGCGGCGGGAACGGTCCTGCTCACGCTCTGCGATCCGGAAACACCGCTGCATCTGGCGGGTGATGCCGATTGCGCGGGGGTGCACGAATGGATCACCTTTCACACCGGTGCGCCGCTGGTGGCGCGGTCCGAGGCGATGTTCGCGATAGGTACATGGGAGGCGCTCGCGCCGCTTGACGCCTATCCGGTGGGCACGCCGGAGTATCCCGACCGTTCGGCCACGCTGATCGTCGAGATGGACCGGCTGGAGGCGTCCGGTGCATGCCTGCGCGGGCCGGGGATCAAAGACACGGCGGCGCTCTCGGTACCCGAGGTGGCGGCGTTTCAGGCCAATGCGCGGCAGTTTCCACTGGGGCTCGATTTTCTGCTCACCTGTGGCGACCGTCTCGCGGCCCTGCCACGCAGCACCCGCGTGGAGGGCCAATAGATGTATGTTGCGGTCAAGGGCGGCGAACGCGCCATCGACAACGCCCATGCCTGGCTCGCCGAGGAGCGGCGCGGCGATGCCTCTGTCGCAGAACTGGGCGTCGCGCAGATCCGTGAGCAGTTGAGCCTCGCCGTCAACCGCGTCATGGCCGAGGGTTCGCTCTACGACCCCGACCTTGCCGCGCTGGCCATCAAGCAGGCGCGCGGCGATCTGATCGAGGCGATTTTCCTCATTCGTGCCTATCGCACGACGCTGCCCCGCTTTGGCGCCTCGCACCCGGTGGAGACCTCTGCCATGCGCTGCGACCGGCGTATTTCGGCCACGTTCAAGGATGCGCCAGGGGGGCAGGTGCTGGGGCCGACATTCGATTACACACACCGCCTGCTGGATTTCAAACTGGCCGCCGAGGGCGAGGTGGCCGACGCCCCCGAGGCCCCGCCGCAGCCCGGCCCGACGCCGCATATCATGGGCTATCTGAACCGTGAGGGGTTGATCGAGGACGAGGTGCCGGATGAGGCGACCCCGCCCGACCTGACCCGCGAGCCGATGGAACTGCCCGCAGACCGCGCCCTACGGCTGCAGGCGCTGACGCGCGGCGACGAGGGGTTCATCCTGTCGCTCGCCTATTCGACGCAGCGCGGCTATGCCCGCAATCATGCCTTTGTCGGCGAGTTGCGGATCGGCGGGGTGGGTGTTGAGATGGACATCCCCGAGTTAGGCTTTGCCATCGAGCTGGGTGAAATCACCCTGACCGAATGCGAGACCGTCAACCAGTTCAAGGGCTCGAAAACCGAGCCGCCGCAGTTCACCCGGGGCTATGGCCTCGTCTTTGGCCAGACCGAGCGCAAGGCCATCGCCATGGCGCTCGTGGACCGGGCGCTGCGCTGGAAGGAACTGGGCGAAGAAGATCAAGGCGCGCCCGCGCAGGACGAGGAATTCGTGCTGATGCATGCCGACAATATCCAAGCGACGGGGTTTCTGGAGCATATCAAGCTGCCGCATTACGTCGATTTCCAAAGCGAGTTGGAACTGGTGCGCAAACTGCGTCGCGAGGCCGAGGGCAGTGCGGCGCGGGAGGCGGCGGAATGAGTATTTCTGGCAAGATGAAACGGGGCATGAGGTGACCCTGATCGTGTTCGATATCGGCAATGTCCTCCTCCAGTGGGACCCGAAAGCGGCCTTTCGCCATGCCTTTACCAGCGATGCCGAGATTGACGCGCTGCTGGACGAGGTCGGATTCTACGACTGGAACTTTGAGCAGGACCGGGGCCGGACCCGTGCCGAGGCGGTGGCGGCCATCTCAGCTCAATGGCCGGATCATACCGATCTCATGGACGGCTATTTCGACCGCTTCGGCTTGACCATCCGTGAACGGATCGAAGGCACATGGGCGATCATCGCCGCACTCAGAGCGCGCGATCATCGCCTCTGGGCGCTCACCAATTTTTCCGCCGATACCTGGCCCGAGGCGCTGCGCCTGCATCCCGACCTGACCGATGTTTTCGAGGGGATCGTCGTCTCTGCCCACGAGCGCATGGTCAAACCTGACCGGGAAATCTTTGATCTTCTCTGTGGGCGCGCGGGCGTCGCCCCGGACCAGTGTTATTTTACCGACGACAGCGCCGCCAATGTGGCGGGCGCGCGGAATGCGGGCTGGCAGGCGCATCGTTTTACCGGGGCGGAGCGGCTGCGCGTCGATCTGCGCGAGCGGGGTTTTTTGTGATGTCAGTCGCCGCCGCCATCCCCGCAATCACCATCATCCCCGTCGCTGTCGCCGATTGTATGCATGATGCCAAGCTGGTTTTCGCAGAACTTGGCCGCTTCGCTCTCGGGCCAGAGCACGATGATCGCGGAGCGCCCCAGAAAAAGGGCGAAGAGCCCGCCAAGGGCAATGATGATCCAGTTGTCGAACATGCCGGCTCTCCTCTTGCGCCGACAGAGTGCATCACGAATCGGGCATTTCCTTGGCGGCCGCGCGCGCAAGAAAGGACATGGCATGTCTGACTATAACTTTGCCTATCTCGACGAGCAGACCAAGCGGATGATCCGCCGCGCCATTCTCAAGGGGCTGGCGATCCCCGGCTATCAGGTGCCCTTTGCCAGCCGCGAGATGCCGATGCCTTACGGCTGGGGCACCGGCGGCGTGCAGGTCTCTGCCGCCTGTCTGACCCCGGATGACACGTTCAAGGTGATCGACCAGGGTGCGGATGACACCACCAACGCGGTCTCGATCCGCAAGTTTTTCGAGAAGACCGCCCAAGTCGCCACCACCGAGGAAACCGCCCGCGCCAGCCTCATCCAGACCCGCCACCGCATCCCCGAGGAGGCGCTGAGCGAGGAACAGATCCTTGTCTACCAGGTGCCGATCCCCGAACCGCTGCGCTTTCTGGAGCCGTCGGAGGTGGAGACCCGCAAGATGCACAGCCTTGAGGAATATGGCCTCATGCATGTGAAACTCTACGAGGACATCAGCCAGCACGGCGCGATTGCCACCGCCTATGCCTATCCCGTCAAGGTCGAGGGGCGCTATGTGATGGACCCGTCGCCGATCCCGAAATTCGACAATCCGAAACTGGGCATGGCGGCGATCCAGCTCTTTGGTGCGGGGCGCGAACAGCGGATTTACGCGTTACCGCCCTATACGGCGGTCGTCAGTCTCGATTTTGAGGATCACCCGTTCGAGCCGAGCAAGGCCGATCACGATTGCGATCTCTGTGGGGCCTCCGACAGCTATCTCGACGAGGTGATCGTGGATGATGCGGGCGGGCGGATGTTCGTCTGTTCCGACACCGATTATTGCCGGTCTCGCCGCGCGGCGGGCCATGTCGGCGCGCAGGGCGCCCCCTATGAGGAGGGTGCCGCATGACACCGCTAATGCAGGTTCAGGGTATCGCGAAATTCTATGGGGCGCGGCGCGGCTGTGAGGATGTGAGCTTTGATCTCTACCCCGGCGAGGTGATGGGCATCGTCGGCGAGAGCGGTTCGGGCAAATCGACGCTTCTGTCGTGCCTTGCCGGGCATCTGCCGCCCGACCGGGGCGAGGTGATTTTCGACACCCGAGCGGATGGCCCGCGCGACACGCTGACCATGTCCGAACCCGAGCGACGCATGCTGATGCGCACCGATTGGGCGTTTGTTCACCAGCACGCGCGCGACGGGCTGCGCATGGGGGTTTCGGCGGGCGGCAATGTGGGCGAACGGCTGATGGCTGTGGGCGCGCGGCATTATGGCGATATCCGCGAACAGGCAGTGGATTGGCTGGGCCGGGTCGAGATCGCGGCCGACCGCGTGGATGACAAGCCGCAGGCGTTTTCGGGGGGCATGCAGCAACGCTTGCAGATCGCCCGTAATCTGGTGACCGGCCCGCGTCTGGTGTTCATGGATGAGCCGACCGGCGGGCTCGATGTCAGCGTGCAGGCGCGGCTTCTGGACCTGTTGCGCGGATTGGTGCGCGAAATGGGCCTCTCGGCGATCATCGTGACGCATGATCTGGCGGTGGTGCGCCTACTGGCCGACCGGCTGATGGTGATGAAGGATGGCCGCGTGGTCGAGGACGGGCTGACCGATCAGGTGCTTGATGATCCGCAGCACGGCTACACGCAATTGCTGGTGTCGAGCGTGTTGCAGGTGTGATCCGGGGGCCAGCCCCCGAACCCCCGGAATATTTGGGGCAAGATGAAGGACGGATGCGATGATCGAGATCGAAGGTCTGGGCAAGAGCTTTACCCTGCACAATCAGGGCGGTGCGGTGATCCCGGTGATGGCGGGCGCGCATCTGCGGGTGGCGCGCGGGGAATGCGTGGCGCTGACCGGCACATCGGGGGCGGGCAAATCGACCCTGATGCGGATGATCTACGGCAATTACCGCGCCAGTGCCGGGCGGATCATGGTGGGCGAGACCGACATCGCCCAAGCCGCGCCGCGCGAGATCATCCAACTTCGGCGCGACACGCTCGGCTATGTCAGCCAGTTCCTGAGGGTCGTGCCGCGCGTGCCCACGCGCGAGGTGGTGGCAGAGCCGCTCCTGACCCTCGGTGTGACGCGGGCGGACGCCATCGCGCGGGCCGAGGCGCTGCTGGCGCGGCTCAACATCCCCGAGGCGCTGTGGTCGCTCAGCCCCACAACGTTTTCGGGGGGCGAGCAGCAGCGGGTGAACATCGCGCGCGGCTTTGCCCACGCCTTTCCCGCACTTCTGCTGGATGAGCCGACCGCCAGCCTCGACGCCGCCAATCGCGAGGTGGTGATCGGCCTCATCGAGGAGGCCAAGGCGCGCGGGGCGGCGATCATCGGGATCTTTCACGACGAGGCGGCGCGCGGCCGGGTCTGCGACCGCGAGGTCGATGTGGGTGCCTTTGCCCCGGAGCAGGCGGCATGACCAAGGGCCGTCTCATCGCCGTGGTCGGCCCCTCGGGCGTGGGCAAGGACACGCTGATGCGTGCCATGGTGGCCGAACGCCCCGGGCTGCGCCGGGTGCGCCGGGTCATCACCCGCCCCGCCGATGATGGCGGCGAGGGGCATGAGCCGGTGACCGAAGCCGAATTCGAGGCGCGTCGCAAGGAGGGCGGCTTTGCCCTCGACTGGCGCGCGCATGGGCTGCGCTACGGGGTGCCGGTGGGCATCTGCATGGATCTCGGCGCGGGGCGCGACCTGCTGGTCAACCTGTCGCGCGGTGTGCTGGCGCAGGCGCAGGCGCGCTATCCTCGCCTGATCGTGCTGCATCTGACGGCGACACCCGAGGTCCTGGCCGCGCGTCTTGCGACGCGCGGGCGCGAGGCGGCAGGCGATATCGCGGAACGGCTGGAGGGCGCGGAGATGGCCCTGGCCGAGGGCGCGTGGCCGGTGGTGACGCTCGACACCGATGCGCCCGTCGGGCGGCTGGCCAAGCGGGCGATCAAGCTGGTCTACGGGGTGAAGACGTGACGCGCGATCAGGTGAAACCAGCCTTGCGCATCCTCGCCCATCAGCGACAGCGCATCAATGGGATAGGGGCGCGGCAGGAGCGGTATGAATTTCGCCGTGAGGATATCGCGCAGGGCGGGCAATTCGGATTTCGGCCGCTTGCCGGTGAGCGTGATGTGAAAGCGGAAGCCCTCCATCACATGCGGATAGCCCCATTTCATGAGACGCGCCTCTTGATCGGGGCTCAGCCCACCGGCGCGGCGGTGGGCCAATTCCGCCTCCGAGAGCGGGGCGCGAAACGGCTCGAACGCGCGCACGGTCTGGGCGGCGAGCGCGTCAAGCGCGGTTGTGTCGCCCTCGGGCATCAGCGCGAGAAACCGGCCAAGCGTGGTGACGGTGAGACCGTCGAGCAGAACCGGCTGCGCCTGCGCGCAGAACTGCGCGAAAGCCGCTCGCAAACCCGCCTCGTCCTGACCCTCGGCCAGCCGAAACGGCGGTTTCATCGTGGCATGCAGCCCGTATTTGCGCGGGGTCTCGGTGATCTCGGAGACAGGCGCGGGCAGGCCCGCCACCTCGGGATGCGCGATTGCAGTGCCCCGGGCCGCATCCCAACCCAGCCAGGCTGCGCCGAACTCCGAAAACGCGCCTTCGGGCGGCGTGAAATAGACAGCGTAGCGGGTGAATTGCATGGGCACACTCATCGGTTTGACGCCCCCTGCCAGGAAAGCGTGACAGTGACATGACAGAAAACCTCATTCTCGCCAATGCGTTATTGGTCCTGCCGGGTGAGGTGCGCCCCGGCGCGCTGCATCTCAGGGACGGGCAGATCGCAGCCATCGACACCGGCACAAGCGTGCCCAAGGGGGCGGTGGATTGCGGCGGTGATTACCTCGCCCCCGGCCTGATCGAGCTGCATACCGACAATCTGGAGCGTCATATCCAGCCCCGCCCCAAGGTCGACTGGCCGCATAACGCCGCCATCCTCGCGCATGATGCGGAACTGGCAAGCGTGGGCATCACCACGGTGTTCGATGCGATGCGCGTCGGCTCGGTGCCGACCGGGGTCGGGCGGTACAAGAAATATGCGCGCGGGCTGGCCGATGAACTCCTGAGCCTGCGCGCCGAGGACGCGCTCAAGATCAGCCATTTCCTGCACCTGCGCGCCGAGGTCTGTTCCGAGACGCTGGAAGAGGAAATGGAGGAATTCGGGCCTGCGGATCGCGTGGGTATCGTCAGCCTGATGGACCACACACCGGGGCAGCGGCAGTTTCGCGATCTGAGCAAGCTCGAGGCCTATATGAAGGGCAAGCACGCGCTGAACGATGCCGAGTTCGAGGCCCATATCGCGCAGCTCAGGGCGCTGCGCGACACCCATGGCGACCGGCACGAGGCCGCCGCCGTGGCCCATGCCGCCCGCTATGGCGCGGTGCTGGCGAGCCATGACGACACCACCGAGGCGCAGGTCGCGGTGTCGCATGGCCATGGCATTCGGCTGGCGGAGTTTCCAACCACGGTGGAGGCGGCGCGCGCCTGTCATGCGCGCGGCATCTCCGTCATCATGGGCGCGCCCAACCTGATCCGGGGCGGGTCGCACTCCGGCAATGTCGCCGCGAGCGATCTGGCCGATCTCGGGCATCTCGATATCCTGTCGTCGGATTACGTGCCCTCGGCGCTTCTGCTGGCAGCGGTGCAACTGGGCCATCGCTGGGGCGACATGGCGCGGGGGCTGGCCACCGTAACGATGACCCCCGCGCGCGCCGTGGGGCTTATGGATCGCGGGCGGCTGGAGGTGGGCACGCGCGCTGATCTCATCCGTTTTCGGCTGCGCGGTGACGCGCCCGCCCTGCGTGGGGTCTGGTCGCGGGGCCTGCGCGCGGGCTGAGCCGGCGCTTTGACAAGGCCGCGGCGTGGGCGCATAACAGGCGCGATTTCAACCGCTTGCCCCGGAGTTCGTCATGACAGACCCGCTATTCGCCGTTCCCGCCGCCCCCCTTGTCCCGGTCGAGGGCGCGGCCGGGGCCTTTCCGGTGCGGCGGATTTTCTGCGTCGGGCGCAATTATGCCGCCCATGCCGCCGAGATGGGCAACGAGGTGGACCGCGAGGCGCCGTTCTACTTCACCAAGTCGGCGCATGACATTTGCCTGTCTGGGGCGACGATCCCCTATCCGCTGGAAACGCGTGACTGCCATCACGAGATGGAATTCGTCGTCGCCATCGGCGCGCCTGCCTTCCGGGTCAGCGAGGCCGAGGCGATGACGGCGGTCTATGGCTATGCCTGCGGCATCGACCTGACCCGCCGCGACCTGCAGGGCGCGGCCAAGGAAAAGCGCCGCCCCTGGGATCTGGGCAAGGATTTCGAACACTCGGCGATCATCGCCCCGATCACACCGAGGGCGGCGTTTGGCGAGATCGGCGATCAGGCGATCCGGCTGGCGGTGGACGGCACGGTGACGCAGGACGCGCGGCTGTCGGACATGGTGTGGTCCGTGCCCGAGGTCATCGCGCATCTGTCGCGGTTCTACCATCTGCAACCGGGTGATCTGATCTATACCGGCACGCCCGCCGGGGTCGGCCCGGTGGGGCCGGGCAACGTGCTGCTGGGTGAGGTCGACGGCCTTGCACCGCTGTATCTGAGCATCGACGCGGCGGAGTGAGCGACATGGCCGAAAGCCGTCTGCAACACATGCCGGTGACGCTCTTTACCGTGGTGATGGGGCTGTGCGGGTTTACCCTCGCGCTGCGCGCGGGCGAGGCGGCGTTGGGGCTGGGCCATGTCGCCTCGGCCGTAACGCATTGGTTCACCATGGGCATCTTTGCCGCGATCGCCCTGGGCTATCTGGCCAAGCTGCTGCGCCACCCGGGTGCCGTGCAGGCCGAATGGCAGCATCCCGTGAAACTCGCGTTTTTCCCCGCGATTTCGATCGCACTGGTGTTGATGTCGATTGTCATGCTGGCGCCCTATCCGGGGCTGGCGCGGGCGATGTGGCTGGTGGCGGTGCCGATGCAACTGGCCCTGACGCTGGCGGTGGTGAATGGCTGGATCAGCGCGCGCGCGTTCCAGCACGGCCACCTGTCGCCGGCGTGGTTCATCCCCGCCGTCGGCAACGTGATCGTGGCGATTGCGGGCGTGCCCCTGGGCTATATCGAGATCAGCTGGTTCTTCACCAGCGTTGGGCTGATCTTCTGGATCGTGATGCTGGTGCTGGTGATGAACCGGCTGATCTTTCACGATCCCCTGCCAGAGCGGTTGCAGCCCTCGCTGGTGATCCTGATCGCGCCGCCCTCGGTGGGGTATCTTGCCTGGGTGGCGCTGGTCGGCGGGGTGGATGAATTCGCGCGGGTTCTGCTGAACTGCGCCTATCTCTTCACGCTGATCGTGGCGGTGCAATTGCCGAAACTGCTGAAATTGCCGTTCTCGCTCGCCTTCTGGGCGCTCAGCTTTCCGGTGGCCGGGGCGGTGCTGGCGAGCCTTGCGCATGCGCAGATGACCGGCTCGGCGGGGCATCGGCTGATCGGGCTGGCGCTACTGGCGGTGCTCTGCGTGATCATCGCAGGACTGATCTGGCGCACGGGGCGCGCGTTGCAGGCGGGGGCGATCTTTCAGCCGGATTGACGGGGATGGTTCCGGCCTGGAGCTGACATTAGATTGAAGCACCTGCGCGGAACAAGGCCGAAGGCCGCCGCGCATCGCCGAGCCGCCCCCCGGCGATGCGCGGCTCACGTCAACGGCAGCGAAAGGCCAGACCCACCACGCAGACCTACCCCAGCAACCGCCGTGCAATCACCTGCGCCTGAATCTCTGCCGCGCCCTCGAAGATATTGAGGATCCGCGCATCGCACAGGATCCGGCTGATGGTGTATTCCAGCGCAAACCCGTTGCCGCCATGGATCTGCAGCCCGTTATCCGCCGCCGCCCAGGCGACGCGCGCGCCCAGCAGCTTGGCCATCCCGGCCTCCAGATCACAACGCCGCCCGTTGTCCTTTTCCCAGGCCGAGAAATAGGTCAGCTGACGCGCCACCATGATCTCCACCGCCATCATCGCCAGCTTGCTCGAGACGCGCGGGAAGGCGATCAGCGGCTTGCCGAACTGCTTGCGATCAATCGCATATTTCATCGCCACATCGAGCGCCGATTGCGCGACGCCAATGGCGCGCGCGGCGGTCTGGATGCGGGCCGATTCAAACGTCTCCATCAGCTGCTTGAAGCCCTTGCCCTCTTCTCCACCCAACAGGTTCTCGCCCTTGACGTGGAAATTGTCGAAGCCAAGCTCGTATTCCTTCATGCCGCGATAGCCTAGCACCTCGATCTCGCCGCCGGTCATGCCCTCGGTTGGAAAAGGATGCTCATCGGTGCCCGGCTCTTTCTCGGCGAGGAACATCGACAGGCCCCGGTGATCGGTGGTGTCGGGCACCGTGCGCGCCAGAAGCGTCATCACATGGGTGCGCGCGGCATGGGTGATCCAGGTCTTGTTGCCGGTGACCTTCCAGTCGCCATTATCATCGCGCACCGCCCGGGTGCGCAGGGCACCAAGATCAGAGCCGGTGTTGGGTTCGGTGAAAACGGCGGTCGGCAGTGTCTCGGCACTCGCCAGGCGTGGCAGCCATTTTTCCTTCTGTTCCTGCGTGCCGCCCGCAAGGATCAACTCGGCGGCGATTTCCGAGCGCGTGCCGAGGCTGCCCACCCCGATGTAGCCACGGCTGAGTTCCTCGGAGACCACACACATCGACGCTTTGCTGAGGCCGAAGCCGCCGAATTCCTCGGGGATGGTCAGGCCGAAGACGCCCATTTCCGCCAATTCCTCGATGATCTCTATCGGAATGAGCTCATCCTTGAGATGCCACTCATGGGCAAACGGCTCGACCTTTTCCACGGCAAAGCGGCGGAACTGTTCGCGGATCATCTCCAGCTCATCATCGAGCCCGGAGCGCCCGACGGTGATCTCGGCGGCGCGTTCCTGCATCAACTCCACCAGCCGCGTGCGCGCGGCCTGGCTGTTGCCGCGCGCCATCAGGGTCTGCACCTCAGAACATTGAAAGCCGCTGAGCGCATCCCAGCCAAGGCCCAGATCCTGCAGGCGCACCATCTCGCCCTGGTTCATCTGGATCCCACCGGCGATCTGATGCAGGTATTCGCCGAACGCGATCTGGTGAATCAGCTGCTCGACCTCGCCGAACTGGCCCTGCTCCTGCAGTCGGGTGGCCCAGTTCTGCATCTGCCGCAGCGATTCGACATAGGTGGCCAGCCACGCCAGCCCGTGCGCGGCGGTCTGATGCGCCTCGATCTCGGCACCCGAGACCCGGCCATCGACGGTGACCAGATCGGCGACAGAGGTTTTCGCACGCTCCAGCACGGTCTCGACCGGGGCAACCGCCGCACCGGTCAGCGCCAGAAGGTCATCCAGAATCGTCGGCTGGGCCATTGCAATGTCCTGTCCGTCATGTGCCATGAATCGCATCCTTTTCCTGATCTGCTGCCTTTTATCTATTATGCAGGTGCAGCGCAACTATTATGCCAATTGTCGCAGGTTTTTGATCTAAAGTTGCGTATTGATTTATTGCACTGCGGCGCTACCGACATGCTACCACACCAGACATGGAGATGTTTTTCGATATCGGCCCGCTCTGGGGCTGGAGCCTCGCCTTTGTCGTGGCGATTTGTGCAGGGCTGGTCAAGGGGGTGGTGGGCTTTGCCATGCCCACGGTTCTGATCGCGGGGCTGAGCACGATGATGCCACCTGACTTGGCGCTTGCGGGGCTGATCCTGCCGACGCTGGCCACCAACCTGTGGCAGGCGCTGCGGCAGGGCATTGGCGCGGCGCTCGCCTCGGTGGCGCGGTTCCGAGTGTTCCTGCTGGCAGGCGGGGCGGTGATGGTGCTGGCGGCGCAAGCCGTGCCGCGCCTGCCGCCCGCCGCGATGTTTCTGTTCATCGGGCCGCTGATCACCGCCTATGCGCTCTCGACGCTGATGGGCCGGGGCCTGCGCCTGTCGCCCGAGGGCGGGCTGCGCGGCGAGGCGGGGATGGGCGCGCTGGCGGGGCTTTTTGGCGGGCTGTCGGGCATCTGGGGGCCGCCCACGGTGGCGATGCTGATGGCGCGTGGCACGGAAAAGCGCGAACAGATGCGCGTGCAGGGGGTGATCTACGGGCTGGGCGCGGTGCTGCTTCTGGTGTCGCATCTGGGCTCGGGCGTGCTGCGCACCGAGACGCTGCCACTGTCGCTCGGGCTGGTGCCGCCGGCGCTGCTGGGGATCGGGCTGGGGTTCTGGCTGCAGGACAAGTTCGATCAGGAGACGTTTCGCAAGGTCACGCTCTGGGTGCTGCTGATCGCGGGGATCAACCTCATCCGGCGCGGGGTGCTGATGCTCTGAGACGGGAAACTCGCCCGCTGTCACCGCGCTGTCATATCGCTACGTTAGGTAGCGTGCATATTCTAGCTGCTCTTTCACCCCGCGATATTTCAGCACCTTCAAGGCGGCCCTCGTGGCCGCCTTTTGCTGTTCAGCCGCCGTGTTTCTCCAGAAACGCCTCGGCTGTGAGCGTGCGGAAATCGGCAAGGCTGTCGCGCAACCGCGCATGATCCCAGTCCCACCACGCCAGCGCCATCATCCGCTCTGCGAGATCGGGGGCCAGCCGCGCGCGCAGCGGCTTGGCGGGCATCCCCGCCACGATCATGTAAGGGCCCACATCGCGCGTCACCACCGCCCCTGCCGCGATCACCGCGCCGTGGCCCACCGTCACCTCCGGTTTCACCTGCGCATTATGCCCGATCCAGGTGTCATGGCCGATCCGCACGACCCGCGCGCGGCGCGTATCGAACCAGAGCACATCGTCCTCGGCATCCTCCCAATAGCTCGCCGAGCGATACTGGAAATGATGCAGGGATGCCCGGTCCAGCGGATGATCGGTGGCCCCCACCCGCACGTAGCTGGCGATATTGGCAAAGCGGCCGATCTCGGCATTGGCCAGATCGCAGGCGCGGTCGCAATAAGAGTAATCCCCCATCGCCACATGCGCGAGACGGCTGCCGCGCCCGACCTCGGTATAGGCCCCGAACTCGCAATCGGTGATCTCGCAATCGGGATGGATCACCGCCCCGTCGGATTGCAATCTCGGCATGTTTTGCTCCCCAAGAGATGAATGCCTGCGGCGCGGGTATTTTCACCAAGAAGAAACCGGAACTTAGTTTCTTCTTGGCACAAATACCCAAATCCGCCGCCTCAGACCCCACTGTCATCCGACATGATGAGCTTGCGCCGCAGCCAGCCCGACACCGTATCCATCACCATCACCATGATCAGGATGAGAATGATGTAATAGCTCACCTCTTCCCAGTCCTTCTGCGTGATCATCGCCTGCGTCAGCAACAACCCGATGCCGCCGCCGGTGATCGCGCCGATGATGGTGGCGCTGCGGGTGTTGGATTCGAGGTAATAGAGCAACTGGCTCAGCAGCACCGGCGTAATCTGCGGGATGACGCCGAAGCGGTAGCGTTGCAGCGGTTTGGCCCCGGTCGATTGCACGCCTTCGATCTCGCGCTTGTCGACATTCTCCAGCGCCTCGGAGAAGAGCTTGCCGAAGGTACCGGTATCGGTCAGCAGGATCGCCAGCGCGCCGGTCAGCGGCCCGGGGCCGAAGGCGCGCGCGAGGATGATCGTCCATATCAGCGCATCGACGCCGCGCACGAAATCAAAGACCCGTCGCACCACCGCGCGCACGGCCATCAGCGGCGAGAAATTGCGCGCCGCCGCAAAGGCCAGCGGCAGCGCCACGATGGCCGCGCCCATGGTGCCGAGAAAGGCCATCAGGATGGTCTCGAAGATCGCCCACATCACGTCTTTGTGCTGCCACATCCGGTTGTTCCAGATGTCATGCAGGATGGCGGCGAGGTTGCTCTTGCCCTCGACGACGCGGTCGCCCGAAACGACGAGCCCCACCAACTCGCCAAAGCTCTTGCCGTAGAACGGGCTATCGAGGGTGAACCAGAACAGCTCCCAGCCGAAGGCATAGCGCATCACCTCGGTGCGCGCCTTGGTGAGCGTCACGCGCCCGCCCTCGGTGGTGATGTCGACGCGCGCGTTGCTGGCGCTGATCCAGTCGGGCACCTTGTCGGTGGGCAGGTCGAGCGTCACGCCCTCGCGGCGCGACACCTCGGCCGTGATCAGCCCGTAGCCCGGCACGTCATAGCGCAGCGTGCTGCCGTCGATCAGCACCTCGTGGCCATGTTTCAGCGCCACGCGCGTGCGCTCCTCGCTCTCGACGCTCACCCAGTCGGGGCTGCGACCTTCGGGCCATGTGCCCTTGTTCTCGCCCTCCACGGCGATGGTCAGATCTCCGGTGCGGTTGTCGCGCGTGACATGCGTCTTGTAGCTGTAGCTGTCGGCGACGAGGATGCGCGCATTGTCCATCCGCGCGCGATCCGCCAGCCCCGGAATGTCGAAGGCGAAGAAGATATAGACAAAATAGGCCAGGATCACCGCCGGGACGGCAAAGGCCATCAGCCGCTTGCGCCGAAAGAACCCGGACGCGTCGAACCCTGCCTCGCTAGCCATTGTCATGGTCTCACTCTCCCCCGATCAGCTTGTTACGGTAGCGGCTCGATACCTGATCGAAGATGACGATGGTGCCGAACAGCAGCAGGAAGATCGCCGCCACCTCGTCATAGCGGCCCTGCCCCCAGCTGAACGCGTTCTTTAGGTCATAGCCGATGCCGCCCGAGCCGACGAAACCGAGGATCGCCGAGGCGCGGATATTGATCTCGAAGCGCAGGAGCGCGTAGCTGAGGTAATTCGGCGCGACTTGCGGGATCACCCCCAGCCACATGCGCTGGCCCCATGTGGCCCCCACCGACGAGAGCCCCTCGACCGGCTTGAGGCTCGCGTTCTCGTTGACCTCCGAGAAGAGCTTGCCCAGCGCCCCCACGGTATGGATCGCGATGGCGATCATCGCGGGCACCGGCCCGCCCCCGAGGATGAAGATCAGCACCAGCGCGATCACGATCTCGGGCACGGCGCGCAAGATGTCCATCACCCGGCGAAACACCCCGATCAGGCGCGGCCATTTCGCAAGGCCCCGCGTCGACAAAAGCGAGATCAGAACCGCGAACATCGCCCCCAGAAGCGTGGCCGCCGCCGCGATGTTGATCGTCTCGATCAGCGAGGGCAGGAATTTCCACATCAGCCCCGGCAGGTTGGCGATCTTTTCGCTCGCCTCGGCCAGCACCTCGCCGGGAAACTGGAATATATTGCCAATCCCGTCCCAGAAGCCGCCCGCGTTGCGCCCGTCGGCCACCTGAAAGCCCGAGACCATCAGCGCGATGAACACGATCAGCATCACGCTGCCGTAAAGCCGCTTGCGGCGTGTCATCGCCATGTAGGCGCCCTGCACGTCCTGCACCCGTGCCACGCCTGCCTGTCCTGCCGTCAGATCGCTCATGCCTCATCCCCCGCCAAATAAGACCGGGCCTGCGCACATGGCAGGCCCGGTCCGAATGTCAGCCCTGACGGCTTACATCTTGGATTTGCGCGCCTCGATGATCGAGATATAGGCGTCGTGCGTGATCGGCATGAAGCCCAGCGCATCGCCCTGAAGCACGCCATAGGCGCAATCCGCGTCGATGGACTTGAGCGACGCCCACAGGCCCGTCACCTTGAGCTTGACGTCCTCGGGCAGCGCCTGACGCAGAACGACCGGGCCTTCGGGGATCGGCTTGGATTTCCAGATTTCGACCATCTGGTTCATGTCCACGAGCCCCGCATCCGCTGCCTTGCGCAGCGCGCCCGAGTTATAGCCGTCTTCCCACGCGCCCAGACCGTCGGCCCAGGTCACCCCGGCGTCGATGTCGCCGTTGGCGACCGCGACGATGGTTTGCTCGTGACCGCCGGTAAATTTCACTTCGCCGAAGTAATCGCCCGAGTCCATGCTGGCGCCAACCTCCTGCGGAATCTCGATCGACGGGATCAGGTAGCCGCTGGTCGAGTTGGGATCACCGAACCCGAACGTCTTGCCCTTCATATCATCCAGCGAGGTGATGCCGGTATCCTTGCGGGTAAAGCCGATGGAATGATAGCCATAGGACCCGTCGGTGTTGACCTTGACCAGAACCGGCTCGACCGCGCCCGGGTCGGTCAGGTAGGTCTTGGCATAGGCGGAGGCCCCGAGCCACGCCACGTCGATGGTACCGCCCAGCAAGCCCTGGATCACGCCGTCATAATCGGCGGGGGTAAAAATCCTGGTGGGCACACCGAGCAGCGCCTCGGTCTTCTCCCGCAGACACTCGTTCGAGGTCATGCGGTCCTGTGCGTTCTCGCCGCCCAGCACGCCGATGCGGAATTCTTCGATCTTGTCCTGCGCCAGCGCGGGGCTGACGAGAGCGGTGGTGGCCAGGATGGTAGCAAAGATTTTGGTCATGGGTTTCTCTCCGGTTGGGTTGTCGGCCCGCCACCCCCCGGCGGGCCAGGGGGTCTTCAGACCGCGGCCTCGGCTTCGCGCAGCGCGCGCACCGTCCCACGATCCAGCGTTTCGATGGAGGTCGATGTGCTTTCCTCGGAAAAGCTCGCATCAGCCCCGTAAATGTCGCGCGCCACGCCGGTGGTCAGTTGTTCGGGCGTCCCGTCAAACACCACCCGGCCATGCAGCATCCCGATCACCCGGTTGCAATAGCGCCGCGCGGTATCGAGCGTGTGCAGGTTGGCGATCACGGTGCGCCCGTCCTCTTCGTGGATGCGGCGCAGGTCATCCATCACCAGCTGCGCGTTCATCGGGTCGAGGCTGGCAATGGGTTCATCCGCCAGCACGATCTTGGGGTCCTGCATCAGGGCGCGGGCAATCGCCACGCGCTGCTGCTGCCCGCCCGAGAGCGCCTCGGCACGTTTTGGCGCATGATCGGCAATGCCCAGCCGGTCGAGGATCTCGATGGCGCGGTGAATGTCCGCATCCGGGTAAAGGTTGAACATCGTCGCCAGCGTCGAGCGGCGGTTGAGCGTGCCGTGCAGCACGTTCGACACCACATCCATCCGCGGCACGAGGTTGAATTGCTGAAAGATCATCGCGCAGTCGGACTGCCAGGCGCGTTTTTCCGCCGCCTTGAGGCCGGTGACCTCACGCCCCTCGAACATGATCTGGCCAGAGGAGGCATCGGTCAGGCGGTTGATCATCCGCAAAAGCGTCGATTTGCCCGCTCCGGACCGCCCGATGATCCCGATCATCGCCGGTTTCTCGACGGTGAAACTTACCTTGTCCACGGCGGTATTGCGGCCGAATGTCTTGGTCAGCGCGTCGATGCTAAGCACGAAAGATGCCCCCTTTGGTTTGCGCCCCACCTACGCGGCGAACTCAAAGAGTTTGCGACAGCTTGGTAAAAGTTTTTTGACGGTCGCTTGACGCGGCGTGACATTCGCAACCCTTGCGGCAGTGCGGCAGCGCGCGTAAACCCTTAGGCATGATCGCACGACGCCGCCCCCGCCTGACCCGTGACGACTGGCTCATGACCGGCCTCACCGCCTTGTGCGAGGGCGGGCCCGGCACGCTTGGCGCGGAACCTCTGGCGCGGCGCGTGGGCGCCACCAAGGGCTCGTTCTACTGGCATTTCGACGACGTGCCGGGCTTCCACGCGGCCCTGCTGTCGCTCTGGCAAACCGATGCCGAGACGGCCCTTCTCACGGCCGACGGCGCCACCGACACCGCCCGGCTGCGCGCCACCGCCCAGACCATCGCCGACAGCACCACCAGCAACAGCCCCGCGCTGCGCTCCGAACCCGCGATTCGCGCCTGGGCGCAGGGCAATGACTTGGCGGCCGGTGTGGTGGCCGGCGTGGACGAAATCCGCCTTGCCCGGCTGAACGATCTTCTGGCGGCCTGCGGCATCGGCAACCCGGAAATGGCGCGCATTCTCTATGCCTCGGCCACCGGCATGCAGGCCTTGCAGGACACCGCCCGCGACACGGCGGCCACCGCCATAGGCTCGCTTGTCGATCTGATCCTCGCGCTCAGGTAAGGCGATGCGCACCGCCCTCCTGCTCATCGCCATGTCCATCCTTGGCTATTGCAAGGACGAGACGGTCTCGGGCCATGGTGGGGCCGGGGCGACATGGGTGCTCCATAGCATCGACGGCACGCCCTTTGCCGCCCGCGCGACCCTGGGTTTTCCCGAGGAAGGCACGCTTGCGGGCGAGGCCCCCTGCAACCGCTATTCCGGCGCTCAGACCCTGCCCTATCCGTGGTTCCGCGCCGAAGCCCTGATCACCACCAAGCGCGCCTGCCCCGATCTCGAGGCCGAAACCCGCTATCTGCGCATACTCGAAGAGATGACGCTTGTCGAAGTCGCGGGTGACACGCTTCTGCTGACCAACGAGGCGGGGCGCGAGATGGTGTTTCGGGCGGGGGAGTAACGCAGGGTGTGATTGATGGCCTTGAGCTGTCGTTAGATTGTAGCACCTGCGCGGAATCAAGGCCGAAGGCCACCGCGCATCGCCATGCCAGAGACATGCCTTCGGCATGACGCCGCCCCCCAGCACGGCGATTTGGCTGCAACCTGCGCATCGCGTGGATGTTTTCCTGACGTGGCAGAGATAAAGTGCTGCCGAACACGCGTTGGATCGCCGTACCGCGGCCCGTCGATGCGCGGCTCACGTCAACGGCAGCTCAAGGCCAAACATGACCGCCCCCCGTTCCACTCAGATCCGAAACCCCACTCTCACCCCGCCCCCGCCTGCGCGGCGAACCGCGCGACAAAGCGGGCGCGGGCATCCGGCAGGGGCTTGTTGCCCATCTGCGGTGCAAGATGGTGCATCAGGAAATGACCCGTCACCTGAAATCCCTGCAATACTTCCGCATCGGGGGCCGGGCCTTCGCCCAACAGGCAAGGCGGCAGCGGCAACAGACGGTCGGCCCAGTCGCCCGCCCCCGCGCGCGACACCGCGCGCCCGGTGCGGGGAGATATATAGCTGAGGTCATTGGCTTTTTCCCCCATCACCGCACAGCGCCGCAAATCGAGGCCAAAACCCATCTCCTCCAACAGCGCCAGTTCCCAGTTGAGATAGGCGAGCGGCCAGATCTCCGGCTGCTCCAGAAGGTCCAGCAAGATCAAACTCTTGCGATATATGCCGGCATGCGCTTCCCGCTCGGGCAGCGCGAACAGCAACAGCGCGCACACCGCATTCAGACCGGCCAGCGCCATCCGGTCGCCCATCGACCAGGCCCTCGATTTCAAGGGCTCGACCCGGAAGGTGCCCAGATGATCCTCCAGCCGCGCGCGCCATTCCACATCGAGTTGCGCGCCCGGTTGCAGCACCGGTGCCATCCGGCGCGATGCGCCACCGCGCACAACGCCCGCGTGCCGCCCATGTTCAGACGTGAAAACTTCAATGATGGCAGAGGTTTCCCCGTGGCGGCGGCTGCTCAGCAATATCCCCTGATCACGCCATTCCATCGCCCGATCCTACCCGCTCAACCCGTCCGCGTCGAGCAGGTGCCGCCCCGCCCGGTCCTCGACCTCGACCACCCAGATATCCGGGTCAAACCCGCGTTGCCGGGCGATGGCGGCATCCACCTCCGCCTCGTTACCCTCGGCCAGCGTCACCCAGACGCGCGCGCCGCTCGCGAGATCGAAGGAGCGTTGAAACACCTGCGCCTTGCCATCGAGCGTATTGAGTTTCACCAGCACCGCACCGCCGGTGTCATCGCCATGCGCCACCACGAAACCGGGAATGTCCTGAAGCCGCAGCCGCGCCAGATAGGCGTCGATCCAGAACCGCGCGGTCAGCCGGGCCAAGACCCTAGTTCCCGTCCTTGAAATCCAGCCCCATCTCGGAATAGCGTTCGGATTCGTCCATCCAGCCGGTACGCACCTTGACCTGCAGGAACAGGTGAATCCGCCGCCCGAGAAACTCTTCCATCTCCTCGCGCGCGGCCTTGGACACGGCCTTGATTGTCTCGCCCTTGTTGCCCAGAACGATCCCCTTATGCCCGTCGCGCAGCACATAGATGATCTGATCGACGCGGGCCGAGCCATCCTTGCGCTCTTCCCAGGCATCGGTCTCGACGGTCAGTTGATAGGGCAGTTCCTGATGCAGCCGCAGCGTCAGCTTTTCACGGGTCATCTCGGCGGCGATCATCCGCATCGGCAGATCGGCGATCTGATCCTCGGGGTAGAGCCACGGGCTTTCCGGCACTTCCGCTGCCAGCCAGTGGCGCAGATCGTCCACACCGTGGCCCTTTTCGGCGGAAATCAGAAAGGTCCTCTCGAAGGTGAAGCGGTCGTTCATCTTCTTGGTCAGCGCCAGCAGAACGGGGGCCTCCACCCGGTCTATCTTGTTGATCGCAAGGGCGATCCTGCGCCCCTTGGCGATATCCTGCAAGCCGTCGAGGATACGCTCCACCCCTTCGGTGACGCCGCGATGTGCCTCGATCAGCAGCACCACGATATCGGCATCCGCCGCGCCGCCCCAGGCGGCGGCGACCATCGCCCGATCCAGCCTGCGGCGCGGCTGGAAAAGGCCGGGCGTGTCGACGAAGACAAGCTGGCTCTCGCCCTCCATCGCCACGCCGCGAATGCGCGCGCGGGTGGTCTGCACCTTGTGAGTAACGATGCTGACCTTGGCGCCCACCATGCGATTGAGCAGCGTGGATTTGCCCGCATTGGGCTCTCCGATCAGGGCGATGAAGCCGGCGCGGGTGGTCATTCTGGTCAACTTTCTTGCATTGTGGTTTGCCTTTAGCCTAGTAACGTCGATATCTTGGTTTTTCGTCGTCGGATAGCATAAACATGGAAGTAATTGCTGCTCTTCTAGTCCTTGCGGCTTTGATCATCGCGGTCAAATCCTTGGCGAAATCCGACGCGCCACCACGCGCAGAAGAGACGAAGTCAGCGCCGAAGGTCGCGCGACGCCCCGCGCCGCCGAGACCGTCTTCCTACGTCGAACCGAAGACGGCGCGTAGCTTAAAAGGAAAGTGCTGGGTCATAGATGGAGACACCATCGTCATTGACAAGGTGCATGTTCGATTGGCGGGCATAGATGCGCCGGAATTGAACCACCCTTGGGGCCGCAACTCGAGATCCGCGATGATCAGGCTGTGCAAAGGACAGATCATTACGGCAGAGCTGCATCCTGAGAGCACCTATGATCGCGCGGTTGCAACCTGCTATCTACCAGATGGACGCGATCTTGCCGCAGAACTGGTGCGCCAGGGTCTTGCAATAGATTGGCCGAAATTTTCGGGCGGGCGTTACAAACATCTGGAACCAGAAGGCATTCGAAAAAAGCTGTGGCGCGCGGATGCAAAGCAAAAAGGGCGATACGATGAGCGGCGCCACGGTTAGGTCCGACCTTTGATACGCAACACCGTATCGTTCAGAGAGTTCAGTCTGATTTTAGCTTAGACAGCAAGGCTGCAGCCGCCGCCTGTTCCGCCTGCCGTTTCGATCCGGCGGTGGCGCTGACATGCTCACCGCTCTGCAGCCGCGCCTCGATGGTAAAGACCGGCGCGTGATCCGGCCCGGAACGCGCTGTCTCGGCATAATCGGGCGGCGGCAGGCCGCGCGCCTGCGCCCATTCCTGTAGCGCGGTCTTGGCGTCGCGCGCGTCTTCCTTGACCGCGCCGATGCGCCCGCCCCAAAGCCGCAGCACCATGGCGCGCGCCGCCTCGAACCCGGCATCGACATAGACGGCGGCGATCACCGCCTCCATCGCATCGCCCAAGAGCGCCATCTTGCGCCGCCCCCCCGAGAGCATCTCGGAGCGCCCGAGTTTCAGGACCGTGCCAAGGTCGACCTCACGCGCGACATCGGCGCAGGCTTCCTTGCGCACCAGCGCGTTGAAGCGGGGGGCAAGCTGGCCTTCGGTGGCGGCACTGTCATGCGCCAGAAGCGCCTCGGCCATCACGAGGCCCAGCACCCGATCGCCCAGAAATTCCAGCCGCTGATTGTCGTCGCGATTGGGCGAGGACATCGAGGAATGGGTCAGCGCCCGGACCAGCAGCGAGGGGTCGGCAAATTCATGCCCGAGCCGCGCCTGAAATTCCGCCATGTCGCGTGACAGTTTCACTCCAGCCTCTCGAAGAACCGATCCCCGCGCCATGTCCAGAAGGCCAGCATAGACGAGCCCGCCGACGAGAAGATCACCCGGTTGGCCCGCCCGATCAGGTTCTCGTAGGGAACGAATCCGACGCCGCCGACAGCCTGCGGAAAGCGCGAGTCGGTGGAATTGTCGCGGTTGTCGCCCATGAAGAAATAATGCCCCTCGGGAACCGTGAAGACCCCCGTGTTGTCCGACCGCTGATCCCCGATATTCAGGATCGCATGGGAATGACCATTCGGCAGGGTCTCGATCTGGCGGGATTTGGTGCAGTCCGCCCCAGCCCCGACAGCCCCGTTTTCACAGCGCGGGCGGATGCCCATCGGCCCCTGTCGCGCGAATTCCTCGGTGAACTCACCGGCGGGTTCAAGCTCCACGGGCTCGCCGTTGATATGCAGCACGCCGTCCCGCATCTGGATGCGGTCGCCGGGCAGGCCGATCAGCCGCTTGATGAAATCGGTCCCATCGACAGGGTGCCGGAAGACGATGATGTCGCCGCGCTCGGGCTCTCCGCCCAGAATACGGGTGTTGTCGCCCCCCAGAATGCCGCAGATATCCTCGGCATCGACATTGATGAACCCGAGCCGCACTGACGGGCAGGAGGCGTAGGAATAGCCATAGGCCATCTTGTTGACGAAGAGGAAATCGCCGATCAGCAGCGTGTCCTTCATCGAGCCGGACGGAATCCAGAACGGCTGAAAGAAGAGCGTGCGAAACAGCCCCGCGATCACGAGAGCCCAGAACACCGTCTTGATCGTCTCGACGATGGAATTTCCTTTTTTGGCGTCAGATGCCATCGGGCCTCTCCGGATAGGGCAGATTTGGGTCTCGCGCTACATGCGGGGCGGGGCTCAAAGTGTCAAGGCGCGAGGGGCGGTGATCGCCGGTGTGTGAGTGGCAGGGTTGAGCAATATGCGGCTTGGGGGGCAGAAGTATCCTCCGATTGGTTGAACCTCGGGGCGGTTTGGGCCTGGAGCTGGCGTTGGAGTTAGCCGCGCAGCGTCGTGCCGCGGTGTGGCGATCTTAGGCTTGTTTGGCAGTGCTTTATGCCAGCCAAGCCCGAAGAACATCCAAGCGCAGAGCAGGTTGCAGCCAAATCGCCGCGCCGGGGGGCGGCACGGCGATGCGCGGCGGCCTTCGGCCGCGTTTCGCGCGGGTGCGTCCAATTAAAGGTCAACTCCAGGCCCTTCACGCCCCCTAATCCACTCCACCTTTCGGCCGCGCCTCGATCACCACAAAGGCCTGCGCCCAGGGGTGATCGTCGGTCAATGTCACATGAATGATCGCCTCATGACCTTCCGGTGTCATCTCGGCCAGCCGCTCTGCCGCCCATCCGGTGACATGCATCACCGGCTGACCAGTGCGCAAGTTCGACACGGCCATGTCCTTCCACGCGATCCCCATGCGCAGCCCGGTGCCGAGCGCCTTGGAGCACGCCTCCTTCGCCGCCCACCTTTTGGCATAGGTGCCCACAACATCGGCGCGACGCTCGGCCTTGGCCTGTTCGATATCGGTGAAGACGCGGTTGCGGAACCTGTCGCCGAAGCGCTCCAGCGTGCCCGCAATCCGCTCGATATTCGCAAGATCGGTGCCGATGCCAAGGATCATCCCAGTCCTCCGGGTGCAAAAAGGGGAAAGCTCACGCCAAGCGCCCAGGCGAGGATCAGGCCGAGTGCCACGCCCGCCGATGCCGCCCCTGCCCGCGCCGCAACCCACCGGCCCATCAGCCCGAAAATCAGGAAGAAGAGCAGGATCACCGGCGCGATCATGGCGAGAAAGAACAGCCGCTCGGTATCGAGCAGCACGGCGAGCGCGAGCGACAGCAGAAAGCCCAGCCGTGCCGTGATGCGTTGCCAGAGCGCGGCCCCGCGCGCCAGCACCGCATCCCCCAGCATGAAGGGCAGCGCCCCAAGGCAGAGCGCGGCGATGATCACCAGGCGCTCGGGCGTCGGCCAGAAATTCGCGCCATAGCGGTCGAGCGCGAAGCCGAAGACACCCAGCCCCCAGACCAGAAGCGCCAGCACCGCGAGGGGCCGCAGGCCCTCGGGCCGCCGCCCCAGCCACCACAACAGCGCCAGTTGGCAAAGGCCATAAATCGCCAGATGCAGCGCGAGGTAATCCGCCACCAGCACCGGCAGGAGCCGCGTTTCGACCTGCACCGCCAGAAGCGGCGCAAGCAGCGCAGGCACGCCCACGACCAGTGCAAAGCGCCCCAATGACAGCGCCCCCGGCATCGGCGGCGCGCGCTCGGGCAGAAGGCGCGAGAGCGGTGCCGCCAGCGCCACGATGGCGGCCATCAGCGCCAGAAACCACGGGCCCGTTGCGCGCACCGCGATATCGCTCGCGCGCCTATAGGCGGCATCGAGCCACGCCACCGCCTCGGCGCGCCCGGCGCGGCTATGCAGCACCGCCACATGCTCGGCCAACGGGGCAACGACCGCGCGGCGGATCACATCGCCTGCGCGTGCGGTCTCGCCCTCACCTGCCTCCGGGTCCACCATCGCCACGGCGTCACGGGCAAAGCCGCGCAGCCCCGGCTCCCATGCGCCGGTGATGAGCAACAGCGTGTCGGGCGCGGTCGCCGTCACCGCCTTGGAAAAGGCCGAGATCGCCACCACGGGGCCGATGCGGGGATCGTCAATTGCCGTGCGGATAATGATATCGGTGGCCATCGAATGCCCCAGCAGCGCGACCTCGCCCTGCCAGCCCTCCGCCGCCAGCGCCGCATCCACCACGCTGCGCGTTTGCTCCACCAAAAGGCGCGTGGTGCCGTCAATGCTCTCCACATCTCCCGACATCGGCACCGGGTGCCGCCCGTGGCCCTCAAAGTCGAACGCCCAGACCCGGTAGCCCGCCCGCGCCAGATCGTGGCCGTAGGCCTGCATCATCTGCCGCGACCCGGCAAAGCCATGCGCGACCACGACCACCGGGCCATCAGAGCCGGGCTGCGCGATGCGGGTGATCGGCGTCTCGCCCACGGCGCGCGTGGTGATTTCGAGCCCCGCGCGCGGCGTCTCAAGCTGCCAGAGCGAGAGGCAGGCGAGCAACAAGGCCGGAATGGCGCGCAGGATCATGCCGCCCTCATTGCGTGGCCGAGGACCGCAGCAGCGACACCCCCGCCGCGCCGAGCAGCAGGCCCACCGTCGCCTCGATCCAGCGCCGCCCGCGCAGATAGGCACGCATCATCACCCCGGTCGAGAAGAACGCGACCCAGCCGATGTAATTGATCAGCCCGATCAGACAACAGAGCACCGTCAGCAGCAGATAGCCCTGCCCCGCGCCGCCCATCCCAAGCGACAGCGTCGCCATCCAGGCAAACACCGCCTTGGGATTGGAGAGGTTCAGCATCAGACCGGACCAGAACAGGCGGCGCGGTGCGCGGCGCGCGGCGATGGTCGTGTCCGTGCCGCGCGCGGCGCGCAGCGACTGCAGCGCCAGCCACAGCAGGTAGAACCCGCCCGCGACCTTGAGGCCGGTCAGCACCCAGCCGGTTGATTGCAGGATCGCGCCCATGCCGAGTGCCGCCAGCACCCCCCAGAAGAACAGGCCAAGCGCCAGCCCCAGGGCAAATCGCATCGCCCTGGCACGGCCTGCCGCCATCGCCACACCAGCAGCCGCAAGATTGGCCGGACCAGGCGAGGCGGCGACAACCGCGAAGGCCAGCACAGCCGACAGCAGCCCCAGCGGCTCAGCCATCGCGCGCCTCGTCCATCAGGCGGCGCATTTCGGTGATCGCCGGGCCAAGCCCGAGAAAGATCGACTCGCCAATCAGGAAATGGCCGATATTGAGTTCCATCACCTCGGGAAAGGCGGCGACGGGCTGCACCGTGTCATAGGTCAGGCCATGTCCGGCATGCACCTCGAGCCCCAGCGCATGGGCATAGGCCGACATCTCGCGCAGCCCCTCCAACTCGCGGTCGCGGGTGTCGACATCGCCCTCGGCATGGGCGTCGCAATAGGCGCCCGTATGCAACTCGATCACCTCGGCCCCGATCCTGTGGGCGGCCTCGATCTGACGCTTGTCGGCGGCGATGAAGATCGACACCCGGCAGCCCGCCTCGCGCAGCGGCGCGATGTAATGCGCCAGCCGGTTTTCCTCGCGCGCCACCTCCAGCCCGCCCTCGGTGGTGCGTTCCTCGCGCTTTTCGGGGACCAGACAAACGGCGTGGGGCTTGTGGCGCAGGGCAATCGCCTGCATCTCCGCCGTCGCCGCCATCTCGAAGTTGAGCGGCACAGTCAGCACCTCCATCAGCCCGTCGATATCGGCATCCGAGATATGGCGGCGGTCTTCGCGCAGATGCGCGGTGATGCCGTCGGCCCCCGCCTCCTCTGCCAGCTTGGCGGCGCGCAGCGGATCAGGATAGGCCCCCCCGCGCGCATTGCGGACGGTGGCGACATGGTCGATATTCACGCCAAGGCGCAGTTTTCCATCGGACGGCATCGGGCTCTTCCTCAGATCATGATCGGCTCGGGGTGCAACCTAGTCCCCTTTGCCGCGCCCGTCAGCCTCAATTGACGCATTTTCCTTCTGCGCCTTCTTTTCCTTGATCGCCGCCCATTTCGCCCGCAGCACGCCCTTGCGGCGGTTCTGATAGGCGGTGATCACCGGCAGGCTGATGTAATAGGCGGCAAGCGCCGTCACGATACCGGGCACGATGCCGCCCACCATATAGGGCAGGAACACCTCGTCATAGAACAGGTGCAGGCCGTGCCAATCGGCCTCGTGATCCGAGAAGATAGCCAGCACGTTGTTCTTGAGGTCCTCGCCCGCATCGAGAAACTTGCCCCCGAGCGAGCGGCTGATCTCGTCTTCGGCCAGCGTGTGCCGTCCTAGGATGGCATGCCCGGTCTGAAGCGAGATCACCCCGATCGGCACATAGGTCAGCGGGTTGCCGAAGAAGGTGCCCAAAAGGGCGGCGGGGATATTGCCGCGCAGGATCAACGCGAGCGTGCCCGCCACGATGAAATGCATGCCGTAAAACGGTGTGAAGGTGGTGAACACGCCCGCAAAGATCCCGCGTGCGATCCGTTCGGGCGGGTCGGGCAGCCGGTGCAGCCGGTGCTTGACATAGGTGAACGCCCGCGCCCAGCCGCCCTTGGGCCAGAAAAAGTCAGCGATCACCTTCCACAAGGGTCGTCTGTCTCGGCGTTTGAAAACCACCAGCGCGGCTCCTAGGGTTCATGGGTCAGACCGCCCCGGAGCGGGACGGATCGCGATAGCGTTCGACGGCGGCCACATCGCTTTCCGCATCAAGCGCCGACAGCACCCCGTGCAGATGTTCAGCGTCGCGCAATTCGATATCAACAAGCAGGCGATAGAAATCAGGTTTCCGGTCAACAAAAGTCAAGTCCGAGATATTGGCCTTCTGTTCCCCGATCAAGGTGCAAATCCGCCCCAACACGCCCGCATCGTTGCCGATGGTGAGGTCTAATGTCACATCATAGGCAGCGGGATGCGTGCCGGTATGCCAGTGCAAATCCATCCAGCGCCCGGGCTGATCGTCATATTGCGAGAGGGTTTCGCAATCTATGGCATGGATCACCACGCCGCGCCCGCGATAGGTGATGCCAACGATGCGCTCGCCCGGCAGGGGCTGACAGCAGCGCGCCCGCTCGAAGCTTTGATCGGCCTTGAGGCCAAGCACCGCGCGGTCGCGCGTTACCTCGTCCGACGGATCGGGCGCAAGATCGGGGTAGACCGCGTTCAGCACCTGCTGCGCGGTCAGTTCCGCACTGCCCAGCCGCGCGCGCACCTCGTCGGCGTTCTTCAGGCGTAGCGTGCGGGCGGCGGCCTCCAATGCCTTGTCGGTGGCCTTCTTGCCGACATGCTCGAACGCCGAGCGCGCCAGTTCGCGGCCCAGCTTGATATAGCGCCCCCGGTCCAGTTCGCGCAGGGCGCGGCGGATGGCGGCGCGCGCCTTGCCGGTGGTCGCGATATCGAGCCATGTGGCCTGCGGTGTCTGCCCGTCGGCGGTGATCACCTCGACCGATTGGCCGTTCTTCACACGGGTCCAGAGCGGCACGCGCATCCCGTCCACCTTGGCCCCGACGCAGGCATGGCCGATCCTCGTGTGAATGGCATAGGCGAAATCAATCGGCGTCGCCCCGCGCGGCAGCTTGATCACATCGCCCTTGGGGGTAAAGCAGAACACCTGATCGGCATACATCTCGAGCTTGACCGCTTCGAGGAAATCCTCGTGATCCTCCTCGGCGTCGAACTGTTCGCTGACGGATGAGATCCACTTGGCGGGATCGACGGCAAAGGGGTTTTCGGCGCGCACCCCGTCACGGTAGGACCAGTGCGCCGCGACACCGGTTTCGGCCACGTCATGCATCGCCTGCGTGCGAATCTGCACCTCGACCCGCTTGCCGTCGCGGCCCGACACGGTGGTGTGGATGCTGCGATAGCCGTTCGATTTCGGCTGGCTGATGTAATCCTTGAACCGCCCCGGCACGGCACGCCAGCGTTGGTGAATGGCCCCCAGGGCCCCATAGCAATTATTCTCGGACCGGGTGATCACGCGAAAGCCGTAGATGTCCGACAGGCGCGAAAAGCCCATCTCCTTTTCCTGCATCTTGCGCCAGATCGAATAGGGTTTCTTGGCGCGGCCAAAGACATCCGCCTCGATGCCCGCCTTGTCCAGTTCGTGCCGCATGTCGCCGGTGATCCGCTCGACCACGTCGCCGGTCTCGCGTTGTAGGGTGATGAAACGCCGGATGATGCTGGCTCGTGCCTCGGGGTTCAGCACGCGGAACGCCAGATCCTCCAGCTCCTCGCGCATCCACTGCATGCCCATGCGGCCCGCAAGCGGCGCGTAGATATCCATCGTCTCGCGCGCCTTCTGCGCCTGCTTGTCGGGGCGCATTGCCTTGATCGTGCGCATGTTGTGCAGACGGTCGGCGAGTTTCACGAGAATCACCCGCAGATCCTTGGACATCGCCATGAACAGCTTGCGGAAATTCTCGGCCTGCTTGGTCTCGGAACTCGAGAGTTGCAGATTGGTCAGCTTGGTGACGCCATCCACCAGATCGGCCACTTCGCGGCCGAATTTCTCTTCGACGATGCGGTAGGACGCCTTGGTGTCCTCGATCGTGTCATGCAAAAGCGCGGTGATGATCGTCGCATCATCGAGCCGCTGTTCGGTCAGGATGGCGGCGACGGCAACGGGGTGGGTGAAATAAGGCTCGCCCGAATGGCGAAACTGCCCCTCATGCATTGCGCGGCCAAAATCATAGGCCGCGCGAATGAGTGCCTCATCGGTGCGAGGGTTGTAGTGGCGGACCAGCGTGATCAGGTCATCAACGGCGATCATCAGTGTCGCGCCTTGCAGTGGTCAGGGGCGGCTCAGCCCTGACCCTGGGCTTCCATAAGGGCGCGGAGCAGCTTCTCTTCCGACATGTCGTCGGCTTCGGGCTTATCCGCCTCACCACCCATCAACAGAGCCATGGAATCTTCTTCCGGCTCGTCCACCTCGATCTGGGTCTGGTTCGACTCGATCAGGCGTTCGCGCAGGTCATCCGCCGATTGCGTCTCTTCGGCGATCTCGCGCAGGGCGACGACCGGGTTCTTGTCGTTGTCGCGATCCACGGTCAGCGGCGACCCCGAAGAAATCTCGCGGGCGCGGTGTGCTGCGAGCATCACCAGATCGAAACGGTTCGGAACCTTGTCAACGCAATCTTCTGTCGTAACGCGGGCCATAAGACCTCCGGGCAGGGTTTGGGCTTGAATCAGAAGCCACGTACTTAGGGGTTTGAAACAGGATTTACAAGCGTAGAATCAGAGCGGCACAACCTCGTCGCGCGCGTCCTGTGGTAGCGCCTCCAGCATCGCGCGTACCGTTTGTCCAAACACCGGATGCACCCAGTCCGGGGCCACATCCGCCAGCGGCACCAGCACGAAGGCCCGCTCATGCGCGCGCGGATGTGGCAGGATAAGGCAGTCCGGCGCACGCTGCTGCTGTGCCTGCGCATCAAGCGCGCGCCACGTCTCGAACCCCGCGAGATCGGGCAGAACCAGATCATCAACGCCGATCAGATCGAGATCGAGCGTGCGCTGCCCCCAGCGCGCGACACGCTCGCGCCCGAACGCCGCCTCGACCGCGTGCAACACGCCAAGCACCGCCTCCGGCGCACCCGGCATGCGCAGGGCAGCGGCGGCATTGACGAAATCCGGCCCGCTGCCCGCCGGGAAGGCGGGGGTGCGGTAAAGGCGGCTAGCGGCAGCGACCTGCGCACCGGCCCGCTCAAGATGCTGCAATGCAGCATCGACCGTCCGGTCCGGTGAGCCCGCCCATGACGGCATATTTCCACCGATCGCGATCAAGCACAGTTGATCCGACGTCATGACCCACCTATTCTTTTGTAATGTATCATTCGCTTGCGCAGCCTTCGGGAAGTCCCTAATTCTGCGTCCTACTTTGTCCTGCCCCACCACTCACACCACTCACACTCACAGGCAAGGCAAAACGATTTGGAAGGACATTAATCATGTTTTACAAGGACGACCGTTTAGCGTTGTTCATTGATGGTTCGAACCTTTACGCAGCCGGCAAGGCCCTGGGTTTCGACATCGACTACAAACTCCTCCGTTCAGAGTTCATGCGCCGCGGCAAGTTGCTGCGCGCCTTTTACTACACCGCGCTGCTGGAAAATGACGAGTATTCACCAATCCGGCCGCTGGTCGACTGGCTGCATTACAACGGCTATTCCATGGTCACGAAACCGGCCAAGGAATACACCGACAGTCAGGGCCGTCGTAAGGTCAAGGGCAACATGGATATCGAACTTTGCGTCGATGCCATGGAACTCGCGCCGCGCGTCGATCATATCGTGCTGTTCTCTGGCGATGGCGATTTCCGGCCGCTGGTCGAAAGCCTTCAGCGTCAGGGCGTGCGCGTCTCGGTCGTCTCGACGATTCGCAGCCAGCCGCCGATGATTTCGGACGACCTGCGCCGTCAGGCCGACAATTTCATCGAACTGGCCGATCTCAAGGACGTGATCGGGCGCCCGCCGCGCGAACATCAGAACGACCGGCAGGAGGCCTATGCCGAACAGGAATGACGTTTTCCTGACACGGCTTTGCACTGACGCCCGGGTTCCGCACGCATGAGCATGGCGGATCCGGGCGTTTTGCTGCAACTGGGCGGGCTTTTCCTGGCGGCGTTCGGCGCGGCGACGATTCTGCCGTTTCAGTCCGAAGTGGTCTTTGTCGGCCTGCAACTGGCGGGCACCGCCTCGCTGGTTTGGCTGATCGTGGTGGCGAGCGTGGGTAACACGCTCGGGGCCGTGGTCAATTATGTCATGGGGCGCGGGATCGAACGGTTTCGACATCGCCGCTGGTTTCCGGTCAATGCCGCACAGCTGGCCCGGGCGCAGCACTGGTATGCCCGCTGGGGGGTCTGGACCCTGCTGATGAGCTGGGCCCCACTGGGCGACGCCTTCACCGTGATCGCGGGCGTCATGCGCACCCCGGCATGGCTATTTCTCGTGCTGGTCACCATCGCCAAGACCGGGCGGTATATCGTGCTTGCCTGGCTGACGGTGCAGGCGGGTGGTTAATGGCCTGATGGGGACATCGCACTCCGTCAGAAGGTGCCGCGTGATCGCAGGGCCGGGGACTGGCGATGCAACACCAGTGGCAGGCGATTTATGCCAGCCAAGTCAATGTAACCCCAACACGTTGCGCAACCTATCAAATCGCCAGGCCGCGGGACGGCGTCATGCCGGAGGCATGCCTCTGGCATGACGATCGCGCGGCACCTTCGGTGCGTTTCGCGCGGGATGCGTCAACGACAGCTCCAGGCCAAAACCGTTCAACCCGGCCACCAATTCGCCCCGCCTCCCTTTACGCCGCGCGCCACCTGCCTTACCTCTGGACCAAGCAGGAGACGCGCGATGACCAAGCCCCCCCTCACCCTCTACCTTGCCGCACCTCGCGGCTTTTGCGCCGGTGTGGACCGCGCGATCAAGATCGTGGAGATGGCGCTCGCTAAATATGGTGCCCCGGTCTATGTGCGCCACGAGATCGTGCATAACAAATACGTGGTCGATGATCTGCGCGCCAAGGGTGCCGTCTTCGTCGAGGAACTCGACGACTGTCCCGACGATCGTCCGGTGATCTTTTCCGCCCATGGCGTGCCGAAATCTGTCCCCGCCGAGGCGGCAGCCCGGCAGATGTTTTTTGTCGATGCCACCTGCCCGCTGGTCTCCAAGGTGCATATCGAGGCCGAACGCCACCATGAGAACGGGCTGCAGATCGTGATGATCGGCCATGCCGGGCACCCCGAGACGGTGGGCACCATGGGGCAATTGCCGCCGGGCGAGGTGCTGCTGGTCGAAACACCCGGCGATGTCGCCACGCTGGAGGTTCGCGACGCCGCGAAACTCGCATTCGTCACCCAGACCACCCTCTCGGTCGATGACACCGCCGAGATCGTCACCGCCCTGACCGCGCGCTTTCCCGCCATTGTCGGCCCGCACAAGGAAGATATCTGCTACGCCACCACAAACCGGCAGGAGGCCGTCAAGGCGATGGCCGAAAAGGCCGAGGCGATGCTGGTCGTGGGCGCGCCCAACTCGTCGAATTCGCGCCGTCTGGTCGAGGTCGGTGCGCGTGCCGGATGCGCTTATGCGCAGCTTGTCCAACGCGCGACCGATATCGACTGGCGCGCGCTTCAAGGCATCACCTCCATCGGCATCACCGCGGGGGCGTCCGCCCCCGAAGTGCTGGTCAACGAGGTCATCGACGCGGTCCGCGCGCGCTATGACGTGATCATCGAACAGGTTGAGACCGCACAGGAAAACGTCGAATTCAAGGTGCCGAGGGTGCTGCGCGAGACGGCGTGAAATCGCTGGTGGGTGCGACGTGCCGCATCACGCCCCAAGGATCAACTCGGGCAGGACAGCTCGTTGCGGCCTTGAGCAAAATGGCCTGAAGCGGACGTTGAATGACCGCCAGAAGGTGCCGCGCGGTCGCAGGGCCGGGGACTGGCGATGCAACGGCTGATGCCTGCACTTTATCCCAGCCAAGTCATTCTAAACTCAACACGTAGCGCGCTCTATCATATCGCCAGGCCGCGGGACGGCCCGGCGATCGCGCGGCACCTTCGGTGCGTTTCGCGCGGGATGCGGCGAAGGCGGCTCCAGACCATATCCCGACCGTGGCGACCGGCAGAACCAGCCCGCTTGACAAACACCACACCAAAAGCCCCATCCACACTTGCCAACACTTGCCAACCGCGCGCCACCGCGCCAGTTTGCGGCGCATGTTCCAAACCATCCCGCGCGCCCCGCTGATCCTTGGCCTTGCCGGTCTCCTGCCCTTCCTCTGGGGGGCGCTGACCGTGCTTTTTCCCGATCTTGGCCTGTGGACGGCGCAAACCCTCGGCCCGCGTTTCGCCGGGCCCTATGTCATGCTCTTTTACGGCGCGGTGATCCTGTCGTTCATGTCGGGCGTGCTCTGGGGCTTTGCCGCACGGGCCACCGGTACGCTCGCCACCACCGGCTACGCGCTCTCGGTGATCCCGGCACTCTGGGCCTTCTTCATGACCGGCGGCGGGCCGACATCGGCAGGGATGAACCTGATCTTCGGCTTTGCCGGGCTGTTGCTGCTGGATCTGCAATTCGCCCGCTGGGGTCTTGCGCCCGCATGGTGGATGCCGCTACGGCTCCTGCTCAGCGCCGTGGTGATCGCCTGCCTCGCGGTCGGCGTCTTTCTCTGAGGGCCAAACATGACCGATCTGACGCTTTATTCCATGCCCGCCTCGGGCAACAGCTACAAGGTGCGGCTTCTGCTGGCGCTCGAAGGGCGGGCCTATACCCATGTGCCGATCGAGACCAACACGCAGGAGTTGGCCGAGGCCAAGGCGGCAGGTCACCTGCCCCTCGGCAAGCTGCCCGCGCTGCACCTGCCCTGCGGCACGGTCCTGACGGAATCGAACGCGATCCTGTGGTATCTGGGCGCGGGCACCGGCTGGGTGCCCGAGGATGCGCTGGAACAGGCGCAGATGCTCGCCTGGATGTTTTTCGAGCAGAACCGGCACGAGCCGGTCGTCGCCGTGCGCGCCTCGCTCGCCACCTATCCGCATCTGGCACATGAGGCAACGCCCGAGCGCATGGCGGCGCTGCTCGACGAGGGCCACACGCTGCTTGACCTGATGGAGGACGCGCTGGACGGGCGGGACTGGTTCTGCGGCCCCTCGCCCACGCTCGCCGATATCGCGCTCTACGCCTACACCCACACCGCCGGACCGCGCGGCGGCTTCGACATGGACCGCTTCCCGCGCCTCACCGCATGGTGCGCCCGCGTGGCGGCGCTGCCGGGCTATGTGGGGCTGAGCGATGGCTGATCTCTTCGCCTATACCGACGGCGCCTGCTCCGGCAATCCCGGCCCGGGCGGCTGGGGCGTGCTGATGCGCGCCATGGCAGGCAAAGAGATTGTCAAGGAACGCGAGCTTTCGGGCGGCGAGGCCGACACCACCAATAACCGGATGGAGCTTCTGGCGGCGATCCATGCGCTCGAGGCCCTGAGCAAACCCTCGGCCATCACCATCGTCACCGACAGTGCCTATGTGAAGAACGGGATCACCGGGTGGATGCATGGCTGGAAGCGCAACGGCTGGAAAACCGCCGCCAAGAAACCGGTGAAGAATGTCGAGTTGTGGCAGCGCCTGGATGAGGCGCAGAAACGCCACAACGTGACCTGGGAATGGGTCAAGGGCCATGCGGGCCACCCCGAAAACGAGCGCGCAGACGAGTTGGCGCGCGCGGGCATGGCCCCGTTCAAGCCCGGCAAATCCGGGGCATGAGCGCGCTCATCCTGCTCGATTACGCCTCGGTGCTGATCTTCGCGCTGACCGGCGCCCTCGTCGCCTCGCGGCAACAGCTCGATATCGTGGGCTTTGCCTTTCTCGCCTGTCTGACGGCGGTGGGCGGCGGCACGCTGCGCGATGTGCTGCTGGATCGCAACCCGGTGTTCTGGATGGGCAACCCGAACTATATCCTCATCGCCTGCGCCGCCGCCCTGCTGGTCTTCGTGACCGCGCATCTGGTCGAAAGCCGCTATCGCTGGCTGTTGTGGCTCGACAGTTTCGCGCTCGCCGTTGCGGTGCCCGCAGGCGTCAGCGCCGCCATGGCGATGAGCCAGAGCCCGGTGATCGTGGTGCTGATGGGCATGGTCACTGGCTGCATGGGCGGGCTGATGCGCGACGTGGTGGTGGGCGAGGTGCCGCTGGTGCTGAAACAGGGCGAACTTTATGTCTCGGCTGCGTTTGCGGGTGCGCTCGGCGGTGTGGTGGCGGCACGCATCACCGACGATCTGCTGCTGATCCTCGGCATCTGCGCGGCGCTCACATGGGCGCTGCGGGCAGGCTCGCTCGCCTTCGGCTGGCGGCTGCCGGTCTACCGCGCGCGTCCACCAAGGGTGTGAGCGCCCGGACGCCGTAATTGCCTCGGCGCCCTGTGGACAGTCAGTGCCAAGAAAGTTCAAAACTTTCTTGAGCGGAATTTTTTCAAAATTCCGTCGCTCTCAGCAGTTCGGGATGTTCACCGCCAGCCCGCCCAGCGAGGTTTCCTTGTATTTCTCGCTCATATCCGCGCCGGTCTGGCGCATCGTCTCGATACAGGCGTCGAGCGGCACCAGATGCGTGCCATCGCCGCGCAGGGCCAGGGACGCCGCCGAGACGGCCTTGATCGCGCCCAGCCCGTTGCGCTCGATGCAGGGCACCTGCACGAGGCCACGCACCGGGTCGCAAGTCATCCCGAGGTGATGCTCGAGCGCGATCTCGGCCGCGTTCTCGATCTGCGCGGGCGTGCCGCCCAGCACCGCCGCGAGCCCCGCCGCCCCCATGGCAGAGGCAGAGCCCACCTCGGCCTGACACCCTGCCTCGGCCCCCGAGATCGAGGCGTTGAACTTGACCAGCCCGCCGATCGCCGCCGCCGTCAGCAGAAATTCCTCGATCTGGGCCTCATGCGCGCCCGGCACGTGGTCGAGCCAGTACTTGATCACCGCAGGCACGACGCCCGCAGCCCCGTTGGTGGGCGCGGTCACCACCTGCCCACCGGCGGCGTTCTCCTCATTGACGGCCATGGCATAGGCGCTCATCCAGTCGTTGATCTTGTGCGGCGCGCTCAGGTTGGTGCCGCGCTCTGCGATCAGCGCGTCGCGGATGCCCTTGGCCCGGCGCTTGACGCCCAAGCCGCCCGGCAGGGTGCCGTCGGTGCTCAGCCCGCGCTCGATACAGTCGTCCATCACCTGCCAGATTCGCGCCACGCCCGAGCGCAGGTTCTCCGGTCCGCCGCGCGCCACCTCGTTGGCGCGCTTCATCGCGGCAATGCTCTTGCCCGAGCGTTCCGCCATCTCCAGCATCTCGACCGCCGACTTGAACGGGTAGGGCACCGGGTCGCCCTCGTCGGTATTGCGGCCCGCCGCCAGTTCGCCTTCGGTCATCACAAAGCCGCCGCCGATGGAATAATAGGTCTCTTGCAGGATCACGTCGCCCTGCGCGTCGGTGGCCATCAGGATCATGCCATTGGCATGGCCCGGCAGATTGGGGCCGAAATCGAAGATCAGGTCGTCCTTGGGATGGAACGCCAGCTCCGGCAGGCCCGGCGGCGTCACGGTATGGGTCTCGCGGATCTGCTCGAGCGTGGTCTCGGCGGCCTCGGCGTCATAGGTGTCGGGGCGAAAGCCCGCCAGCCCGAGGATCGTCGCCCGGTCGCTCGCGTGCCCCACGCCCGTAAAGGCGAGACTGCCATGCAGCGAGCCGCGCAGCCCCGCGTAATGGAACGGCTCCGCGCGCATCCGGTCGAGAAACCGCGCGGCGGCCACCATCGGCCCCATCGTGTGCGACGAGGACGGGCCGATGCCGACCTTGAACATATCGAAGACGGATAGAAACATATGGCGCGCTCCATTCGGCCGCGGGTGGGTCGCGGGTGTTATCCCCGCATCCCCTTACAGCTACTTGTCCGAAAGCGACCGTTCAAGGGCGGCGCGCTGACATGTGGGCGGATCAAAGCGCCGCGCCCTCCGGCGGGTCGGCCGGGGTCGGGGCGGTAAAGGGCGCAGAGCCCAGCCCCTCGGCGCGGGCGGCGGTACTCGCGCTGGCGCGGGTTTCCAACGCCTGCGCCATCGCCTGCAAGACCGGCCAGCGGGCAAGATCGAACCAGCCGGTTTCCCCCGCAGGATAGAGCGCGAGCCAGCGCAAGGCCGGGCCAAGATACAGCCCGATCACGCTGGGCGTGGTGCCGCTGAAGAGGTCAGGATGCGCCGATGCCGCCGCCTCCAATGTGTCGAGATGGCGCGCAGCCTCGGTCTGCATATGGGTGCGCAGCCGGGCCTGCGCGTCGATATCAGCACCTGCGTATTGATCGGGATAGAAGATCATCCGCATCGCCGGGTGCAGGGTATTGGACAGGAAAAACAGCCACTTGAGCAGCGTCCCGCGTGCCGGATCATCCGGGGCGGGGGCGAGCGCGCCGTGCCGGTCGGCGAGCCATAGCAGGATCGCGCCGGTCTCGAACACCGCGCCACCCGGCGTTTCCAGCACCGGGATCAGCCCCGCCGGGTTGAGCGCCAGATAGGCGGGCGATTTCTGCGCCCGCGCGCGACGATCGACCAGCACGGTCTCATAGGCCACACCCAATTCCTCCAGCGCGAGGCGGATGACAAGCGAGGCGTTGTCGGGCGCATAATGCAGCCGGTAGCGCGCAGTCACGTCACCTGCCCCGGTTGCGGTGGCAGGAATTTGAGTATTTTTGCCAAAAAGAAACCCCTAGCCGTTTTTGCCGACATTTTCCGCAAAGGCAGCCTCGAACGCGGCTTTCTTCTCGGCATCGGCATCGACCTGATAGTGCGATTTCCACTGGTCATAGGGCATGCCGTAGAAGATTTCGCGCGCCTCGTCCTTGGTCATCTCGATGTCGCGGGCATGGGCGGCCTCTTGATACCAGCGGCTCAGGCAGTTGCGGCAAAAGCCCGCGAGGTTCATCATGTCGATATTCTGCACATCGGTGCGCTTTTCCATCAGATGCGCGCGCAGGGTGCGGAAGGCGGCGGCTTCGAGTTCGATCCGGGTCTGGTCGTCCATGATGTATCTCCTCTGTCTTCGCTCAAGAGTAAGCGTGTTTCACCGTGGCGCAAGGGCGTCAGACGCCGACCTTGCCTGCAACTTCGGTCAGGATGGGGGCAAGGCGCGCGGCCCATGCCGCCTGTTGCGCGGGCGTCTCGATCAGGTCATTGCGCAGCTCGATCAGGACATTGGGCCGTTCATGGGCGATGGCGTGGCGCGCGATGGCATCGCCGGGCAGGTGCCCGCCATAAGGCTCGTTATCGCCGACGCAAAGATCGGGTTCCTCGCGCAGCCGCGCCAGCAGCGGGCGGGCAAAGCGCGTGTCGGCGGCATAGAGCAGCCCGATATGCCAAGGACGCGGCGGGCGGCCCTTGAACTGCGGGGTGAAGCTGTGGACCGAGACGATCACCGTGTCGTCGCGCCGCGCTGCAAGCTGCGACAGCGCGGTGTGATAGGGCCGGTAGAGACGGTTCAGGCGGCGCTCGATCTCAGGCCCGTCAGCATGGCGATTGGCCGGGACCACGGTGCCGTCATAGAGCTTCATCACCAATGTGGGATCATCCTCGCCCCGGTTCGGGTCGATCACGAGGCGTGAGAAATTCGACAGGATCGCGGGGCCGTCGAGCGCCTGCGCCAGCCCTAGCGCCACCCCCGCTGCGCCCACGTCATAGGCGATGTGACGGGCCATGTCCGCAGCGGCCACGCCAAGGCAGCCGCCATTGACGAAGGGCGGCACGGTATTGGCCGCGTGGTCGCAGGTCACGAGCCAGCGTGCGCCCCGCCCGGCCCCGTCGATTTCATATGGCTGATACATCATCGTGTTGGTTTTTCCTGTCATCTTCCTCTAGGACAGTTGTGCGGCAATGTGAATTGCGCGATAAGGCGAAGGCCGTGGATGTTAGCGATAACATCAGCACCTGAACGACGAGAGACGAAGGAACACAGATGAGACGCCACCGCAATGTCAAGATCGTGGCCACGCTTGGCCCCGCCTCTTCGGATTACGACACGATCCGCGCCCTGCACGAGGCCGGAGCGGATGTCTTTCGCCTCAACATGAGCCATGGCGAACATGGCGAGATCGCCGAGCGCCATCGCATCATTCGCCAGATCGAAGAGGACCTGAACAGCCCGATCGCCATTCTGGCCGATCTTCAGGGGCCGAAACTGCGCGTCGGCACGTTTGCGCGCGGCGAGGAAGAGCTGGTCGAGGGCGCGGCGTTCCGGCTCGATCTTGACGAGGCCGAGGGGGACACAAGCCGCGTCTGCCTGCCCCACCCCGAGATTTTCGCGGCGCTGGAGCCGGGGGCCGACCTTCTGGTCAACGACGGCAAGATCCGGCTGCGCGTCACCGCCTGCGGCGCGGATTTCGCCGAGTGCGAGGTCGTGATCGGCGGCACGATTTCGAACCGCAAGGGCGTGAACGTGCCCGACGTGGTGCTGCCGCTCGCGGCGCTGTCCGACAAGGACCGCGCCGATCTGGAGTTCGTCTGCGAACTGGGCGTGGACTGGCTGGCGCTCAGCTTCGTGCAGCGCCCCGAGGACGTGAACGAGGCCCGCACCCTGACCAAGGGGCGCGCCGCGATCCTGTCGAAGATCGAGAAACCGGCAGCGGTGAAATGCTTTGACGACATCCTTGCGGTCAGCGACGGGATCATGGTGGCGCGTGGCGATCTGGGTGTGGAACTGCCGGTGCAGAACGTGCCGCCGATCCAGAAACGGCTGGTGCGCAAGTGCCGCGCCATGGCCAAGCCGGTGATCGTGGCGACGCAGATGCTCGAATCGATGATCGAAAGCCCGATGCCGACCCGCGCCGAGGTGTCGGACGTGGCGACCGCGATCTACGAAGGATCGGACGCGATCATGCTCTCGGCGGAATCGGCGGCCGGCGACTACCCGGTCGAGGCGGTGCAGACCATGGACAACGTCGCCCGCGAGGTCGAAAACGACCCGACCTATCGCGAGGTGATCGAGGCCAGCCGCCGCGCCGACCGGCAGACCGTGGCGGACGGCATCGTCGCCGCTGCCCGCGAGATCGCCGAGACGACCGACATCAAGGTGATCTGCTGCTACACCGAATCCGGGACCACGGCCCTGCTGACGGCGCGCGAACGCCCCAAGGTGCCGATCATCGGCCTCACAAGCCTGCGCGGCACCGCCCGGCGTCTTGCGCTGACATGGGGCGTGCATCCGGTCATGACCGGCGAACTGACGCGATTCAAGATGGCGGTGATCAATGCGGCCCGCGCCGCGCGCGCCGAGGGCTATGCCGAGGAGACCGATCAGATCGTCGTCACGGCTGGCGTGCCGTTCAACGTGCCGGGCACCACCAACATCCTGCGCGTGGCCCCCTGTCAGGAAAGTTTGATTTACGCCACCGATCCGGGGTAAGCTCGCGCAATTGACGTAAGCGATTTCTCAGAGGTGCGTAATGGATCCCGATCTTGCGATGGCTATCGGTATGGTTCTGGCAGTGTTCTCTCTTCCTGCGGTGCTCTCGGCGGTGTCTGACAGGCGCGCGCCGCGGGTCGCGATGTTCACCATTCTCGGGGCCGGAGGGCTGATCCTCTGGGCGCTCAGCAACAAGCCCGGCGGCTACAGCTTTTCGGAGTTGCCCAAGCTGCTGATCGAGGTGATCGCGCGCTATATCTGACGGCGCGGGAATTTCGCAGTCAGCCCCTTGCACAAATCAGGGTGTCCGCGTATACGGCGCGCTCTATCCGCAGGACCGGCCAGACGTGGCATGCCGAGTCGTGCGGCCCTACCGACCTAGAAAAGGAGCCGGAAATGCCCAAGATGAAGACAAAGTCGAGCTGCAAGAAGCGGTTCAAAGTGACGGCGAGTGGCCGTGTTGTGGCCGCCCAGGCGGGCAAGAGCCATGGCATGATCAAGCGCAGCAACAAGTTCATCCGTAACGCGCGTGGCACCACCACGCTCAGCAAAGCCGACGAAGGTATCATCAAGCCGATGATGCCCTACGCACGCTAAGCCCCAGGAGGATTTGAGAGATGTCACGCGTCAAAGGTGGGGTTGTTACCCACGCCCGTCACAAGAAAGTCGTCAAGGCCGCCAAAGGTTACTATGGCCGCCGCAAGAACACCTTCAAGGTGGCCGCACAGGCCGTCGACAAGGCAAACCAATACGCCACGCGCGACCGCAAGAACCGCAAGCGCAATTTCCGCGCGCTGTGGATTCAGCGGATCAACGCCGCCGTGCGCGCGCATGATGAGGCACTGACCTATTCGCGCTTCATCAACGGCCTGACCCTGGCCGGGGTCGAGGTGGACCGCAAGGTTCTGGCCGATCTGGCCGTTCACGAGCCCGCCGCCTTCGGCGCGATCGTGGATCAAGCCAAGGGTGCCCTGGCCTCCTGAGCCGGTCGCACATCGAGGGACAAGAAAAACAACCGCCGTTCGGGAATGCCCCGGGCGGCGGTTTCATTTTGCGCGCTCACGCACGTTGATCACACCCGGTGATAGGGACTGCCCGCGAGGATCGAGGCGGCGCGGTAAAGCTGTTCGCTCAGCATCACCCGGACGAGCATGTGTGGCCAGACCATCTTGCCGAATGACAGCGCGACATCGGCTTGCGCACGCAGCACCGGCGCAATCCCGTCCGCCCCGCCGATGACACACGCCACGTCGCCGCGCCCGGCATCGCGCCATCCGGCGATACGGTCGGAAAACTCGGGCGAGGACAGGACCGTGCCGCGCTCATCCAGCGCCACGATCACCGCGCCCTTGGGGATCGCGCGCTCCAGCAGGGCGGCCTCGGCCTCCATGCCGCCGCCTTTCTTGTCCTCGACCTCATGCAGGACGAGCGGGCCAAGGCCCAGCGCCCGCCCCGTTCGGTCGAACCGGGTGACGTAATCGTCGATCAATGCGCGTTCCGGGCCGGTCCGCAACCGGCCCACCGCGCAGATATGCACCCGCATTCAGGCCTGGGTCGCTGCCGTCTGCCCGGTGGGCATCCACATCTTCTCAAGCTGGTAGAACTCGCGCACTTCGGGGCGGAACACATGGACGATCACGTCGCCCGTGTCGATCAGCACCCAGTCGCCGGTATCCTTGCCCTCGGTGCCGGCCGGAACGCCGTGCTCCTGCTTGAGCCGATCCACCAGCTTCTCGGCAATCGCCGAGACCTGCCGCGACGACCGGCCCGAACAGATCACCATGTAATCACCCATGGCGGTCTTGCCGCGCAGGTCGATCTGCACGACATCCTCGGCCTTGTCGTCGGAAAGGGATTGAAGGATCGCCGCAAGCTGCGCTTCGCTATCTGCGGTCATTACGGGCGTCATCGGATACGCCCCCTGCTCAGCGGCGCCTGCCGCATGCATTGTAAAAGACAGGACATAGTCCTCCTCTCTGGCGCACCGCAAAGCCCCGGTGCCGGGCATGTATTGAAGGTAGCAAGACAAACACGACTTTTCAATGAAGCGCAACGCAGGCAGGGCCGATTACACGCGAATATGCGCCGAATTTACCCAGGTTGTGCCTGATCGCCCAACATTCGCACCTCGCGCTGCGGGAACGGTATGGAAATGTCATTGGCCTGGAACGCGTCCCAGAGCGCCAGATAGACATTGCCGCGAATGTTGGTGAGACCGCCGGTGGGATCGCGAATCCAGAACCGCAGGATATAGTCCACGCTGCTGTCGCCAAAGCCGACGATATGGCAGACCGGCGGCTTGACGCTCAGCACACGGTCGACGCTCTTGGCGGCTTCGATGGCGATCTTGCGCACCTTGTGCGGATCGTCGCCATAGGCGGTGCCGAAATAGATGTCGAGCCGCACGAAATCGTTGGAATGCGACCAGTTGACCACCTGCCCGGTGATCAGATCCTCATTCGGGATAAGATATTCGCGCCCGTCGCGCGTGGTGATCGAGACATAGCGCGCCCCCAGACTGTTGATCCAGCCAAAGGTCTCGCCAAGGCTGATCACGTCGCCGGGCTTGATCGACTTGTCGAGCAGGATGATCACGCCCGACACAAGGTTCGACACCACCTTTTGCAGGCCGAAGCCAAGCCCCACGCCGATCGCCCCCGACAGGACCGCAAGGCCCGTCAGATCGACACCGACGGTGCGCAGTCCGATGAAGAAGGCGGACCCGTAGAGCAGCACCTGCAGGAACTTGACCACCAGCACCTGCATCGAGGGCGAAATATCGGCGTTCTTGCGCACCTGCGCCGCGCTCGTTGTCGAGATGAAGCGCGCCATGGCAAAGAGCACGCCGATCACGATCACCGCCTGCACGATCAGCCAGAGCGACAGCCGCGTCTCACCGAACTCGAAGGCCCAGCCATCGAGCAGGGTTTGCGCCTCTTCGGTCAGGTCCAGGATGCTGAGCGTGACCCATGCCCAGGCCGCATAGCGCACCAGCGCCCGCAGGACACTGTTGCCGATCAGCCGTGTCACGACGGCGATCATCAGCCATGCAAGGGCAAGTTCGGCAAAGATCGTCAGCAGGTAGGACCGGCTGGGCCAGGTATAGGTCTGCATCAGCCAGACCAGGGGCCAGATCAGCATCACGAAAAAGATCAGCCGCAAGCGCCGGTGCAGCATGACCAGCAGGCGCATGCGCCATTTCGGCCAGCCCTCGCGCTGCCGCATCCACTCGCGGCAGATCGGGCCAAGCAGGGCATTGAGGACATGCGCCAGCCCGAAGAGGCCGACTGCAATCGCGATCTGATAGGCATTCCACGGGCGCAGCAGGCTGCGCAGGAACAGTTCCAACTGCGCCCAAAGCCCGAGCGCGATATCCTGTGTCAACGTGACGGCATCACCTTCCATACCAGCCAGAGTGGCATGCCCCCCGCGCGCCCACAAGGCTGCACTGGACAAGGCGGGAAAATCCGGTTCTGTTCACCCGATCAAAGACGGAGGAGCGCCATGACCACTGCCCTGATCACCCATCCCGATTGCCTGGGGCATGAACCGCCCGAGGGCCATCCCGAACAGGTGGCCCGGCTGGAGCGGGTTCTGGCGGCGCTGGTGGAAAAGGACCTGCTGCGCGTCACCGCCCCGCTGGTGGCCGAGGACGATCTGCTGCGGGTCCATCCAAAAAGTTACGTCGAGACGATCCGCGCCGCAGCCCCTGCCGAAGGACTCGTGCAATTGGATGCCGACACATGGATGTCGCCGGGCAGCCTCGCGGCGGCGCATCGCGGCGCCGGTGGCGCGATCCGCGGCGTCGATCTGGTGCTGTCGGGCGAGGCGCATAACGCCTTTGTCGCCACCCGTCCGCCGGGGCACCATGCCGAGCGTGAAACCCCGATGGGCTTTTGCCTCTTCGGCAATGTCGCGGCGGCGGCGAAATACGCGCTCGATCATCAAGGGCTGGGCCGTGTCGCGGTGGTGGATTTCGATGTGCATCACGGCAACGGCACGCAGGACCTGCTGGAGGACGAGCCGCGCGCGCTCTTCGTCTCGTCGCATCAATATCCGCTCTGGCCCGGCACCGGCGCCCCGGATGAGACCGGGCCGCATGACACCATCCTCAACGTGCCGCTCGCGCCGCGCTCGGGCAGCACTGCGTTCCGCCGCGCCTATGAGGACACGGTCTTTCCCCGCCTGCGCGCCTTCAAGCCCGATCTGATCCTCGTCTCCGCCGGGTTCGACGCGCATCGCGATGACCCGCTGGCGGAACTGACGCTGGAGACGGACGATTTCACCTGGATCACCGACCGGCTCTGCGATCTGGCGGATGATCTCTGCGGTGGCCGCCTGGTCAGCTGTCTGGAGGGCGGCTATAACCTCTATGCGCTGGCCGAGAGCACGGCGGCGCATGTCGATGTGCTGATCAAGCGTGGCGGCGCCTGAGCGCAGCCCCCGATAAGGACCCTCATCCATGCGTGCCGGCCTTGCCCTGCTCTGCCTCGCCTATGTGCTGAGCCAGTTCTTTCGCGCCTTCCTTGCGGTGCTCAGCGGGCCATTGGCGCGCGATATCGGCACCACGCCGGACGATCTCGCCTTTGCCTCGGGGCTGTGGTTCGTGATCTTCGCTGCGATGCAATTGCCGGTGGGATGGGCGCTTGACCGGGTCGGCCCGCGCCGCACGGCGGCGATGCTGCTGCTGATCGGCGGGGGCGGCGGGGCGGCTCTCTTTGCGCTCGCCACGACGCCGCTGCATGTCAGCCTTGCGATGGCGCTCATCGGCGTGGGCTGCTCGCCGGTGCTGATGGCCTCCTATTACATCTTCGCGCGACAGTTCCCGCCCGCGCGCTTTGCCACCCTCGCAGCCTTGATGCTGGGGGTGGGATCGGTGGGCAACCTGGTGGCCTCCTACCCGATGGCCTGGGCGGCAGAGACGATGGGCTGGCGCGCCGCGCTCTGGGGGCTGGCGGGCATATCGGCGGTCATCGCGCTTGGGATTCAGACCCTCGTGCGCGATCCCGAAGCCGTCACCGGCGAAACGCGCGGCTCGGTGCTCGACCTGCTGAAAATGCCCGCCATCTGGGCGATCCTGCCGCTGATGTTCGTGGCCTATGCGCCTGCGGCGGCGCTGCGCGGGCTCTGGGCCGGGCCGTATCTCACAGACGTCTTCATGCTCGATACCGGGCAGGTCGGACAGGCGACGCTGGTCATGGGGCTGGCGATGATCGCGGGCACGCTCAGCTATGGCCCGCTCGACCGGCTGTTCCAGACCCGAAAATGGGTGATCTTCACCGGCAACCTGATCTGCGCGCTGGCCACATGCGCGCTGATGCTCTGGCCGGATACGAGCCTTGCACTCTCCATCGCCCTGCTGGCCATCATCGGCTTTTCCGGCGCGTCCTTTCCGGTGATCATCGCGCATGGCCGCAGCTTTTTCCCGCCGCATCTGGCCGGGCGCGGGGTGACGCTGCTCAATCTCTTTGGCATCGGCGGGGTCGGCGTCGCGCAATTCGCCTCCGGTCCGCTGCACGCAGCGGCGGCCGCCACGGGCCCGCTTGCAGGATATGTGGCGATCTTCGGGCTGTTCGGCGTTGCACTGCTGGCCGGGCTGGTGATCTACCTCTTCAGCCGCGACAACATGGGCTGACAACCGGCCCCTTTCACATCCCCACCAATCCCTGTATGACCCGCACCGCAACCCCGATCAGGAGGCATGATACACATGGGTTACAGAATCGCCGTCGTTGGCGCCACGGGCAATGTGGGCCGCGAAATGCTGAACATCCTCGCCGAACGCGAGTTCCCGGTGGACGAGATCGCCGCACTCGCGTCGCGCCGCTCGCTCGGCACCGAAGTCAGCTTTGGCGACCGCACGCTCAAGACCCTCGATCTCGACACGTTCGATTTCACCGGCTGGGATATCGCGCTCTTCGCCATCGGCTCGGACGCGACCAAGATCTATGCCCCCAAGGCGGCCAAGGCGGGCTGCGTGGTGATCGACAACTCGTCGCTCTACCGCTACGACCCCGACGTGCCGCTCGTGGTGCCCGAGGTGAATCCGCAGGCGGTCGAGGGCTATGCCAAGAAGAACATCATCGCCAACCCCAACTGCTCCACCGCGCAGATGGTGGTCGCATTGAAGCCCCTGCATGACCGTGCCCGGATCAAGCGCGTGGTTGTCTCGACCTACCAGTCGGTGTCGGGCTCGGGCAAGGACGGCATCGACGAGCTGTGGGACCAGACCAAGGCGGTCTACAACCCGACCGACGACTATCAGGCCAAGGTCTACCCCAAGCAGATCGCCTTCAACGTGATCCCGCATATCGACGTGTTCCTCGAGGACGGCCAGACCAAGGAAGAATGGAAGATGGTCGCCGAAACCAAGAAGATCGTCGATCCGAAAATCAAGGTCACCGCGACCTGCGTGCGCGTGCCGGTCTTCGTCGGCCATGCCGAGGCGATCAATATCGAGTTCGAGGATCATCTCGACGAGGCCGAGGCGCGCGACATCCTGCGCGAGGCCCCCGGCATCATGGTGATCGACAAGCGCGAGGATGGCGGCTACGTCACGCCCATCGAATGCGTCGGCGATTTCGCCACCTTCATCAGCCGCATCCGGCAGGACCCGACCATCGACAACGGTATCAACCTGTGGTGCGTCAGCGACAACCTGCGCAAGGGCGCGGCCCTCAACGCCGTGCAGATCGCCGAGACACTCGGGGCAAGGGTTCTGAAAAAGGGCTGATCACGGGTCAGGCTCAGATATCGGGCGCGTCTTCGGGCGCGCCCGTTTGCGTTTTCGCGCTCAGAGCAGCGACAGCAGGTTCTCGGGCGGGCGTCCGATCGCGGCACTGCCTTCGGTCACACCGATGGGCCGCTCGATCAGGATCGGGTTTTCGGCCATCGCCGCGATCAGCGTCTCCGGGTCACTGTCACGGGACAGGCCAAGCGCCTTGAAGCGCGCCTCTCCGGGCCGCATCATCTTGATGGGTGCCACGTTCAGCTGCGCCAGCACGGCGCGCAATTCGGCCTCGGTTGGTGCATCCTCAAGATAGCGGCGCACGCTCACCTCGGCCCCGCGCTCTTCCAATAGCGCAAGTCCCGCGCGCGATTTGGAACAGCGCGGATTGTGCCAATAGGTGATCACAGCCAGTCCTCCCGCTTGGTGCCCACGGCCTCGGCCACGCTGGCGAAGCCGTCACGCTCCAGAGCCGCATCGAGGCCCTTGGCGATGTTCGAGACAAGCGACAGCCCCTCATAAACCAGCGCCGAATATAGCTGCACGGCATGCGCCCCCGCGCAGATCTTGGCATAGGCATCCTCGGCAGAGCCCACGCCGCCCACGCCGATCAGCGGCATCTCACCGCCGGTCAGCTGCGACAGCCGTGCCAGCACCCGCGTCGATTTCTCGAAGAGCGGCCGGCCCGACAGCCCCCCCGCCTGATCGCGCGCGTCACTGCGCAGCCCGTCGCGATCCAGCGTGGTGTTGGTGGCGATGATGCCGCTGATCCCGCTCGCACGCGCCACATCGGCGATTTCCGACAACTCGGTGTCACTGAGATCCGGCGCGATCTTGAGGAAAACCGGAATCGGGCGCGGCAGCCAGTCACGCGCCTCCATCACCCCTTTCAACAGACCCATCAGCGCCTCTGCCCCTTGCAACTCGCGCAGCTTTTCGGTGTTGGGGCTGCTGACATTGACCGTCGCGAAATCGAGATGCGCGCCGCAATGCGCCAGCACCCGGGCGAAATCCTCGGCCCGGTCGTCGCTGTCCTTGTTGGCCCCCAGATTGAGGCCGATCACCGCGTCGCGCGGGCGATTGGCCAGCCGCGCGGCGGCGGCCTCCATGCCCTCATTGTTGAAGCCGAAGCGGTTGATGACCCCGCGATCCTCGGTCAGTCGAAACAGACGCGGGCGCGGGTTGCCGGGCTGCGGGCGCGGCGTGATCGCCCCCACCTCGACAAAGCCGAACCCGGCGCGGCTCAGCGGCCCCAGCGCCTCGGCATTTTTGTCGAACCCGGCGGCAAGACCCACCGGATTCGGCAGCCGCAGCCCCGCCAGATCAGTCCTGAGCCGCGCGCTCGTGACCGGCCCGGCGCTGGGCGTCAGCCCCATACGCAGCGCCCGCAGCGCCAGACCATGCGCGGCTTCCGGATCAAACCGGTGCAGCAGGCCAAGGCCCAGCCGCTCCAGCATGGTCATTCCAGACCCGCCGGGAACTGATGCACGCCATCCACCAACGGCAAGGGCTGCGCCCAGGCCACATCAGACAGCCGCAATTCGCGGTAGAGATGCGGAAAGAGCGCGCCACCGCGCGACGGCTCCCATCTGAGGGCCTCGCCCAGACGGTCGGTCTCGATGGCCAGGAGCATCAGATCGCCCTCGCCCGCGAAATGTTTGGCAGCGGTCTCGGGTGCCTGATCGGCGGTCGAGAAATGCACATACCCATCGGCGAGATCGACCGGCGCACCGGCGCTTTCACCCTTGGCGCGAAGATCGGCCCATTCGGGGCCACGGAATATCTTGTAAATCAGCATATCCGGGTGATGCCGCGCCCGGGCCGCTGCGTCAAGCGATGCTTGAGGCGCAGGGCCGGATCGGCTAGCAAGATGGTCCAGGCAAGACGAGGACAGGCATGGCGTTCACCATAGCAATCGACGGACCGGCAGCGGCGGGCAAGGGCACCATCGGGCGGGCGCTCAGCCGCCATTTCGGCTTTGCGCATCTCGATACCGGGCTGCTCTACCGGGCCACCGGGCGGCGTGTGCTGACCGGGCTCGATCCGGTCGAGGCGGCCCAGAGCCTGCGCGCCGAGGATCTGGAGGCGGACGACCTGCGCACACCCGATGTCAGCCAGGCCGCCAGCCGCGTCGCCGCAATCCCCGAGGTGCGGCAGGCGCTCCTCGATTTTCAGCGCGCCTTCGCCCGGCGCGCGGGCGGTGCGGTGCTCGATGGCCGCGATATCGGCACGGTGATCTGCCCCGAGGCCGAGGTGAAGCTGTTCGTCACCGCCTCGGACGAAGAACGCGCCAGGCGGCGGCATAAGGAACTGAGCGACGGCGGCCACACGGCCACGCTCGACGAGGTCATGGACGACCTGCGCCAGCGCGACGCCCGCGACAGCGCCCGCGCAGCGGCCCCGCTGAAACCCGCCGAGGACGCGCTCAGGCTCGACACCTCCGAGATGACCATAGATCAGGCCGTCGCGGCGGCGGTGGCCGAGGTGGACCGGGCAAAAGCCCGCCTTGGGGCGCTTTAGACGCTTGATTTACGCCCCCGCCCCCGCTATACGCGGCGCGTCAACAAGGCGGAAACCGCCACGAAGCATTGAGATCGAGCAGGGTCGGCACCACCGGCCCTCTTTGTTTTGTGACCCGCCTGACCAATGAAACCCCAAGACCGGCGGAGACAACCGCGCGGCCAGAAAACCGATCAAAGGAAACCAGAGACCACATGGCTCAGAACGTATCTATGGAGGACTTCGAAGCCCTCCTTGAAGAAAGCTTCGAAATGGACACGCCCGATGAGGGCACGGTTGTCAAAGGCAAGGTCATCGCCATCGAGGCGGGACAAGCCATCATCGACGTCGGCTACAAGATGGAAGGCCGCGTTGATCTGAAAGAATTCGCGAATCCCGGCGAGCAGCCCGACATTTCCGTCGGCGACGAGGTCGAGGTCTTCCTGCGCTCCGCAGAGAACTCCCGCGGCGAAGCCGTGGTCAGCCGCGAGATGGCCCGCCGCGAAGAGGCATGGGACCGTCTCGAAAAGGCCTATGCCGACGAAGAGCGCGTCGAAGGCGCGATCTTTGGCCGCGTCAAGGGTGGCTTTACCGTCGATCTCGGCGGCGCCGTGGCCTTCCTGCCCGGCTCTCAGGTCGATGTGCGACCGGTGCGTGACGCAGGCCCGCTCATGGGTCTCAAGCAGCCCTTCCAGATCCTCAAGATGGATCGCCGCCGCGGCAATATCGTCGTGTCGCGCCGCGCCATTCTGGAAGAAAGCCGCGCCGAACAGCGCGCCGAGGTCATCGCCAACCTCACCGAGGGCCAGACGGTCGACGGTGTGGTCAAGAACATCACCGAATACGGGGCCTTCGTGGACCTCGGCGGTGTCGACGGCCTTCTGCACGTCACCGACATGGCCTGGCGCCGCGTCAATCACCCCTCGGAAATCCTCACGATCGGCGAGACCGTCAAGGTTCAGGTCATCAAGATCAACAAGGACACGCACCGCATCAGCCTCGGCATGAAGCAGCTGCAGGAAGATCCGTGGGATCTGGTCGCCGCCAAGTATCCGCTCGAATCGGTGCATACCGGCCGCGTGACGAACATCACCGATTACGGTGCCTTCGTTGAGCTGGAGCCCGGTGTCGAAGGTCTCGTTCACGTCTCGGAAATGTCCTGGACCAAGAAGAACGTGCATCCCGGCAAGATCGTCTCCACCTCGCAAGAGGTCGAAGTCATGGTTCTGGAAATCGACAGCGCCAAGCGTCGTGTCAGCCTTGGCCTCAAGCAGACCATGCGCAACCCGTGGGAAGTCTTTGCCGAGACCCACCCCGCCGGCACCGAAGTCGAAGGCGAGGTCAAGAACATCACCGAATTCGGTCTGTTCATCGGTCTCGAAGGCGAAATCGACGGCATGGTCCATCTCAGCGACCTGAGCTGGGACGAGCGTGGCGAGGAAGCGATCCAGAGCTACAAGAAAGGCGACATCGTTCAGGCGGTCGTCTCCGAGGTCGATATCGAGAAAGAGCGTATCTCGCTCTCGATCAAGGCGCTCGGCGGTGACAAGTTCGCCGATGCCGTGGGTGGCGTGAAGCGCGGCTCGATCATCACCGTCGAAGTGACGGCGATCGAGGATGGCGGCGTCGAGGTGGAATACGAGGGCATGAAATCCTTCATCCGCCGCTCCGACCTCAGCCGTGATCGCGCCGAGCAGCGCCCCGAGCGGTTCTCGGTCGGCGACAAGGTCGATGTGCGCGTCACGAACGTGGACAGCAAGACCCGCCGTCTGGGCCTCTCGATCAAGGCCCGCGAAATCGCCGAAGAGAAAGAGGCGGTTCAGCAGTATGGCTCGTCCGACTCCGGCGCATCGCTTGGCGATATCCTTGGCGCGGCGCTCAAGGGCGACAACGACAAGTAAGCGTCAGACGCTGTGACAGAATGAAAACGGCCCCGTCGATGTGACGGGGCCGTTTTTCTGTGCGGGCATGTCTGGTCGCGGCGCGCTATTGCAGATCGGCGAAAGCCGCCTGAAGCCGCTCCACCGCCTCGGCCACCCGCGCGCGCGGCGTGGCGATGTTGAACCGCAGGAAGGTTTCGCCTCCGGTGCCGAAATCAGCGCCCACTGACGGAACAAGACGCGCATCCTCATGCACCCTTCGAAGAACCTCCTTCATATCCATGCCGGTATCGGCAAAGTTCACCCAGGCGAGATATGTCGATTGCATGGGCATGGCCTTCAGCGCAGGGATCTGACCGATCCCATCGAGGAAAAGCCGGTGATTGCCGTCGAGATAGGCGACCAGTTCATCAACCCAGGCAGCACCACCCGGCGAGTAGGCGGCCCGCGTCAACTCGACCCCCAAGAGATTGGGCTGGGTCTGATGTTCGAGCAGCGCCTGCCGGAAACGCTTGCGCAGATCGGGATTGGGGATCGTCACCGTCCCGACGCGCGCGCCAGCGGTGTTGAATGTTTTCGACGCGGCGGTGAGAACAAACGTGCGATCCGCAGCCTCAGGGGCGGCATTGAGGAAATGCGTAAATGTCTGGCCGGGAAAAACGAGGTCGTGATGGATTTCGTCCGCAACCATGATGAGATCGTGACGCGTGCAAAACTCGGACAATTGGCGCAATTCCCCTCGCGTCCAGATGCGCCCTGCCGGATTGTGCGGCGAGGAGATGAGCATCATTCGCTCCTTGCCGCTGAGCCCGGCCTCGAGCGCGTCCAGATCCATGTGGTAGATGCCATCCTCGATAACCAGCGGGGCCTCGTGAACGACGCGCTTGGTCAGTTCGATCTTGTTTGTGAACTCATGGTAAACCGGGGTGAAGATGATCACCTCGTCGCCGGGATCGGTGTAGGTTTCTAGGATCAGGGCTATGGCATGGCCCAGCCCGGCGGTGCTTGACATGTGGCTTGGGTCCACGTCCCACCCGTGGCGCTCTTTCATCCACCACGCAACCGCTTCGTTCATTTCACCGTCGCCGGGGAAATAGCCGTAATTGGCGCGGTCCATGAGGCTCTGCATCGCGTCCTGCAGGACATCAGCCGCCCGGAAGTCCATGTCGGCGACCCACATCGGAATTCCGTCAGCGGGCGAGACACCGCCATAGGCCTCCATCCTGTCCCACTTGGTACTTCCTGTGCCACGGCGGTCGATGATCTCGTCGAAATTCATGGGGCTCTCCTTGGGATGTCGCGGCGCAGGCTAGACGATTGCTCGCCGGGTGCAAGACCGTTGCGGATCGTGCGCCGATCCCCTAAATCAAGCGCCATGAAACGCCCGATCCTCATCCACCCCGACCCGCGCCTGAAAAAGGTCTGCGAGCCTGTGCCCGATCTCAGCGACGATCTGCGCCGCCTCGCCGACGACATGCTGGAAACCATGTATGACGCGCCGGGTATCGGCCTTGCCGCACCGCAGGTCGGGGTAACCCGCCGCCTGATCGTGCTCGACTGCGTCAAGGACGAGGGTGAAGAGCCGCGCCCGCTGGTGATGTTCAACCCCGAGGTGGTGGCCAGCTCAGACGAGACCAATACCTACGAGGAAGGCTGCCTCTCGATCCCCGATCAATATGCCGACGTGACACGGCCCAAACTGGTCGATGTCCGCTGGATCGACCGCGACGGCAACGCGCAGGCCGAGACCTTCGACGGCCTCTGGGCGACCTGCGTGCAGCACGAGATCGACCATCTCAACGGCAAGCTCTTCATCGACTATCTCGGCGCGATGCGGCGGCAGATGATCACCCGGCGCATGCAGAAACTCAAGCGCGAGCAGGCCCGCGCGTGAGCCTGCGCCCGGTCCTGCGCTGGCCCGACAAGCGGCTGCGGACTGCCGCCGCCCCGGTGAGCGCGATCACCGATGCGACCCACGCGATCTGGGACGAGATGATCGCGGTGATGGAGGCGATGCCGGGCGTCGGGCTCGCGGCGACGCAGCTTGGCGAGATGCAGGCGCTGGCGGTGGTCGATGCAAGCGACGCGCGCGGTCAGGTCGTGCGCATGGCCAATCCCGAAATCCTGCACGCCAGCGTGCATTTGCGCGAACATCAGGAGGCCAGCCCCTGCCTGCCCGGCGTCTCGGCGGTGATCGAGCGGCCCCGCGCGGTGACGGTGCGGTTTCTGAATGCGTCAGGCGAGGTCGAGGAGCGCGATTTCGTCGGGCTCTGGGCCACATCCGTGCAGCACCAGATCGACCATCTGCAGGGGCGGATGTATTTCGACCGGCTGGGCCGGGTCAAACGGGACATGCTGTTTCGGAAGGCAAGAAAACTGGCCTGAGCCTATCGTCCTTGGCACGGTTGGATATGAGTATTTTGGGAAAGATGAAGGGGCTGCTATGCGTGTGATCTTCATGGGAACGCCGGACTTCTCCGTGCCGGTGCTCGATGCGCTGGTCGAGGCGGGGCACGAGGTGGCCGCCGTCTATTGCCAGCCGCCGCGCCCGGCGGGACGCGGCAAAAGGGACCGCCCCAGCCCGGTGCAGGCGCGCGCCGAGACGCTTGGCCTGCCGGTCCGCCACCCGGTCAGCCTGAAAGGGGCCGACGAACAGGCGGCCTTCGCCGCGCACAAAGCCGATGTGGCGGTGGTCGTGGCCTATGGCCTCATTCTGCCGCGGACGGTGCTCGATGCGCCCGCGAAGGGCTGTCTCAACATCCACGCGAGCCTCCTGCCGCGCTGGCGCGGCGCCGCCCCCATTCACCGCGCGATCATGGCCGGGGATGCCGAGGCCGGCATCTGCATCATGCAGATGGAGGCGGGGCTCGATACCGGGCCAGTCCTCATGCGCGAGGCAACGCGGATCGGCGAGGCCGAGACCACCGGGCAGTTGCATGACAGACTGTCGGACATGGGCGCGCGGCTGATCGTCAAGGCGTTGGCGCAGCTGGACAGCTTGCAGCCCGAACCGCAACCCGAGACAGGCGTCACCTATGCCGCCAAGATCGACAAGGCCGAGGCGCGCGTGGACTGGAGCCTTGACGCGCAAGAGGTCGACCGGCGCATCCGGGGCCTTTCGCCCTTTCCCGGCGCGTGGTGCCTGGCAGGCGAGGCGCGGGTGAAACTGCTGGCCTCGCGCGTGGCCCAAGGGCAGGGCGCCCCCGGCGAGGTGCTCGACGCCGAGGCGACGGTCGCCTGCGGGCGAGGCGCGGTGCGGCTTTTGCGCTTGCAACGCGCGGGCCGCGCGGCGCAGGATGGGCCCGAGTTCCTGCGCGGCATGGCTTGGCCGCGCGGCAGCCGATTGGAGTAACGCGATGTTCCTGCAACTTTTCGGCACGGTGGTGATCGCGGGCATCGTCGGCTATGCCAGCGAAAAAAGCGGCTTTACCCGCAACGGCTATCTCCCGTCGATCATCATCTGCGTCGGCGGCGCGTTCCTCTTTTACTTCATCCGCATCATGTTCGGCATCCGCTTCGGCGCGCCCGGAATTGACGCGATCCTCTCATCGGTCGGCGCACTTATCATCGTGCCGACCCATTGGCGCAAGCGGAGGTAAGCCATGGGCGTGGTCTACCTGATCATTATCGGGGCGGCGGCGGGGTTCCTCGCGACCCGGCTGATGCGGATCGAGGCCGGGGTGGTGCAAACCGTGATGATCGGCATCGCGGGCGCGCTCATCGGCGCGGTGGTGATCCGGGTGCTGCTGATGGTCACGGGGCTGTTGGGCGGGCTCATTGGCGCGGTGCTGGGGTCGCTGCTGCTGATCTGGCTCTACCAGATGTATCTGGGGCGCAAGTAGGCCGCGCGCGCGCTCCGCTTTCCCCTCTTGACCACGCCCGCACAAGGCCATATCTCCACGGCTCAGACGCGGGTATGGTGAAAAGGTATCACGAAAGCTTCCCAAGCTTCAGTTACGGGTTCGATTCCCGTTACCCGCTCCAAAATCTCCCCGCCTGATCATCCGCGCAACTCCGACAGGATCGCCTCGGCCGCCGCGCGCGGGTCCGCCGCCGCCCAGACCGGCCGCCCCACGACGATATGATCGGCCCCGTCCGCCACCGCCTGCGCCGGTGTCGCCACGCGCTTCTGATCGCCCAGGGCACTGCCCACGGGCCGCACCCCCGGCGTCACGATCAGCCGCCCCGTCGCCTGCGGCAGCGCGCGGATCATCGCGGCTTCCTGCGGGCTGGCAATCACACCGTCGGCCCCGGCCTCGAAGGCGCGGCCTGCGCGCTCGGCCACCAGATCAGGCAGATCGCCCGGCTTGATCAGCCCGGCATCGAGATCGGCCCGGTCGAGCGAGGTCAGGATCGTCACGGCCAAGATCTTCAGTGGCTTGCCCGCCGCGCCCTCCTTGGCCGCGCGCACCACATGCGGGTCGCCATGCACGGTCAGGAAATCCAGATCGAACTGCGCCAGCCCGCGCACCGCCGCCTCGATCGTGGCCCCGATATCGAACAGCTTCATGTCGAGGAAAATCCGCTTGCCATGCTCCTGGCTAAGCTCGTTGGCCAGCGCCAGACCACCCCCGGTCAGCATGCCCAGCCCGATCTTGTAGAAACTCACCGACGGCCCCAGCACTTCGGCTAGCTGCAAGCCCTCCAGCGCATTGGGCACATCGAGGGCAACGATCAGGCGGTCATCTTGCATTAGCGAGGTCCTTGCATTCAGCGGTCGCGCCCTTGTGCCGAGACACAGATCAGGCGTCAAGGTAAGACCCGGCTATCGTACAAATGAACGGCCCCGCCTCCGGCTCATCCACACAACACGCATATCACGCAATCTTGATTTGGCGTGAATCACCCCGAAGCGCATCCTCTGTGAGTTGCCGTTATTGTTTGGCAACTCAATTTTAAATTGAGGTGTATAAAATGTTCAATAAACTCAAAAGACAGGTCGCCATTTCATTTTGCGCGACCATATCATGCGCCGCAATGGCCCAGGCCACGACACTTGAATTCACCGTAACAAATACCGCAGCCTTGGGCGGGTTTGCATTTTCGCCGATGTACCTGGCGTTTCACGATGGCAGCTTTGATGCCTTTGATGAGGGCGCTGCGGCCAGCCCCGGTCTCGAAACCATAGCCGAAACCGGCTTCGCGAATGGTCTCAATGCGGAACGCGTCGCAGCAGATCCCGACTCGGACAGACTCTTCGTTTTAGGGCCCGACTTTCCGCCCCGGCCGGTATTCGTTCCGGGTGAATCGGTCACCGCCCAGTTCGACGTTGATGGTGCGGTGAACAGGTTTTTAAGCTACTTTTCGATGCTGGCACCCACGAACGACACCTTCATGGGCAATGACGATCCGCAAGCCATCGCGCTCTTTGACGACCTGGGCATCTTCCAGGGCGACCGGGTGATCACCATATCCAGGGCCGATATGTGGGACGCGGGCACCGAGGTCAACGACACGTCGGCAACCGGCGGATCCGCCGATCTTGCCGGGGCCAACACCGCCGAGGGCGCCGCAGAGAACGGCGTGATCCAAGCTATTGAAGATTTGTCGGACTTTGCCGGAAAGCTCACAGGTTTCGCCGGGTTTGACGGAAACCAGTATCTGATCTCAAGCGGCATCCTGAACGACCCTGACCCCTTCGTCGGTGCCACGATCTCGATCCGGCAGGTTCCGGCGGTGCCGTTGCCCGCCGCTGGTCTGCTCGGGTTAACCGGTCTGGCCCTGTTGGGCGGTCTGCGGCGCATGCGGCGCAAATCCTAGAGCGTTTCGCGCAAAACCGGAGACGCAGGTTTTTGCGACATGCGGCGCAACTGCAAATCAATGCGCGCGTGTCGCATTTACCTGATGTCTCAGGTTGACGGCGAAACGCTTTAGGCGGGCCCTGAAAATTACTGAGCGTGGCGGCCCGCAGATAAGCGCGTTGTCGCGGTCCGGTGATCAGATCACCTCAACCTTGATATCCTGCGCCAGGATTACGGGGGCGTCGCCATGCCGATGTTCGGGCAGGCGGTTCAGCTGGCGCAGCCCATCGCGGACCAACTGATCGACCACATCGCTTTCAGGCAGTGTATCGGCACCCTCCGCTGTGGCACTCAGGCTGATACCACCGGTGTCGGTCTGAAATAGCAGCGTCGCGCGTTGCCGCCCGCCATCGCCCGTTGGAGTCCGGTCCACCACCTTCACACCCAGAATACGCATACAAAACATCCCGTCACTCACTTCGGAATACGTAGGCGAGGCGCCTCTGTCAGGAAAGGTGAAAAATCGGCACGGCGCGTCGAGCGCGACATTGCGCCGATAACGCGGTCAGACTGCCAGTGATTTCAGCATCCACATCATCGTTCTGGCCGTGCCGTGCTGGCTCTGCACCGGGCGGCGCACCTTTTCAATCGGGCTGCGGCGCTGGCGTAGGACGAAGCCGCTGGCAATGCCCGTGTCATATCGCACAGCGCGATCCGCGAAATCTTCATGCCATCACACCCGGTCACTCGTACCACTCCCGGCGAGGAGTACCCCGTCGCGACACCCGCGTCAGGGTGAATTTTCGTCCCATCCTCCCGTGGCGCGACAATTCGCTCATCGCACCTTACGGCCTGAAAACCCCGCAGATCGCGATTCCGGCGATGTCCTGCCTTGAACCTCACAACGCCGTTCCCCATTTATCACTCAAGGTCCCCGACCGCTGCATGCCTAGATTAGGGTGCGCCACCGGGGGAACGCTTGAGAAAAGGAGAACGACCATGGACTTCAACAAGTTCACGGAGCGGTCGCGCGGGTTCATCCAGGCCGCTCAGACCGTTGCGATGCGCGAAAGCCATCAGAAACTCGCCCCCGAACATCTGCTCAAGGCGCTCTTGGACGATCCAGAGGGGCTGGCCAGCAACCTGATCAAACGCGGCGGCGGCGATCCCGCACGGGTGACGCAGGCCAACGATCTGGCACTGGGCAAGATCCCGCAGGTCTCGGGCGACGCGGGCCAGACCTACATGGACCAGCAGACCGGCAAGGTGCTGGCCGAAGCCGAGAAACTGGCGCAAAAGGCCGGCGACAGCTTCGTGCCCGTGGAACGCATCCTGACCGCGCTTGCCGTCGTGAAGAGCCCCGCCAAGGACGCGCTCGACGCCGGTGGCATCAGCGCGCAACAGATCAACGAGGCGATCAATGATATCCGCAAGGGCCGCACCGCCGACACGGCGAGCGCCGAGGACACCTATGAGGCGCTGGAAAAATACGCGCACGACCTGACCAAGGCCGCCCGCGAAGGCAAGATCGACCCCATCATCGGCCGCGACGACGAGATCCGCCGCGCCATGCAGGTGCTCAGCCGCCGGACCAAGAACAACCCGGTGCTGATCGGTGAGCCGGGCGTGGGTAAAACCGCCATCGCCGAGGGCCTCGCCCTGCGTATCATCAATGGCGACGTGCCTGAATCCTTGCGTAACAAGCGCCTGCTGTCGCTCGACATGGGCGCGCTCATCGCGGGCGCGAAATATCGCGGTGATTTCGAGGAACGGCTCAAGGGCGTGCTGGGCGAGGTGACGCAGGCCGCCGGTGAAATCATCCTCTTCATCGACGAGATGCACACGTTGGTGGGTGCGGGCAAGACCGACGGCGCGATGGACGCGGCCAACCTGATCAAGCCCGCACTGGCGCGCGGCGAGTTGCATTGCATCGGTGCGACCACGCTCGATGAATACCGCAAGCACGTGGAAAAGGACGCGGCGCTCGCCCGCCGATTCCAACCGCTTGTGGTCGAAGAGCCGACGGTCGAGGACACGATCTCGATCCTGCGCGGCATCAAGGAGAAATACGAGTTGCACCACGGCGTGCGCATCTCCGACAGCGCGCTTGTCGCGGCGGCGACGCTCTCACACCGCTACATCACCGACCGGTTCCTGCCCGACAAGGCCATCGACCTGATGGACGAGGCAGCCTCCCGTCTGCGCATGGAAGTGGACAGCAAGCCCGAGGAATTGGACGCGCTCGACCGCGACATCCTGCAAAAGCAGATCGAATGCGAGGCGCTGCGCAAAGAGGACGACGACGCCTCCCGCGACCGGCTGGCCAAGCTGGAACGCGAACTGGCCGAGTTGCAGGAAAAATCCTCGGAGATGACCGCGCAATGGCAGGCCGAGCGTGACAAGCTGGCCAGCGCCCGCGATCTCAAGGAACAGCTTGATCGTGCCCGCGCCGAACTCGACATCGCCAAGCGCGAGGGCAATCTCGCCAAGGCGGGTGAGCTCAGCTATGGCGTCATCCCGCAGCTTGAAAAGCAGCTGAGTGAGGCCGAGCAACAGGGCGATGACGATGTCATGGTCGAAGAGGCCGTGCGCCCCGAACAGATCGCGCAGGTCGTGGAACGCTGGACCGGCATCCCGACCGCCAAGATGCTCGAAGGCGAGCGCGAGAAACTCTTGGGCATGGAAGACAACCTGCATCGCCGCGTGATCGGTCAGAACAAGGCGGTCAAGGCCGTCGCCAACGCCGTGCGCCGTGCCCGCGCGGGCCTCAACGACGAGAACCGGCCACTTGGCTCCTTCCTCTTTCTCGGGCCGACCGGCGTGGGCAAGACCGAACTGACCAAGGCGGTGGCGGAATTCCTCTTTGACGACGATAGCGCGATGGTCCGCATCGACATGTCGGAATTCATGGAGAAACACTCCGTCGCCCGGCTGATCGGCGCGCCTCCGGGCTATGTCGGCTATGACGAGGGCGGTGTCCTGACCGAGGCCGTGCGCCGCCGCCCCTATCAGGTGGTGCTCTTCGACGAAGTCGAAAAGGCGCATCCCGACGTGTTCAACGTGCTCTTGCAGGTGCTCGATGACGGCGTGCTGACCGATGGTCACGGGCGCACCGTGGATTTCAAGCAGACGCTGATCGTGCTGACCTCGAACCTCGGCTCACAGGCGCTCAGCCAGCTGCCCGAAGGGTCGGATTCGGCGGATGCCAAGCGCGACGTGATGGATGCGGTGCGGGCGCATTTCCGCCCCGAATTCCTCAACCGCCTCGACGAGACGATCATCTTCGACCGTCTCAACCGCGAGGATATGGACGGGATCGTCGAAATCCAGCTGCGCCGCCTGCTCCGGCGTCTGGCCAGCCGCAACATCGCGCTGCAACTCGACGATGCCGCCAAGACATGGCTTGCCGATGCGGGCTATGATCCGGTGTTCGGCGCGCGGCCTTTGAAGCGGGTGATCCAGCGCGCCCTGCAGGATCCGCTCGCCGAGGCGCTGCTTGCGGGCGATATTCTCGACGGGGCGACCGTGCCGGTCACCGCCGGGGCCGAGGGGCTGATCATCGGCGACCGGGTGGGCACCACCACCCAGGACCCGCCCGCCGACGCCGTCGTCCACTGATCCTGAGCCGCCCCTCGCCACGCGCGAGGGGCGGTTTCAGTCAACCAGGTTGGAAATCTCGATCAGGTTGCCATCGGGATCGCGCAGGTAGATCGACCGGATCGGTCCCGTGGCCCCGCTGCGCGGCACCGGCCCGTCCTCGACGCGCAGGCCGGAGACGGACAGGTGCGCCAGCCACTCCTCCAGCGGCACATCGCTCAGGAAACACAGGTCCGCCGTGCCGGGCATCGCGCGCGCTGCCTTCGGCTCGAACTCGGCCCCGGCGAGGTGCAGGTTGATCTTCTGCCGCCCGAACCGCAGCGCCCAGCGCCGCGAGCCATCCGCCGGGCAAAACGCCTCGGCCCGCATCCCCAGCACCTCCACGTAAAACGCGAGACTTGCCTCGATATCCGACACCGTCAGCACCAGGTGATCCAAGCCGCTCAGGTCAGGTTGCATCGCGATACGCCCTCCTCACACGATCCGCCCATGGCCCCGCCAAGCGTTTTCGAAAACGCTTGGCCAAGCCGTTTGAAAACGGCTTGCACAAGGCCCTTGCAAGGGCCTTGTGTATCAAACGCGCCAGCCCGAGGGCTGAGCGATGATTAAGGTTCTGATTTTAATATTTTTACCACACTGCTTCGGCTATGGTGACATTAACGGGCGTGAAATCTGCCTTAGCTCCACATTCAAAGTTGAATCGTCCTTCAAGAAATTCAGAGATTTTGGTAACTCCCAAGCACCCCCCCTGAGGTGGGAGGTTGTTGTCAGTTTTGGGGTGAGTCCAAATTGCCATTGGGCGCATGAAGTTTTCGTTCCGGTCTGAATTCCGTGGCGCCGTTTTGATTTCTCTGAATCAGTGGTGGAATGGATCAGGTTACCACCCTTGAACAACTCCTCGCCACGGCTCTGCGCAGGATCGCTGAGCTTGAAGCCGCGTTGGCGACCATGGCGGAAGAGAATGCGGATCTGCGCCGGCAGTTGGCCAAGAACAGCAACAATAGCAGCAAGCCCCCTTCGAGTGATGGCCTGAAGAAGCCAGCACCGCGCAGCCTGCGTGGCAAGTCCGGCAAGAAAAGCGGCGGCCAGGTTGGCCACCGGGGCAACACCCTGCGCCAGACGCCAACGCCCGACTTCGTGGAACGGCATGAGGCGGCGCATTGCAGCGCGTGTCAACGCGCCCTGACGGCGGAGATGGCGAAGGGGATGGAGCGGCGTCAGGTGTTCGACTTGCCCGCGCCGCGACTGGAGGTCACCGAGCATCAGGCGGCGGTTTATTGTTGCGGCCATTGTCGAGCCATGACGACAGCTGGCTTTCCCGATGGCGTGAACGCTCATGTGCAATACGGCACGCGCATGCGGGCGGCGGCGGTCTATTGCAATGTTGGGCAGCTGATACCCGAGGATCGGGTCTGCCAACTCCTGCGCGACCTGTTTGGGGCCACCAGCCTGTGCGCGGCCAGCGTGACCAACTGGGTGAACAGCGCGGCGCATACCTTGGGTGGCGTGGTCGAGCACATTCTTGCCCGGCTCACTGAAGGCGACGTTCGGCATCTGGACGAGACCGGACTTCGGGTCGCCGGCAAGCTGCACTGGCTGCACTCGATCTGCGATCCCGCCTTCACGCATTACCGCATCAGCGCCAAGCGCGGTGCTGTTCCAACCTTCCTGAACGGCGGGACGATCGTTCATGATCACTGGAAACCCTACTACGCCCATATGAGCGGGGTGGACGCCCACGCCCTCTGCGGGGCGCATCACTTGCGCGAACTCAGGGCCATCGAAGAGATCGACAAGGAGCCGTGGGCGACAGAGATGAGCGCGGTGCTCAACCGCGCCAATCAGCTCAGGTGCGAGGCTCAGCACCGAGGCGAGACCGAACTCCCGGAACCGGTTCGCCAGGGTATCGTCACCAGATACATGGCGATCCTCGCCAAGGGGCTCGCTTTCCACGAATGTCAGCCCCCGCTGGCCAGAAGCCCCGGCACCCGCGGCCGAAAAGCCAGGCGACCAGGCCACAACCTGCTCGTCCGTCTGCGTGACTACCGCGATGACGTCTTGCGGTTCATCGCCGACTTCGCAGTCCCCTTCACCAACAATCAGGCCGAACAGGACCTGCGCATGATGAAGCTGCGCATGAAAATCTCGGGCACCTTCCGCACACTCGAGGGTGCACAGGTATTCGCCGACATCAGGTCCGTCATCTCAACGGCCAGAAAACACGGGCTCAATATTCTGGAAACCCTGACCCTGTCACCATCTCAGATCATCGCCCGGCTCTGACGGCAGGCACCCTGCACTTCATTATCGGAGGGGTGTCGCGCGACAAACCGGATGAGAAGATCCTCACCCTGTTTCTCGCGTTTCAACATGGTGCTTGGGAGTTACAGATTTTGTTGCTATTGTAGCCTGTAGAAAAAACGTCTTCAAAGAAAACGTTTACATCAATCATGAAATTCACCCTACCAAGCCTATCAACTACAAGTGGGGCATTAAGGCTTCGCAACAATCTTCTTTCCGAAGTGGCGTTACTCGGAATGTCCCCAAACCCATCTTTATGATTGTGACGCGCGAAAACCTTTCCATCTACACCCACTTTTACGTCCAAGGCGGGAGATTGCCCGCTGTTTTTCACAGTAATCAAAATCTCTATGAAGGGGTCCTTTTCGACGGTATGCAAAATACCTTTCACGCTTTCTACAGAAAGGTAAGCTTTGACCTGCGCCTCACCAATGCGGGTAGTCTCACGCGCCATATCCTGAGTGGCCAGCAAAGTGCGCCAAACATAGAAAACACCGACAGCAGTAATAGCAGCCATAAGAGCCGTTACTATCAGCATCCAGAACGCCCAAAGCGCCATTTCAGTTTGGGCTACAAGGTCTTTCTCAGCGCGTTGGTGCTCGTTTGCGGTTTCTACTACGCGACGTATGCATTCCGCTTGGGCGGTTCCGTCAAGCCTGAGACAGGTGCTGCGTATCTCTTGCTCGGCGTTGGTGGAATAGGTTTGGGAATTGGCAGACTTTTTGGCTATGGCTTCGCCATATTGCCGCCCTGAGTCAAAGAAACCTATTGTCATCAGCAAAGCAATGATCGCTGCGGCAAGTGCCGTTACAACCTTGAATCTTGCACCCCTATCACGGTCAGACATGCCAACATAAACGCTGCGCTAAACTTCCCTCTGGGTAGTTTACTCGCAACGTTCACCTCTTTCTCACTGATTCCAATGTCCGCCAGCTTTTCAACAAGCTGGGCATAAGTCACCCCCTGACGTTTCAACTCAATTCTGAGAGGGTTCGCCGCTTACATTTCCCATTCGGTTTGCGTGGTCATGTACCGCATATTGGTTAAAAATTAGGGCCTTCCCCCCGCTCACAGTGACGCCTCCGGACGAAACCCCTCGGGGATGCGATCCACCCCGTCGAGCATCAGGTCGGCCATCACCTCGCCCAGTTTGGGGGCCATGCCGAACCCGATCTTGAACCCGCCATTGGCGATGAACGCCCCCGCGTGCAGCGGATGTGCCCCCAGCATCGGCGCGCGAGAGCGTGTTCGCGGCCGCACCCCGGCCCAGCGCTCCAGCACCCGCGCGCCGCTGAGTGCAGGCACCGCCGCGCAGGCCCGCGCGATCACCGCGTCCAGTTGTGCGTCGGTGCTCGTGGCGTCGTCATAGTCGCGCTCCGAGGTCGAGCCGACTGCCGTGGTCCTGTCCTCATGCGGCACGACATGCACCGCATCGGCGAAAAGCTGCGGCAAGTCACGTGCGTCGAAATCCAGCACCGCACCCTGCCCCTTGACCCCGTTGCCCACCTGCCGGGGATGACCCACGTTCAACGCCTCCAGCCCCGCGACGCCCGTTGCCCAGAGCACCCGGCCCGCATCCGGCCCCTCGCGCAGCACCTCGCAGCCGCGCGCGCGCAGCGCCGCCACCAGCGCCGCACAGGCCCGGCGCGGATGCAGCCGCGCGCTCAGCGTATCGCGGATCACATACCCGGTGGGGCTCTGCGGGCACCACGCGCCCTGCACAGGCTCCACGTGCCACGCTGCCTGCCCCTGCCAGAGCGTGGCCGCGCTGGCCTCGCGCGCGCGGGCCAGCGCCAGCCCGGCCGCGTCCATCACCGGCTGCACCCGGCCCAGCCGCGCATAACCCGGCGAGACGCCCCCGGCCTCCGCCACCTCGGCCCAGAACGGCCCGGCCATGATCAGGCTCTCGAACTGAAACGCCTTCTTGTCGTTCCAGTTTTCCGGCACATGCGGGGCCAATGCGCCGACCACACCGCCCGAGGCCCCGGCACCGGGGCCGAACGGGTCGACCACCTGCACCCGCGCCCCCCGCCGCGCGCAGGCCCAGGCCACCGACAGCCCGAAAATACCCGCACCCCTGACCGTGATATCGACCATTGCCAATCCCCTTGCCGCGCGCCATGGTCGCGCGCATTCGCCCCCGTTCTAGAGGATCGCCGCATGCAGGACCATCCCGCTGAGCTTGCCTGGCGTGACGGCGATGTGCCGGTCTCGACCCGCTTCGACGATCCCTATTTCAGCCTCGAAAACGGCCTTGCCGAAACCCGCCATGTCTTTCTTGCAGGCAACGGCCTGCCCGCCCGGTTCCGCGACGGCTTTCATATCGCCGAACTGGGCTTCGGCACCGGGCTCAACCTGCTGGCGACGCTGGCGGCATGGCGCGCGGCAGGGATCGCCGGACGACTGCACTTCACCACCTTCGAGGCCTTCCCGATGCCGCCCTCCGACATGCGCCGCGCGCAAGGCCGCTTTGCGGAGCTTGCACCGGTCGCAGCCGAGCTTGCCCCCCATTGGCAGGGATGCGCGCAAGAGATCGCCCTGCCGGACCTGCAGTTCACGCTGATCACCGGCGATGCCCGCGACACGCTAAACCCTTGGCCCGGCACGGCGGATGCGTGGTTTCTCGACGGCTTTTCCCCCGCCAAAAACCCCGAACTCTGGCAGCCCGACCTGATGGCCGAAGTCGCCCGCCACACGGCACCGGGCGGCACGGCGGCGACCTACACGGCGGCGGGTTTCGTGCGCCGGGGGCTTGAGGCGGCGGGGTTTTCTGTTACCCGTCAGGCAGGATATGGCCGCAAACGGCACATGACCGTGGCGGCGAAAGGCGAGGCATGACACTCCAGAATACCCGGCTCGGCATCTGGCTGATGGTGCTGACCACCTTCATCTTCGCGGTGCAGGATGGCATCTCGCGGCATCTGGCAGGCGAATACAACGTCTTCATGGTGGTGATGATCCGCTACTGGTTCTTCGCCGCCTTCGTGATGACCATCGCCGCGCGCAAGGCGGGCGGCCTGCGCGCCGCCTCCGCCACCACCCAGCCCCTGATGCAGGGCTTTCGCGCCGTGCTTCTGGTGGCCGAGATCTGCGTGATGATCTACGGCTTCACCCTCCTCGGTCTGGTCGAGAGCCACGCGGTCTTTGCCTGCTACCCGCTGCTGATCGCCGCCCTTTCCGGGCCGGTTCTGGGCGAAAGCGTGGGCTGGCGCAGATGGGCCGCCATCGCCGTCGGCTTCGTCGGTGTGACCATCATCCTCGAGCCCGGCTTCGGCGTGTTCCAGCCCGCCGCCATCATCCCTTTCATCGCGGCGCTGATGTTCGCGCTCTACGGCCTGCTCACCCGCTATGTCGCCCGGCGCGACACGGCGGCCACCTCGTTCTTCTGGACCGGCACGGTGGGCTCGGTCGCGATGACGGCGGTCGGCGCGTGGTTCTGGGAACCGATGACCGGCCCCGACTGGGTCTGGATGGGCGCGCTCTGCATCACCGGGGCGGCGGGGCATTACACGCTGATCAAATGCTACGAGGTCGCCGAGGCGAGCGCGGTGCAGCCCTTCGCCTATCTGCAACTGGTCTTCGCCAGCACCCTCGGCATCCTTGTGTTTTCCGAGACCATCCGCCTCAACGTGGCGCTTGGCGCGGCGCTGATCGTGGGGGCGGGGCTGTTTACCCTCTGGCGGCAACGCCAAAAGGGTTAGGCACGTGCCGCGCAGGCTTGACGAAATTTGCATCGCTGGCTAACCTTTTGATGCGCGGTTCCTTCATTACTCGCTCCCGCGCTTGATTTTGGACCAGTCCGGCCATTCCGGCCCGGAGATTTCGATGTGTTGAGCATACGCGCACTCATGGCAGGCTTGCGAAAGGTCGGTGTCGCACCGGCCCTTCTGATCGTGCTGCTCAGCGTGCGCGTCGCCACCGCCGCCGCCGTCGACTGCCAGCACGAGCTGGCCGATGCCGCCCGCGCCGCCGAGCGCGCGCAAGAGGCGCTGCGCATCGAGGCACAGCACCTCGGAGGAGAGTTGTGCCTCGTCGAGGAGTATCCGGCGCAGCCCAACCCGACCGAGGCCGCGCATGATCACGACGGCCCGCATCTCAGCACGCCCTGCCCGTTCTTCAAATCGCCCGCCGCGCTGACCGATCTTTCGGTCGACCCGGCGGCGCGGATCATGGCCTTTTCCTACATTGCGGCGCGCACTGACGTGCCCTGCGCCGCCGCGCAGACCCGCTGCGCGGCCTACAGCCCGCGCGCGCCGCCCCTGCCTGCCCAGGGATAACTGGCATGCGCGCCTGACGGGCCCACCCCGTGCATCCGTTCCCCCACACAGGGGCGGCATGCATCTCCAGCGGGACATCCGGTGCGGGGCTTTCCCCATTCAGGTTCTCGACCGCGACGCCCTCTCCAGCGGGCAGACGGACACAATCGAGACCCGGGATGATCGGCCCGAACGGCCCATGCCAGCCCCTTACGGCAAGATCACCCAATCCATTTTCACTAGGAATTCCGCAGGTGCCAGCCGGGCCACTCACATAGCCCCGCGCGCCCGGTGACGGACCCCAACACAAAGAGACCAAGACCATGACACAGGCTTTCCTGCGCGCAGGTGCATTCTGCGCAGCCCTATCGCTTTGCCTTTCGACACTGCCCGCAACGGCGCATGAAGACGCGCCACCAGCACCCGAAGATGGGCTGCGCGTCAGCGCGACCGACCTGCCGCCGCTGCGCGCCGACGGTCACGCCCCGATTGGCGTGATGGGCGAACACCGCCACAAGACCGGCGAGGTGATGCTGTCCTATCGCTTCATGCACATGGACATGCAGGGCAATCTCATCGGTGACGACAATGTCAGCCCCACCACCATCGCAACCACCGTGCCCAACCGCTTCTTCGGCGCGCCGGGCCAGCCGCCCACGCTGCGCATCGTGCCCACCGAAATGCAGATGCAGATGCACATGTTCGGCGCGATGTACGCCCCCAATGACCGCATCACCCTGATGGCGATGCTGCCCTATATCGAGAAGAAGATGGACCACATCACCTTTCAGGGCGGCGCGGGCACCAATGTGCTGGGCGGCTTTCGCACCTCGTCCGAGGGCTGGGGCGATCTCAAGGTGTCAGCCCTGATCGGCCTCGCCGAGCGCGGCACCCACAAGTGGCATCTGAACTTCGGGGTCAGCCTGCCCACCGGCTCCACCTCCGAGCGCGGCACGATCCTCGCCCCCAATGGCGCACGCCCCAACATCCGCCTGCCTTATGCGATGCAGATCGGATCGGGCACCTATGACCTGCTGCCGGGCATCACCTATAGCGCCCGGTCGGGCGATACCGCCTGGGGCGCGCAACTCTCCGGCGTGATCCGCACCGGCAGGAACGAAGGCTACCGTTTGGGCCACGAGGCGCGGCTGACCGGCTGGGCCAGCATCCAGCCCAAGCCCTGGATCAGCCTCTCGGGCCGAATCGAGGCCAAGACCGTCGGCGATATCAGCGGCCGCGATTCGCAGATCGCGGGCCCGGTGCAGACCGCCGACCCGGACAATTACGGCGGTGACACCATCACCCTCTTTGCCGGGGTGAACCTCGTCTCGCAGCGCGGTGCGCTGCGCGGCCATCGCCTCGCCGCCGAGATTGGCGTACCGATCTATCAGGACCTCAACGGCCCGCAGATGGAAACCGACTGGATTGCCTCGCTCGGCTGGCAATACGCATTCTGATGTCAGGTCCGCGCGTGGCTTGCCCTCGCGCGGACCCGCCCTGCGGCAAAGTGGACCACGCGGCGGGCTTCGACTTCACAAAATCGTGATCATGCATATAACCGACCCGAACAAGTGACGGGCAGGTATGCGGACCATTCCCAAAATCTCGACAATCTGGGCGCGCGGCGGCATCGCGGTGCTTCTGGCGCTGGTGCTTGCCCTGCGCGTGATGGCCCTGCCGATGGTCATGGCGGGCAATGCCCCCGGCCCCGGCATGATGGCGATCTGCACCGGATCGGACATCATCTATATCCCCATCGGCGGCGACAGCCCGGCGGACCCGGGCGAGGGCACCGCCCACGATCCCTGCCCCGCCTTCGGGATCACCGCCGCACTTGACCTGCCCGATCTCAGCGTTCCGGCGCCCAGCCGGCGGCTGGTTGCGCGGACAGTCCGGCCAGCCCACCCCGCCCGCGTGACGCGGCCCACGGCACCCGCCCATCAGCCCCGCGCGCCCCCGATCGCCTGATCTGACCCTGACACCATCACGACAGATCACCGGGCCGCCCCTGCGCGCCCGTTCTCAAAGGACGACACAATGCTCAAACGAACCCTTGGCGCGGCTCTCGCCTGCGCCGTGCTGCTGGCCACCATGGCCGCCGCCCAGACCATGCCACCAATGACCATGCAGACCGGCGGCAAGATGCCCCGGGGCCAGCATCACATGCACCATCACGGCCCCGTCGGCCTTCCGGGCCGCCACCAACTGCCCGAGGGCCGCGTGGTTCTGACCTACCGGCTGGGGGCGATGTCGATGTCGGGCATCCGCTCCGGCACCGATGACCTCGATGCCGCGACGCTGGTCACGACGGTGCCCAATGCCTTTGCAGGCATGCCCGGCCAGCCCCCAACGATCCGCATGGCCCCAGTCGAGATGACCGGCCAGATGCACATGCTGGGCGCGATGTACGGCGTCAGCAACCGCCTCACGCTGATGGGCATGCTGCCCTATATCCGCAAATCCATGACCATGCGCACCTATGCCGGTCCCACCGGCACCACGGTCCTCGGCCAGAGCACCGCTAGCTCAGAGGGTCTGGGCGATCTCCGTCTCGGCGCGCTCTGGTCGCTGCACAAGGCCGGGCGTAGCCGCGCCGCGCTCGGCCTCGGGCTCAGCTTGCCCACCGGCTCGATCACCGAAAGCGGCCAGATGCTCAGCCCGATGGGCACCACCCCCACCATGCGGCTCGCCTATTCGATGCAGCTTGGCTCGGGCACCTACGATCTGCATCCCAGCCTGACATGGGAGAGCGGGCGTGGTGCGATGAACTGGGGCGGGCAGCTGCGCGGCATCCTGCGGCTCGACCGCAATCACGCCGGGTATCGGCGGGGCCATGAGGCGGCACTCACCGGCTGGCTCAGCTACCGCGCCGCGCCGTGGATCAGCTACTCGGGTCGGCTCGAATATCGCTATGCCGATCACATTCACGGGCGCGATCCGCAGATCATGGGGCCGTCACTCGGGGCCGATCCGCAGAATTACGGCGGGCGCTACGTGACGCTCTATGCCGGGGCCGACATCACACCCCGCAAGGGGCCGCTGAAAGGCCACCTGATCGGCTTTGAACTCGGTCTGCCGATCCATCAGGACCTCAACGGCGTGCAGTCCGAAACCGACTGGAGCTTCGCCCTCGCCTGGCGCAAGCCGTTCTAGAAAGGGGTGCGTATGGCCTGTTGCTGCCGTTTAGGTTCAGCCCCAATGCGCGGAATCAAGGTGCCGTAGGCACCGCCGCGCAGCGCCCGACCGCCCCCTCGGGCGGGCGCTTTTGCAACGTATCAAGCCATTGAAAACGCGGGAGTGCTTGGCGGGCATAAAGTGCGGTCCACCGAGGTTGCTGCGCCCACCCGGCGGTCGGGCACCGCGCGGCTCATCTCGAAACCGTCAACGGCAGCATAAGACCATTCCCACCCCATCACCGCCCATGACTGCGATCATACCCGTTGCGCGCCGGGCTCTGCCAGCCGCGCAACGCCCCCGCCACGGGCCGAAAGACCTCGACCATCAATGGATAGCAGGCGGCGGAATCGCTCGTATGCTCCGCCGAACAATCCCCGCCCGGGCAGGCACTCAACGCCCCCAATAGGTCGATCTCGGCAAAGAACTCCAGGTAATCCCCGGGCCGCACCGGGCTCGCCTTCATGAAATACTGCCCGGTATCGCGGGTAAAGCCGGTGCACATGAAGACGTTGAGCACGTCATGCACATGCCCCTCCGCCTCGGTCAGCGACACCCCTAACTCCTCCGCCACCGCGCGCGTCAGGTTGGAATGGCAGCAATGGTGATACTGCACCCCCGACAGCAGATTGCCCGTATAGGGATCGCAACGCGTGCCGATCACGTCATGCACCGAGCCTCCGAAGTCGTCGATTCCATACCACTCCAGCGTATCCGCGACGATCGTCGCCATGGCGCGCAGATGCGGGAACGACGACCACAGCCGCTCGCCCCGCGTCACATGGGTGCCATGCAGCGCCCGCGTCTTGCCGGAATAGAACCGCTCCGTCAGGTCATCCGCGTTCCACAGGTTGAGATCACCCACCTGCGGCCCCTCAACGCTGCTGATCCGGAAAAACTCACCCGCCCCCACGCGAAAACAGGCCGCCTCACGCGGCAGCACCACCACTTCGGCGATCTTCTCCGCCCCCTCGCGCGCCGCCGCATAGAGCGCCAGATCGGGCACCGGCAGCGTGTCATTGGGATAGCAGATCACGGGCGCCACGGCGCGGCGGGCGGCGGCATCGGCGGGGGCTTGGCTCATGGTGTCACGTCCTCTTGCGACCGGGGGCATGACAGACCTTCGGCGCGGTCCCGTCGGATGTAAAGACCTCCGCCCCGCAAGTCACGCAATGCCAGCGCCGCCGCAGATCGCACCCGCTCACCCGGTATTCCCGCCACCGGCACGCCCGCGTCGCGCGGTTGGAAAAGATCAGCACGAGGACAAAGGCAACAATCAGCCCGACGACAACGATCATGCGGCTCAGCCCTCGATGATCCGGTTCATCACGTTGAAGCGCGCGCTCAGGTCCATCAGATGCGCGGGGTCTCGCAGGCTCGGCAATAGCGGCATGATCCATGTCTCCTCTGGTGCGCGCGATCCTCCCGAAGCGCAGCCCAAAAGAAAACCCCCCGCCCCAACGGGCAGAGGGCACATTGATGTGAGCGGGCGGACTCAGCCGTCATAATAAGCGTACATCTGCTCCAGCACGCTCAGCGTCGGGGCCTCGGGTTGGTTCGCGGGGGCCTCGGGGGTGTAATAGGCCTCGACCCAATCGGGCAGGGCGGGGACCGGGGTTGCTGGTTTCTCGACCGGATAAGCCATTGCTTTTCTCCATTTTTCGGACAGGACAAAGATAATCCTCTGCGCTGCAGCGAAAACCCTCAATCCCGCAGTCTGGCCATGCAGGAATTGCATGTCACCCGATCATCAGTTCCCCCCAAAGGCCAAGACTGAACCCCAGAACCGCACCCAACGCGGGCGACCACGCCTGCACCTCATGCGACTCGGGTGCCACGTCCTGAAAGATCAGGTAGAGGATACCGCCCGCCGCAAACAGCATGATGAAGCCCAGAACCTCCGGCATCTCAGCCAGAAACGTGAACCCGATGGCGGCACAGGCCGGGCCAAGCAGGGCAAGGCTGGCAAAGAGCAGGACGATCTTGCCACCAGAAACCGCGCCATCCCGCACGATCTCGCGAAACGCGGCAAAGCCTTCGGGCAGGTTTTGCAGAAAGATCAGACCGGCCAGCAGAAAGGCACGCTCCTTCTGCGCCGCCAGCAAGGCCCCGATCGCCATCGCCTCGGGCAGATAATCCAGCAGCATGGCCAGAAGCTGCGCACCGCGCCCACCCCCGGCCTCCAGCCTGCGGTCGATGACATAGAACGTGCCCCCGCCACCGACAAAGGCCAGCAGCGCAACGGGTGCCGTCAGGTCCTCCCGGCCATGCGGGACCAGCACCAGCGCAATCGCGGCCAACAGCGCCCCACCGCCAAAGGCCATGATGCCATGCGTCACCTCATGCGGCAGCTTGCGGCAGGTGGCAGACAGGGCGAACGCCGCCCCGATGGGCATCGCCGCCCCCGGCATCAGCGTCAGGAGCAGCGCGGACCAGAGATCAGCCATGATGCGCCACTATCCCGGCCTCACACGTGCCGTTCGACCATCATCTTCTTGATCTCGGCAATCGCCTTGGCGGGGTTCAACCCCTTGGGGCAGGTCTTGGTGCAGTTCATGATGGTGTGGCACCGATAGAGCTTGAACGGATCTTCCAGATCATCCAGCCGCTCGCCCGTCGCCTCGTCGCGGCTGTCGATGATCCAGCGATAGGCATGCAGCAATGCCGCCGGCCCCAGATACTTGTCGCCGTTCCACCAATAGGACGGGCAGGATGTCGAACAGCAGGCGCACATCACGCATTCGTAAAGCCCGTCGAGCTTTTCGCGATCCTCGATCGACTGCTTCCATTCCTTCGCGGGCCGGTTGGTCTTGGTCTCCAGCCACGGCATGATGCTCTCATGCTGCGCGTAGAAATGCGTGAGGTCGGGAATGAGATCCTTGACCACCGGCATATGCGGCAGCGGGTAGATCTTCACGTCGCCCTTGACCTCGTCCATCCCGTAGATGCACGCGAGCGTGTTGATCCCGTCGATATTCATCGCACAGGAGCCACAGATCCCCTCGCGGCAGGACCGGCGAAAGGTCAGCGTCGGGTCGATCTTGCTCTTGATGTAGATCAGCGCATCCAGAACCATCGGCCCGCAATCGTCGAGATCGACGAAATAGGTATCAACCCGCGGGTTCTGCCCGTCATCCGGGTTCCAGCGATAGATCGTGAACTTGCGCATCGTGCCGCCCGACTCGGGCTTGGGCCAGGTCTTTCCCGCCACCATGCGTGAATTCTTGGGGAGTGTGAGTTGAACCATTTTCTACTCCTTTCAGCCGCCCAGCAGGGTCAGGCTATTTGCGGCGATGCATTGCACGGCCTCGGGACGCTGTGCGATGCCGACAACCTCTTGCGCCACTTCGGGGGTCACCCCGGTGACACTCGCTCCGGCGATCCGGACAATCTCGCGGGCCGAGGCCGCGTCGATGATGCAATCGGTGACAGGCGCGGCATTCACACCCGGAAACCGCTCTGACACGACCGTGTTGACCACGCTCTTGGCCCGCTCACGCGCGATGTTGTCCGCCACCTGATTGGTCGCCTCACAGGCCCCGAGGGCGACCATGGCAAGACATAGAAACGCGCGATGGATCATCGTTTCAATTGCCCTTGATGCAATAACCCGAACCGCGAACAAAGATCGCGGCGTGCTTCGGGCACCGGCTGTAGCGACGCTCGACCCTCCGCGGCTGACCCGAGGCAAAGCGCGGCGTCGGGTTGCGGCCCAGCCGCTTGTCGGCGCATTCATTGATCCGGTCGGTCTGCGCCGGGCTCAGGTTCGGCCCCGGCACGATCCACGATATGGTCTGCCCGCCGGGCGGCACTTCCGGCCATTCGGCGGCAAAGCGTGCGGCCCCGCGCAGCCCCATCTCGTAGCGGCAATCCAGAATCGCCGCGCGCTGATCGCGCACCGGGATATACCGGTTGGGATCGGCAAACGCGGCCGGGGCGCTCGCAACGCTCAGGCCGAGACCGATAAGGGCGGGGATCACTCCGTTCGTAAAAATCCGCATCAGAATGTCCTTTCCTTCGGGGCAATCTTCTTGAGGCTGATACCGCCCTTGTCCTCGGGCGTGATCGGGTCCTCGATGATCGGGCGATAGCTCAGATCGACATCCGTCTCGCCGATCCGCGCAATCGTGTGCACGCGCCAGTTCTCATCGTCGCGGGTGCTGAAATCCTCATGCGCATGCGCGCCCCGGCTTTCATGCCGCGCCTCGGCGCCAAAGATCGTCGACAGCGCGCAGGGCATCAGGTTGGTCAGTTCCAGCGTTTCCATCAGGTCGCTGTTCCACACCAGGCTGCGGTCGGTGACCTTGATATCTGCCATCTTGGCTGCGACACCCTTCATCTTCTCGACACCTTCGGCCAGCGTCTTGGAGGTGCGGAACACGGCGGCATCCGCCTGCATCGTCTTTTGCATCTCCAGCCGCAAATCGGCGGTCGGCACGTCCCCATCCGCATGGCGCAGTGTGTCAAAGCGATCAAGCGCACGATCCACCTCGGCCGCATTGGTTGCGGGCACCGCGCTCTCGGGATCCACCACCTTGCCCGCCCGAATGGCCGCCGCACGACCAAACACCACAAGGTCAATGAGCGAGTTCGAGCCCAGTCGGTTCGCCCCATGCACCGAGGCACAGGCCGCCTCGCCCACGGCCATCAGGCCGGGCACGATGGCATGCGGATCATCCTTGGTGGGGTTGATCACCTCACCCCAGTAATTCGCCGGAATGCCGCCCATGTTGTAATGCACGGTGGGCAGCACCGGGATCGGCTCCTTGGTGACATCCACCCCGGCAAAGATCTTGGCACTCTCGGAAATCCCCGGCAGGCGCAGGTTCAGCGCCTCGGGCGGCAGGTGGCTCAGGTTCAGGTGGATATGATCGCCCCCCGACCCCACACCGCGCCCCTCGCGGATTTCCATCGTCATGCAGCGGCTGACATAGTCGCGCGGGGCCAGATCCTTGTAGTTGGGCGCATAGCGTTCCATGAACCGCTCGCCCTCGGAATTGGTGAGGTACCCGCCCTCGCCGCGCGCGCCCTCGGTAATCAGGCAACCCGCGCCGAAAATGCCCGTGGGGTGGAACTGCACGAATTCCATATCCTGAAGCGGCAGACCCGCGCGCGCCACCATGCCATTGCCGTCACCGGTGCAGGTATGGGCAGAGGTCGCCGAGAAATACGCCCGGCCATAACCGCCGGTCGCCAGCACCACCATCTTGGCGTTGAAGACATGCATCGTGCCATCGTCCAGCTTCCAGCAGACGACACCGGTGCAGGCCCCATCGGTCATGATCAGATCAATCGCGAAATACTCGATGTAGAACTCGGCCTTTTCCTTCAGGCTCTGCCCATAAAGCGTGTGCAGGATCGCGTGGCCGGTCCGGTCGGCGGCGGCGCAGGTGCGCTGCACCGGCGGGCCTTCACCGAATTCAGTGGTATGCCCGCCAAAGGGACGCTGATAAATCTTGCCTTCCTCAGTGCGCGAGAACGGCACGCCATAATGCTCCAACTCGTAAACCGCCTTGGGCGCCTCGCGCGCCAGATATTCCATCGCGTCGGTATCGCCCAGCCAGTCCGACCCCTTGACCGTGTCATACATATGCCACTGCCAGCTATCGGGGCCCATGTTGCCAAGGCTCGCCGCGATGCCGCCCTGTGCGGCCACGGTGTGCGAGCGGGTCGGGAACACCTTGGTCACGCAGGCGGTGCGCAGCCCCTGTTCGGCCATGCCGAGCGTCGCGCGCAAACCGGCCCCGCCGGCCCCCACGACCACGACGTCGTAATCATGCGTCTCGAATTCATAAGCAGCCATTTAATCAGTTCCTCACAGCGCAATCTTGGCGAGGGCGAAAAGCCCGGTGGCGATCATCCCGTAACTTAGAACGGTCACCGCGATAATCAGGGCGCGACGCGTCATGCCGTGGGCGTAATCCTCGATCATCGTCTGCGCCCCGCCTGCATAATGGCGCAGCCCGAAAAAGATCACGAGGCCAGTCAGAATCGCCATGGCCGGATGCGACATCGCGTCAAGCACCTCGGCCCGGTCGCCGCCCAATGTGCGGCCAAAGGCCACCAGAAAAATCGGAATTATAAGCGCCAGGCCGACGCCCGACATCTTCATGTACCAGAAATGCTCGGTGCCGGTGCCAGCAGCGCCTTTGCCCTCGGCCCGTTTACGTGCGGTCAGATAACGCATCTTTCCCTCCTCAGACCAGAAACAGCGTGATGACGGTCAGAACGACCGAGCCGATGATACAGCCCCATCCCAGCTTTTCCGCAGTCTCGATCTCGAGCCCCTTGCCCGCGTCGAAATAGAAATGCCGCAGCCCCGCCAGGTAGTGATACCAGATCGCCCAGAGCGACAGCGTCATCACCAGATCGCCGAACCACGATGTCAGCACGGCATCGGCCATCGCGAAATAGTCGTCCGAGGTCGAGGCCGCGAGCAGCCACCACACGATCAGCAGCGCCGCCACGATCAGCGCGTTCCCGGTGATCCGCGTCAGAATCGACGTGATCGAGGTCAGCTGCGGGCGATAGACTTGCAGATGCGGGGATAGTGGGCGTTCTACCTGTTCGGTGCGGGCCAGATCGGTTTCGGCCATGGAGAACCTCCTTTACAGATGGCGGCGGCGCATGCGCCGGCTCAAGCTGCCCCTGTTTTGAAACTTTTTAGCGGCGCTGTCACCTGCTACAGGATAGAATTCCTGACAATCAGGGCAATTCGCCGCAAAAACTTTGGCTTTGTGATCACATCATTTATCGTGTGATCACAATTATCAGAGGATTCACGACTGGTCAGCTGCACGCCCGCACTGAGTCTCCGACCAGAACCCGGAGACAAGCTGCAAGTTGCGCCAATCCCAGCGTTGATTTTGTGATCACAAGCCATCAATCGACAAGAAAAAGCCCGGTCCGTCACCAGACCGGGCCTCTCGTACTCAATGCCAGAGCCTCAGTGAAGCTTGGCTTCCACCTCGGAGATGCCGTTGTCGATCAGCGTATTGCCCTCGGCGGCGGTCATCTGCTTGGCGATCACGTCGCGCGCGGCGGCCACGGCGACATTCACCGCCTGATCCCGCACGTCCCGGATGGCCCGCGCCTCGGCGCTCTTGATCTGGTCCTCGGCGGCCTGCAAACGGCGCGCGATCGAGGCCTTGATCTCGTCCTTGGCCTCGGTGGCGGCTTGGGTCGCCTCCTCCTTGGCCTGTGCGATGATCCGATCGGCCTGATCCTGCACTTCCTTCTGCTTGCGCTCATAGCTCGCCAGCAGGGTCTGTGCCTCTTCACGCAGCGCGCGCGCCTCGTCGAGCTCGGATTTGATGCCGTCCGCCCGCTCGTCCAGCTTCTTGCCGATCAGGCCCGGCACCTTCATGTAGGTCAGAAAGCCAACGAACAGCAGGAACGCCAGCAGCACCACGAAATCCGTGTTGCTCAGCGAAAAGAACGGGCCCGATGCGGCCAGCGCCGGGCTGGCAATCACGGATGCGGCGACGGTCAGGGTCAGCTTGCGCATGGCAGTCATCCTTTCATCCGGGCGTTGATCGCAGCGGTGACACTGCGGCCATCGGCCTTGCCACCCATGGCCGAGACGATCTCGGCAGCCGTATCCTTGGCCACCTCGCGCACGCTCTCCATGGCGCTTTCACGGATCTCCGCAAGCTTCTTCTCGCCCTCGGCGGTCCGTTCCGCGATCTCGGCATCGGCCTCTTCATTGGCCTTGTCGAGATCGGCTTTGATCTCGGCCTTGGTCTCGGCGATGATCTTCTGCGCCTCGGCACGGGCATCGGCCAGCGCCTTGTTATACGCCTCCTCGGCCTCGACCGCCTTGGCCTTGAGGTCTTCGGCAGCGGCAAGATCGTTGGTGATCGTCCCCTGACGCTCGGCCAGCACTGCCGCGATGCGCGGCAGGGCCACGCGCGACAGGATGAAGTAGATCACGACCAGTGACACCAACAGCCAGAAGATCTGGTTGGAGAATGTCGTGATATCGAGCTGAGGCAAGCCCGTTGCGGCCTCGGCCCCTTGCGTTTCGCTTGCCATGTCGTCCTCCCTGGGGAATGTTCCGGTTACACCGGAAGGCGGCGCAATGCCGCCCTCCGGCCGTAAGGATCAGATACCCGTAAGGCTCAGACGGCGAACATCAGCAGAAGCGCGATGAGGAACGAGAAAATCCCCAGGGCTTCGGCGAATGCGATGCCGATGAACAGCGTCGCGGTCTGACCGGCGGCAGCCGACGGATTGCGCAGTGCGCCCGCGAGGAAGTTGCCGGCCACGTGGCCCACACCGATCGCGGCAGCACCCGAACCGATGCCTGCGAGGCCTGCACCGATGAATTGACCCAGTTGTGCGATATCGCCTTCCATGAGATGTCTCCTTACGTTGGAATTGGCATTGCTAGGTTGGTCGTGAGGCGGGCGAACCCGCCGTCGTTTGGTTGTTCGGTTGGTGGGGGATGCCCACCGTCACCCTCAGTGATGCGGATGCAGCGCGTCCTTGAGATACACACAGGTGAGGATGGTAAAGACATAGGCTTGGATAAAGGACACCAGCACTTCGAGCCCGTACATCGCCGAGACCGCGAGGATCGACAGCGGGGCGATCATCGCCACCTGGCTGAAGCCCGCGAACACCTTGATCACGGCGTGACCGGCCATCATGTTGCCCGCCAGACGAATGGAGTGGCTGACCGGGCGCACGAAGTAGGAAATCAGCTCGATGATAGCCAGAATGGGCCGCAGCGCCAGCGGCGCGGAACTGACCCAGAAAAGGCTCAGGAAGGCCGGGCCGTTCTTGACGAACCCGAGGATCGTCACCGTCAGGAATACCATCATCGCCAGAACCGCCGTCACTGCAATATGGCTGGTGGTCGTGAATGCCATCGGCAAGAGCCCGAGGAAGTTGGCAAAGACGATGAACATGAACAGCGTCATGATATAGGGGAAGAAGACCAGCGCCTCCTTGCCTGCCACATCCTCGACCATCTTGCGCACGAAATCATAAGCCAGTTCGGCCACCGACTGCATGCGCGACGGGATCGTGGCGCGGCCCGATGTGCCCATGACCAGCAGCGCGAAGATCGCCAGAATGGTCAGCGCCATCCAGAACGTCGCGTTGGTCAGGGTGAACATGCCCACTTCGCCGTCACCAAAGAGCGGCTTGACCAGAAACTGATCCATCGGGTGAAAAGCAAGCCCGCCTTCACCGGCCCCATGCGCTTCAGTCGCCATCCTTTTCCCTCTCTTCCGCACCCGTCTTGGGCGTCATCGCGTCTTTTTGGATCTCTTCGGCGCTGCGCATCATCGTCTTGACGCCCGCCGCGAGGCCCAGAAATGTGAATATGACAAGGAATATCGGAATGGTGCCGAAAAGCTGATCCAACCCGTATCCCATGCCAAAGCCGATCAAGAGACCGGCCACCAGTTCAATCACCATCCGCCAGGCCAGCTGCGCCTGAGAATAATGCTCTTCCTGATGGGGCTTTGGCGCGCTCTTCCCCCTGAGCTTTGCAATCCTCGCTTCCAGCTCTGCCAGTCGCTCGCTCTGCTCGGGATCGGTCACGCGGGGCCCCTTTGGAATGTTGCGCCTTTGCTATGGCGCAGGGGGCCATGAGTCAAGCACCATGCGCCCGCGCGCGACACGAGCGCAAACCCTTGTATTAATGAGTATTTTTCCCATAAAGAAACAGCGACGTCCTTCTGCCGCAACCGCCCCACCAGAGGGATGGGGCGGTTTGGCCATATTCAACTTTTCGGTTGAGTATCAGCGCACCACGAAAACAGAGCACTGCGCGTGCTGCGCGATATAGCCGCCATGCGAGCTGAAGATATGCTCGAGAAAGCCGGGCTTGTGGCTTGCCATGATCACCAGGTCGGCCCCGGTCTTTTCGATCGCCTTCATCAGTTCAGAGTTGGTCTCGACCGCCGGATCATGCGCCATCAGCGGGTCGGCCTTGACGGTCACGCCGTATTTGTCGCGCAACTCATCCGCAAAACCCTGCAGACGGTCGCCGAATTCCTGCGGCGTGTGCCCCAACTGACCCGGCAGTTCGCCACCCACGCTGACCACGTCGATCGACGCGCCGTGGCGCTTGGCCATGTCCCCGGCCACATCGAGCGCCTTGCTCAACGTGTCCTTGTGAACCAGATCGACGGGAACCATGATTTTGGAGAACATATTCTTTCCTTTCGCGTTTCCTTGGATCGTTTTTTGAGCCTAACGAGCCCAGCCTGACATTGCTTTGTCCCAGATCAAACCCCTTTTCCGGCCAAAAAACCCGGAAAAACGGCACATTTGCGAGGACTCCACCCGCGATGGGCGTTGACGCGCACGGCGCGCTCGGGCTTATGAGCGGCATGGACAAGGCCACCGCCCTCGACACTGTTTTCGCCGCCCTCGCCGACCCGACGCGGCGGGCGATCCTGTCGATGCTGCTCGAAGATGACATGGCGGTGACGGATGTGGCCGAACCGTTCGAGATGAGCCTCGCCGCGATTTCCAAACATCTCGGCATCCTCAGCCGTGCCGGTCTGATCAGTCAGGAACGGCGCGGCCGCGTGGTCTGGTGCAGGCTGGAGCCGGACGCCCTGCGCGACGCCTCGATCTGGATGCAGGGCTTTGGCCAGTTCGAGGCGGTGCATCTCGACGCGTTCGAGCGGTTCCTGCGCACGGAACTCCCAGATGACACCTGACGCCCGCCACCTCCCCGAGGCGCAGATCACCCATGTCGAGCGGGCTACGCTCCTGCCGATGCCCAGCGCGCAGGACCGCGCCTGCGGGGTGTTGGACGCCCAAGGCACCCCAGTGCCCGCCGCGCGCACATTACTCTCGGCCAGCCGGTTCACCGCCGATCCGACGCCGCCCGAAACTCCCGTCACCCACCTTCCAGGCCGATGGCTCTTTGCCGGGGTCGGGCGGCACCATTTCGGGCATTTCCTGCTCGAAGCCACGCCACGTCTCTGGGCGCTCGACCATCTGCAAGAACGGCCCGACGGCATCGCGCTCATTCCCATGGCCGGGCGCGACATCGCCGCCGTGCTGCGCCGTCGTCTCGGCCCCCTGCTCGACATCCTCGGGCAGGGCCTGCCGATGCATCTTGTGGAGACCCCCGTTCAGGTCGACGAGGCGATCATTCCAAGCCAGGGCTTCGGCCACCTGCACTGGACCCATGGGACATCCGAGGCGCGGGCCTACATGCGTCGTCATCTCTGCGCCGCCATCCCCGCCGATGGCCCCGAAAAGCTCTATGTCTCGCGCCGCAGGCTCAAGAGCCCTGCGCAACAGGTGCCGCAGGAACAACAGATCGAACGCTGGATGTCCGCTGCGGGGTTCACCGTCTTTCATCCCGAACGCCACACCGTCACCGAACAGATCGCCCGCTACCGCGCCGCGCGCGTGATCGTCGGCCCCGACGGCTCGGCCTTTCACCTCGCCCCGTTCGTGATGCAGCCCGGCACCCGCGTCGGCCTCATCCAGCGCCGCACCCGCCAGCACGTATTCGACGCCATCGCCCGCCAGATCACCGTGATGGGTGAGGCCGACTTGTGGACCAGCGCCGCGCTCTCGCATCTCACGGACACCCCGGACGACACCACCCTGCCCCCCGAACTGCTCCAGCTGCGCCGCGATCTGCGCGGCGGCGGTTTTATCTGAGCCCGCCTATCCGGTCTGCCAGCCGCTCGCCCGCTCCTTGAGAAAGCTCAGGAACGCCTGCACCTTGGTCGTCCGGTGCAGGTCCATATGCGTCACCAGCCACAGCGGCGCCGCCCATTCCGGCTTGGGCGGCATCACCTGCACCAGCCCCGGCACCTCCGCCGCCTGCAACACCGAGGTGAACCCGATCCCCGCCCCCGCAAGGATCGCGTTGCGCTGCGCATGCACGTCACCCGAGCGAAACACGATATTCTCGCCCGGCACGTTATCCTGCAACCAGCGATGAAACGGCGCGCGCGTCTTTGGGTCATCCGCCCCGATAAAGCGATGCTGCCCGAACTCCGCACACCCCTTGGGCAAGCCATGCCGCGCCGCGTAACCCTCGCTGGCATAAAGCGTGAACTGCTGCTGAAAGAACGGCTGCACCACATTGTCGGGCTGATCCGGCACCGCGCCTGCCCGGATCGCCACATGCGCCTCGCCATATTCCAACCGGAACAGGCGATCCCCGGTCAGATAGCGCACCACCAGATCGGGATAGCCCTGCTGAAACTCCGCCAGCACAGGGGCAAGCAGATGGCTCAAGCCGCCGATCGAGGTCACCACCAATTCGCCCGAGACATCATTGCCGCGCCCCTTGATCCGCCCCGCCAACTGGTTGAACTGATCGTCGGTCGCCTGCGCCACGCGCAACAGATCGTCGCCGGCCTCGGTCGGCGTATAACCCCGCGCATGCCGCTGAAACAGCTTTACCCCCAGCCGTTCCTCCAGCGCGTCGATATGGCGGATGACGGTGGCATGATGCACGCCCAGCACCTCCGCCGCCCCGCTCACCGTGCCGACTCGCGCCACGTTATAGGCGGTCCGCACCTCGTCCCAATTGTCCATCACCACCCGCATCCTCGCGCCCTGTGCATCTCTCAACATGAGAGGCCGCATTCAATCTATACGTTCGCGCGCGGACTACAACAGCCCTGCCCCCGCGCTTGACTCGCCCGCCCCGCGCGCGTAAACGCCACCCCAACACCCCGGAAGCCGCACGCTTCCGGTCCCGGGCGCGGTCCGGGATCGCCCCCCGTCAGCGCGTTGCGCCCACGGGGGCGTTTATCGTTTGAACCGTTGCCCCTATATCGGGTGACAGATGAGTTAACCGGCGAAGGAGCCCGAGTGATGTTTGAAAATCTGTCCGAACGCCTCTCCGGCGTCCTTGACCGGCTGACCAAGCAGGGCGCGCTCTCCGAAGAGGACGTCAAAACTGCCCTGCGCGAGGTGCGCGTCGCGCTGCTCGAGGCTGACGTCTCGCTGCCCGTCGCCCGCGAGTTCATAAAGAAGGTCGAGAAAGAGGCCACCGGTCAGGCGGTCACCAAATCGGTGACGCCGGGCCAGCAGGTCGTCAAGATCGTCCATGACGCCCTGATCGAAACACTCCGGGGCAGCGAAGACCCCGGCGCGCTCAAGATCGACAACCCGCCCGCCCCGATCCTGATGGTCGGCCTTCAGGGCTCGGGCAAGACCACCACCACCGCCAAGCTTGCCAAACGCCTGAAAGAGCGCGACGGCAAGAAGGTGCTGATGGCCTCGCTCGACGTGAACCGCCCGGCGGCGATGGAACAGCTGGCCATTCTCGGCCAGCAGATCGGCGTCGACACCCTGCCCATCGTCAAGGGCGAAGATCCGGTCGCCATCGCCAAACGCGCCAAGACGCAGGCCTCCCTGGGCGGCTATGACGTCTACATGCTCGACACGGCGGGCCGCTTGCATATCGACGCCGACCTGATTGCACAGGCCGCAGCGGTACGCGACGTCGCCAATCCGCGCGAAACCCTGCTCGTCGTCGATGGCCTGACCGGTCAGGACGCCGTCAACGTTGCAACAGAGTTTGACGACAAGATCGGCGTCTCCGGCGTCGTCCTCACCCGGATGGATGGCGACGGGCGCGGCGGTGCCGCCCTCTCGATGCGCGCCGTCACCGGCAAGCCGATCCGTTTCGTGGGCCTCGGCGAAAAGATGGACGCCATCGAGACGTTTGAGCCCGAGCGCATCGCCGGTCGCATCCTCGGCATGGGCGACATCGTGGCGCTGGTGGAAAAGGCGCAGGAAACCATCGAGGCCGAGCAGGCCGAACGCATGATGCGCCGGATGCAGAAGGGTCAGTTCAACATGAACGACCTGCGCAGCCAGCTTGAGCAGATGCAGAAGATGGGCGGCATGCAAGGCCTGATGGGGATGATGCCCGGCATGGGCAAGATGGCGAAACAGGTGCAGGAGTCGGGCTTTGACGACAAGATGATCCTGCGCCAGATCGCCCTCATCCAGTCGATGACCAAGAAGGAACGCGCCAATCCCGCCCTGTTGCAGGCCAGCCGCAAGAAACGCATCGCGCGAGGCGCGGGGCAAGAGGTGTCCGATCTCAACAAGCTTCTGAAGATGCACCGGCAGATGGCCGACATGATGAAGAAGATGGGCAAGATGGGCAAAGGCGGCATGCTCAAGCAAGCCATGTCAGGCATGTTCGGCAAGGGCGGCATGCCCGACATGAACGACCCCAAGGCAATGGAAGAGGCCGCCAAGGCCATGGGCGGCAAGCTGCCCGGCGGCATGGGCGGCATGGGCGGTGGCGGCATGGGCCTGCCCCCCGGCCTCTCGGGCTTCGGCAAGAAGAAGTGATCCAATGACTTCATCTTGCCAAAAATACTCGACTATCCCGGAGGCCCGCCCATGAGCCTCACGCAAGCCCCTGTGCTCGACAGCACCCACCTCATCCTGCGTGGGCCTGAACTGCACGACTTCGACTCGCTGGCGGCCTTCTTCGCCGATCCCGACCGCGCCTGGGGCTTTGGCGGGGCCGAGACGCGCCCCGACGCCTGGCGCTGGTGGGCCTGCAATATCGGCCACTGGCATATCCATGGCTACGGCTATTTCACGATTGAGGACAAGGCCAGCGGCGCGCCCGCAGGCATCTGCGGCATCTGGAACCCCGAAGGCTGGCCCGAACCGGAACTGGGATGGGTCGTGTTCGAGGGTTTCGAGGGGCGCGGTATCGCCCATGAGGCCGCTCTCCGCGCCCGCCGCTACGCCTATGAGGATCTGGGGTTCACCACGCTGACCTCCAACATCCTGCCGGGCAACACCCGCTCCGTCGCCTTGGCCGAACGCCTCGGCGCAGTGTTCGAGCGCGAATATGACAACGTCTCGATGGGCCGCGACATGCTCTACCGCCACCCCGGCCCCGACGCCGCCACCGACACCGCCCCTGGCCGCGACGATGACGGCTCGGTCGAGGCCTACGCATGAGCAACTATCCCGATATCCCGGTGATCGAGACCCGCCGCCTCGTGCTGCGCGGCCCCGAGGCGGGCGATTATCCCGATTTCAAGGCGACCTTTGCCTCCTACCGCTCGCGCTTCATGGGCGGGCCGCTCAACGGCTATGAGGCGTGGATGCTCTACGCCGCCGAGATCGGCCATTGGGCGGTACGCGGCTTCGGCATGTGGATGATCCACGACAAGCTGACGGACGAAACCTACGGCATGGCCGGCGGCTGGTTCCCCGCCAAATGGCCCGAGCGCGAGATTGCCTGGATCATCTGGCCCGACAAGGCCGGCAAGGGCTATGCACTCGAAGCCACCCACGCCGTGCGCCGCCATTTCTACGAGCGGCAAGGCTGGGAGGGGGCGGTCAGCTATATCGACCCCAAGAACCTCGACAGCATCCGCCTTGCCGAACGTCTCGGCTGCACCAAGGATCGCGAGGCCGCAACGATCGACGGCTCCGACGCGGTCTATCGCCACCCGTCCCCCTCCGCCGCCGCCTCGGGGCAGCTGCGCGACGGGATCGAGCTCGAGATCGACCATTATTGCGACCCGATGTTCAAGCCGAAGGGGATGCCAATTGACTGACATGACCCTGACCCGCGCACCGACGCGATACCGACAGAATACCGACGTGATACAGCCTCGCATGTTCGCCGCCCGGGAGACCCGCCATGACCAATGACGCCACCCGCGCCGCGGCCCTTCTGGCCGAGCACCGCGAGAGCATCGACCGCCTCGACGCGATCCTCGTCTTCACCCTGGCCGAGCGGTTCAAGCACACCCAGGCGGTGGGCAAGCTCAAGGCCGAACACGACCTTCCCCCGTCCGATCCCGCGCGCGAAGCCGCGCAGATCGAGCGGCTCGAAGACCTGGCGAAATCCGCCGACCTCGACCCGGAATTCGCCCGTGAATTCCTCAACTTCATCATCGCCGAGGTGATCCGGCATCACCAGAAGCATCAGTCGTAGGGTGGGGCTCGACCCCACCAAACCCCCGCCATTAAAGGAGAATATCAAATGGCCATGAAAATCCGTCTCGCCCGTGGTGGCTCGAAAAAGCGCCCCTTCTATCGCATCGTTGCAGCGGACAGCCGCATGCCGCGCGATGGCCGCTTCATCGAGAAACTGGGCACCTACAACCCGCTCCTGCCCAAGGACAGCGAAGACCGCGTCAAGATGGACGTGGAGCGCATCCAGCACTGGCTGGCGCAGGGCGCCCAGCCCACCGACCGCATCAGCCGCATGCTCGAAAACGCAGGCGTGATCGCCAAGAAAGAGCGCGCCAACCTGAAAAAGGCCGTCCCCGGCAAGAAAGCCCAGGACCGCGCCGAAGAGAAAGCCGCCAAGGCCGCCGCAGCCGCCGAAGCCGCGAACGCCCCTGCTGAAAAGGCTGCGGCCGAAGAGGCGACGGCAGAAGAGTAAGACAGGCAAGGCACTGGAATGTCAGAGTTTTCCAAAGACTTCCAGACCAACCTGCGCGATCTCATGCGGTGGCGGCGCGACGTGCGCCGCTTCCGCACCGATCCCGTGGACGAGGCAATCCTGCGCGATTGCCTCGACGCGTTTCTGTTGGCCCCCTCCGTGGGCCTCAGCGAACCGTGGCGCGTGATCGAGGTGCAATCCCCCGCCGCCCGCGCCGCCGCCCTCGCCAATTTCAGCGCGGCGAATGCTCAGGCGCTCGACGGTTATGACGGCGAAAAGGCGCATCTTTACAGCAACTTGAAACTCTCGGGCATGCAAGAGGCCCCGGTGCAGCTGGCGGTCTGGTGCGATGACAGCACCGACAAGGGCGCGGGCCTCGGGGCGGCCACCATGCCCGAAACCCGCCGCTATTCCGTGGTGGGCGCGATCACGCTCTTCTGGCTCACCGCCCGCGCAAAGGGCCTCGGTGTCGGCTGGGTGTCGATCCTTGACCCCGATCAACTGGCCCAAGACCTTGATATCCCAAGCGATTGGTCGCTCGTCGCCTATCTCTGCGTCGGCTGGCCCGAGGCCCGCAGCGACACCCCCGAGCTGGAACAGGCCGGATGGGAGACACGCCGCCCCACCCTGCCGACGGAGACCCGCTGATGTGTGCCAACCCTTTGCATCAGCGCGATTTTCCCCTAGCCTGCAATGCAGGTCAAAACCGTGAGAGAGCAGCATGAGCGACGATCACCGCATCTGCGTGGGGGCCATAGCCGGAGCCTTCGGCGTCAAGGGCGAATTGCGCCTCAAGAGCTTCACCGCCTCGCCCGAGGATATCGCCGACTATGCGCCACTCAGCACCGAGGACGCCAGCCGCAGCTTCGATCTGACCCTGACAGGCCAGACCAACAATGCCCTCACCGCACGCTTTCCCGGCATCGCCACCAAGGAACAGGCCGACGCCCTGCGCGGCGTGCGGCTCTACGTGCCCCGGGACCGATTGCCAAGCCTGCCGGATGACGAGTTTTACCACGCCGACCTGATCGGGCTCGACGTGGTCGACACCGGCGGCACAGCGCTGGGCCGGGTCAAGGCGGTGCTCAATCACGGCGCGGCAGACCTCTTGGAAATCCACGGCCCCGGCCTCAAATCCACGGTGCTTCTGCCCTTTACCCGCGAGGCGGTGCCGACGGTCGATCTGGCAGCAGGACGCATTGTTGCGGACCCGCCCGAGGGGCTGTTCTAGGCGATGCGCATCCTGCTCCATCCCGGTTTTCACAAGACCGGCACGTCGAGCCTGCAACGCGGGGCAACCGCGCAATTCGACACGCTCGCCCCGCGCCTTCAGCTAATGCTGACCCCTGACCTGATCGAGGCCGCCCGTGTTGCGCGGCACTACTCCGAACGCCTCACGCAGACCGATCTCGACCGCTTCAGCGCTGAATTTCAGCGCGCTGTCGCAGACCGGGACAACAGCGACAGACGTCCGCTTCTCATCAGTTCCGAGGTGCTGAGCGGGCATTTGCCCGGCCTAAGGGGGGTCAAGACCTATGCCGCCGCCCCGATCCTTGCCCGCAGCGCGGTCAAGGTTTTGCAGCGGCATTACGGCCCTGAGGCGCAGATCACCGTCTGGTTCACCACCCGGGACCCCGAGACATGGCTGCGCAGCCTCTACTGGCAGAACCTGCGCGCGCAACGCCTGACCGAGGAGTTCGAGCCGTTCCGCGACCGCATGGCCCCCGCCGCCGATCACGCCCATATCATCGAGGAGGCGCGCCGCTGTCTCGGTGCCAAAGCGCAGGTAGAGACCGCCCGGATCGAGGATATCGGCCCCGACCCCCTTGGTCCCTTGGGCGAGGCATTGCGGCGTCTTGGCGTTGCGACAGACAACCTTGCGACCCTGCCCCAACACAACACCCAGCCCGAGAACGCGGCGCATGACTTTCTCACACTCAACCGCTCTGCATTGGGTGACGAGGCGCTTGCCGAGGCCAAGCGCAAGGTGCTGCGCCGCTACCGTCGCGCCGAACAGTCCGATAGCTGAGCCGCGCAAAACCCCTTGCCTGCCCCCCGATCCAAAGGCTAAGCGGCAGCATCATGAGTGACACACCCAAATCCCACGGGCGCAAATCCATTCGCGCCACCCTGCAACCGCGAGAGCTGATCACCCCCACGCCGGAGCTTGCCCGCGCGTGGAAGGCGCAGGTCATTACCCTTCTGCCGCAGGCATTCCCCGGTGTTCTGGGCGAAAGCCTGACCGGCCGCGCGCTCAAGGACGGGCTTTGGTCGCTCGCCCCGGTCGACCTGCGCCCCTTTGGCGAGGGCAAGCACCGCAATGTCGATGATACCCCCGCCGGTGGCGGCGCGGGCATGGTGCTGCGCGCAGACGTGATGGGCCGCGCCATCGACCGCGCACAGGACAGCGCACCGCGCGGCGCACCGCTCATTTACCTCAGCCCGCGCGGGCGACGCTTCGATCAGGCCATGGCGCAGCGCCTTGCGCAAGGGCCCGGCGTGACGTTGATTTGTGGCCGCTTCGAAGGGCTGGATGAGCGCGTGATCGAACATTACGGCATCGAAGAGATCTCTCTGGGCGATTTCGTGATGACCGGCGGCGAGATCGCGGCACAGGCCGTGATCGACGCCTGCGTGCGGCTACTGCCCGGGGTTCTGGGCAATGCCGAGAGCGCCGTCGAAGAAAGCCATTCGAGCGGCCTCTTGGAGCATCCGCATTACACCCGCCCCGCCGAATGGCAGGGCCGCCCGATCCCCGAGGTGCTGACCTCGGGCGATCACGCCAAGGTGGCGGAATGGCGGCGCGAGATGTCCGAACGCCTCACTGCCACGCGCCGCCCGGACCTGTGGGACCGCCACCTGAAATCCCAACGCGACAAGGCTTGATCCGCCCCTCGATTGCGCCTATACACCGCGCAGTCTGGAATCGGCATCGCTGTTCCGGGCGTGTTTCTTGTGGCACATCACACCGCCCGGCCTTCTTCGGCCCCGAGGGGTGCCCGCGGAAACGACTGAACAAGACAAGGACGACCCTGATCTCTGGCGGGCGCGGCATGCGGACCCGGAAGAAGACCAAGAGCTCTGAGGGACGCAAACCACCTTTGCGGGGAAAACCGCAAGCAGATCAGGAGAATAGCGATGGATATTATCGCTCAGTTGGAGGCGGAACAGATCGCCTCGCTCGGGAAAACCATTCCCGATTTCAAGGCCGGCGACACGATCCGCGTCGGCTACAAGGTAACCGAAGGCACGCGCACTCGTGTGCAGAACTTCGAAGGCGTCTGCATCAGCCGCAACAACGGCAAGGGTATCGCAGGCTCGTTCACCGTCCGCAAGATTTCCTTTGGCGAAGGCGTGGAGCGCATGTTCCCGCTCTATTCGACCAATATCGAGCATATCGAGGTGGTGCGCCGTGGCCGCGTCCGCCGCGCCAAGCTCTACTACCTGCGCGCGCGCCGTGGCAAATCGGCTCGTATCGCGGAAGACACCCATTACAAGCCCCTCAAGGGCAAGTCGGCGTAAGGACTGGCAAGATGAAAAAAGAAATCCATCCCGATTACCACCTCATCGACGTCAAGCTGACCGATGGCACCGTCGTGCAGATGCGCTCGACCTACGGGGCCGAGGGCGACACGCTCTCGCTCGACATCGACCCCTCGGTGCACCCGGCTTGGACCGGCGGCTCCTCGCGTCTGATGGACACTGGCGGCCGCGTGTCGAAGTTCAAGAACAAGTATGCTGGCCTCGGATTCTGAAGCCACGGGCAGACCGAAGAGTGATCACGCCGTCCTTCGGGGCGGCGTTTTCTGTTTGTGCGGGGCGCGCTTTACTTTTTGCTAATGAATCGGCAGTATATCAAGCATTCGAAAGTTGTTTTCAGTCTGAGCACCGAAAACGTGACCCTGCGGAGCGCCAACTCCGCAGGGTCTTCTTTTTCAGGAACTCAAAGTCCCGTCAAAAGCCGGATGACCGTGACCAACAACGTTCCCGCTGCCAGAAAGACCATCCATTTTCGAAAATTGCTTTCATTCAGCCTGATCACCTCCTTCTGCTGCAATGGATTGCAACAAAAATACACCACCGGGCCGACGTGAAGGAAAGGTTAAAATACGTCGTCGATGTGTGTGAATGTGCTCAGGCCACCATGGCTTCAGCCTTCTTGAGGTCCACCGAGACAAGCTGACTGACCCCCTGCTCGGCCATCGTCACCCCGAACAGCCGGTCCATCCGGCTCATCGTCACGGCGTGGTGGGTGATGATCAGGAACCGCGTCTCGGTGCGGCGACACATTTCATCAAGCAGGTCGCAGAAGCGTGTCACATTGGCGTCATCGAGCGGCGCATCGACCTCGTCGAGCACGCAAATGGGTGCGGGATTGGCGAGGAAGACCGCGAAGATCAGCGCCAGCGCCGTCAAGGTCTGCTCGCCGCCTGACAGCAGGCTCAGCGTCGAGAGTTTCTTGCCCGGCGGCTGGCACATGATCTCCAGCCCCGCCTCTAGCGGGTCGTCGCTCTCGACCAGCACGAGATTGGCCTCGCCCCCGCCGAATAGATGCCGGAAGAGCAGCGTGAAATTCGAATTGACCTGCTCGAAGGCGGTCAGCAGGCGTTCCCGCCCCTCGCGGTTGAGGCTGGCAATCCCGCCGCGCAGCGTCTTGATCGCCTCTTCCAGATCGGCCTTTTCCGTGACCAGCGTGTCGTGTTCTTCCTGCACCTCTTTGGCATCCTCTTCGGCGCGCAGGTTCACCGCACCAAGCGCATCGCGCTGCCGTTTCAGACGGTTCACATCCGCCTCGATGGCGTCGGAACCGGGCATGGTGTCAGGATCGGCCCCAAGGCTTTCCAGCAGTGCGTCGGGCGTGGTATCCATGGCCTCGCCAATCCGCTCGGCGGCCAGATCGCGGGTCTCGCGCGCGGCATCGACGCGGGCTTCGGCGCGGGCCCGCGCCTCGCGGGCCTCCGATGCCTGCCGCTCAGCCTCGCGTTCATCGAGCCCCGCCTGCCGCGCCGCCCCTTCGGCGGTCGAGAGCGCATCGGCGGCCTCAGCCCGGCGCGCCTCGCTGCGGGTGATCTCTTCGCCCAGTTCCGCGCGTTTGGCGGCGAGGATCTCGGGCGTCGCACTCGCATCGGCCAGTTCTGCCTCTGATGCATCCTTGCGCTCTGCCAATTCGGCGCTGCGCTTCTCGGCGGTCTCCAGCCGGTGCCGCCAGCCGCTGACTTCTTTGGCAATCTCCTGGCTGCGGCGGGTTCGCCGCTCACCCTCGCGGCGCAATTCATCTGCCGCCGAACGCTTGGCCATCATCGTCATGCGCGCGGCCTCGACGGTCATCTTGATGTCTTCGAGATCGGCGCGCGTTGCCTCCAGGTCGCCCAGGCCGGACAGCCCATTTTCGGCCTCTGCCAGCCCCTTGCGCGCCGCCATCGCCTCCTCTTCGTGGCGCGTCACCGCAAGGCCAGAGGATTCGAGCCGCGACCCGGCAAGATTGCTGTCTGCCTCGGCCCGGCTCAGCGCGCGATTGGCCTCGTTGACGGCGGCATCCGCCGACCGGCGCGCCTCGCGCGCGGCGCGGTCCTTCTCGGTGCAGTGCGCCAGTTGCTCGCGCAGCGCCTCATGCGCGCGCATCGCCCCGTCGGCGCGCGCGGTGGCATGCTCCAACTGCTGCTTCAGTTCTTCCAGCCGGTTCAGTTGCTGTAGCCGCAACGCGGCCGCCGAGGGCGCGTCCTCGGCCCAGGCCCGGAACCCGTCCCACCGCCACAGATCGCCCTCTGTGCTGACCAGCCGCTGACCGGGTTTCAACAGCGGCTGCAAACGCGGCGCATCCTCGGCGTCGACCAAGCCGATCTGCGACATGCGGCGCGCCAGAACCTCGGGCACCGAGACGTGGTTGGTCAGCGCAGTGACCCCCTCGGGCAGAGGCTGCGGCGTCTGGTATCCGGGCAGGATGGTCCAGCCCGAGGGGCCATCGGCCCCGACCTCGGGCGCGCGCAGATCGTCGGCAAGCGCCGCGCCAAGCGCCTTTTCGAAGCCTTGCTGCACCTGCAGACGGTCCATGATCTGACCGCCCTCGGCGGTGTCGCGCTCCACCAGTTTTGCCAGCGCCGTAACCTCGGCGCGCAGGGCGTTCACCTCGCCCTCGGCCTCCGATCGCGCGGCACGCGCCTCGGCCTCACGGGTCTGCGCCTCGGCGCGGGCCTCGTCGGCGGTCACCAGCGCGGCCTCGGCGGCCTCAGCCGCCGCCACCGCCTCGGCTTCGGCCTTGGCCGCCGCCGCCTGATCGGTCTCGGCCTTGCGCAGCGCCTCGAGCGATCCGGCCTGTGTGGCGCGGGCGCGCTCGGCCTCAGTCTCGCTCTTCGCCAGCGTCTTGCGGCAATCCTCGATCAGGCGCTGCGCCGATTGGTGCCGCGCCGAGAGCCGCGCCATGTCCTCGGTCATCTGGCTCAGATCGCTTTCACGCTCCTGCAAAACGCGGGCGGCATCGCGTGCCTCCTCCTGCGCGGCCTCCAGACGCCCCTCATGCCCCTCGGCCCCCTTGGCCAGCTCCGCCGCCTCCCAGTCGAGGCGCTTGATCGTCTCACCCGCATCGTGGTTCAGCCCGGTCTCGCGCTCGATATCACGGGCAAGCTGCGCGATGCGCCCCTCCAGCGTCTCGATCCGGTCGCGGGCATTGGCCTCCTGTTCCGACAGGGTGTCGCGCTGCACGGTCAGCCGTTGCAGGATTGCCCCCGCGATCGCCTCTTCTTCGCGCAAGGCAGGCAGGGCATCGTCGGCTTTGGTGCGCGCCTTGGCGGCCTCGCGCGCAGCCGCTTCGGCGCGTGCCGCCGCCGTGGTGCGCTCGCGCAAGTCCTCCTCAGCCCGCGCGCGCGCCTGATCCGCCTCTTTCCAACGGCGGTAGAGCAACAGCCCTTCAGCGAGCCGTAACTCCTCGCCAATCTGGCGATAGCGCGCCGCCTGCTTGGCCTGCCGCGCCAGTTGCGCCAATTGCGCGGCCAGCTGCTCGACCACATCATCGACGCGGGTCAGGTTGGTCTCCGCCGCGCGCAGCTTCAACTCCGCCTCGTGGCGGCGCTGATAGAGGCCGGAAATCCCCGCCGCCTCTTCCAGAATACGCCGCCGCGATTTCGGCTTGGCGTTGATCAGCTCCGAGATCTGCCCCTGCCGGACCAGCGCAGGCGAATGCGCGCCGGTCGAGGCATCGGCAAACAGCATCTGCACGTCGCGGGCACGCACATCCTTGGTGTTGACCTTATAGGCGCTGCCCACGTCACGAGTGATCCGGCGCACGATTTCCAGATGATCGGCATCGTTGAACCCGGCCGGGGCGAGCCGGTCGGAATTGTCGAGATGGATCACCACCTCGGCGAAATTGCGCGCGGGCCGGGTCGCGGCCCCGGCAAAGATCACGTCCTCCATCCCGCCGCCGCGCATCGCCGAGGGGCGGTTCTCACCCATCACCCACCGCAGCGCCTCCAGCAGGTTCGACTTGCCACAGCCGTTCGGCCCCACCACCCCGGTCAGGCCATCGGCGATGATCAGGTCGGTCGGGTCGACAAAGCTCTTGAAGCCGGTCAGTCGGAGTTTGGAGAACTGCACGCGCACCTCGGGTCTGGCGATTCCATCAAAGCAGAATGTGACCAGCCCGCCGCGATTCTGTCAACGACCAACCACAGGATATGGGGCGAACAGGTCAGTTATCCACACGATATTGCGGGTTTTCGCCGAAATCGCGCCACTTGCACCGCGCCGAGGGCCTGCTAACCTTGCCCGCGTTCCCCGCCGGAGAGACCCGAAATGCCCGCACGCGCCACAGATACGCCCTACCGGATCATCCCCGCCGACCCGAAAGGGCCAGACGCGACCGCGCTGCTCTCCGCAAGCCACGCGCTCATGCAATCGCTGTTCCCGCCCGAGGACAATTTCTTTCTCGATATCGACGCGCTCTGCGCGCCCGACATCCGATTCTTCGTCGCGATGGAAGGGACGACCTGCCTCGGCACCGGCGCGCTTGCCCTGCGCGACGGCTATGGCGAGGTGAAATCCATGTTCGTCGATGAGGTCGCGCGCGGGCGCGGGATGGCCGACGCGATCCTGCGCCGCATCGAAGGCGAGGCCCGCAGCCTTGGGCTTGCCGCTCTGAAATTGGAGACCGGCAACGTCCTGCACGCCGCGCACCGTCTCTACGCCCGGCACGGCTTCACCCCCTGCGGGCCCTTCGGCGATTATCCTAACTCGCCCTCGTCGATCTTCATGGAAAAAGCGCTTTAGGCTTTCTTTGGGGCCTGCGCCTTGGCCTTTAGCCGCGCCACAAGTTCTTCCTTGGTGGGTCGCTTGCCGAACGGGTTCTTTTGCGATCCGGGCGCGTTGTGCTCCTTGTGACGCGGGGCATTGCTGCCTTTCTTCGGCGCGCCTGCTGCCTTGTAATCCATGATTCTGGCCCTTTTGGCTCTGCAAACCCGACGGGGCTCGCGATGTGGTTGTTCTGGCGACAAAACCGCGCGTGATCAAGCCGCATATCGCCGTGGCAAGCAAGGACGGCGATCATCGCATGGCTCAAGGCGAACCGTGCCCCCGAAACGATAGACGAAGGCGTGCCACGCACGCCGAAAACCCTTGCACACGCGCGCGTCTCTGCCAAAAGTCCCCCGCAAAGCATCGTGACGCAGGAGAGAACGCATGGCCCTCGACCCCGAAGTCCACAAGGAAAAGATGAAGCGCATAAAGGCCGCTCGCGACAAGATCATGGCGACCAAGACCGAGGAAAAGGGCCTGATCATCGTCCATACCGGCAATGGTAAGGGCAAGAGCAGTTCCGGCTTCGGCATGATCCTGCGCTGCATCGGCAACGGCATGCAATGCGCCGTGGTGCAGTTCATCAAGGGCAGTATGCCAAGCGGTGAGCGCAGCCTGCTGAAAGACAGGTTCAGCGATGTCTGCGCTTTCCACACCATGGGCGAGGGCTTTACCTGGGATACACAAGACCGCGAGCGCGACACCGAGATGGCGCAGGCCGCCTGGGAAAAGGCCAAGGATCTGATCCGCGACGAGGCCAACTCGATGGTGCTGCTGGACGAGATCAACATCGCCTTGCGCTACGACTATCTCGACCTCGACGACGTGCTGCTGTTTCTGGCAGAGGAAAAGCCGCCGATGACACATGTCGTGCTGACCGGGCGCAGCGCCAAACCCGAGTTGATCGACCTCGCAGACCTTGTCAGCGAGATGAAAGAGATCAAGCACCCGTTCCGCAGCCAGGGCGTCAAGGCGCAGCCGGGGGTCGAGTTCTGATCACGCCGCTTGCCGCAAGGAAAAATTGGTCATATCGTATAACCAATTTTCAAGGGGCGCGCGCATGCCATTTCAAAAGGTCACACCCGAGAAACTCTCTACCGCGGTGACACGGCAGATCGAGAAACTGATCCTGCGCGGCATCCTGCGCCCCGCCGAACGCCTACCCGCCGAGCGGGAGTTGGCCGACAAACTGGGCGTGTCGCGCCCGTCCCTGCGCGAGGCGATCGCCGAGTTGCAGGACAAGGGCCTGCTGACCACCCGCGCCGGGGCGGGTATCTACGTGGCCGATGTCCTCGGCAGTGCCTTTTCCGACGCGCTGATCCGGCTCTTTGCTGATCACGACGAGGCGGTGTTCGATTATATCGGCTTTCGCCGCGATCTCGAGGGGCTGGCCGCCTGCCGCGCCGCGCGCCTTGCCTCGGATACCGATCTGCAGGTGATCCAGACCATCATGGACAAGATGGAAGCTGCACATAAAAAGACCAACCCGGCGGACGAGGCGCGGCTCGATGCCGAGTTCCACATGGCGATCATCGAGGCCAGCCATAACGTGATCATGCTGCACATGATGCGCTCGATGTTCCAGCTGCTGCGCGAGGGCGTGTTCTACAATCGGCAGGTGATGTTCAAGCAACGCACCACGCGCGGTGCCCTGCTCGATCAGCACCGGGCGATCAACACTGCGATCCAGGCCCGCGACCCCGACGCCGCCCGCGCCGCGATCAACGCCCATCTAAACTACGTGGAAAAGGCCCTCGCCGATCAGCAAAAGGCCGACCGCAACGAGGCCATCGCGCGGCAACGCTACGAGCACGAACAATCTCGCTGAAAAATCAGGCAGGCGCCCTGGCCCGGGACAGATGTCTTTTGACAAAAGCAAGCTCCGCTGTTCCCGGTTCCGAGGTTCATCTTGAGGGCCAACCGACAACACCTACTACATGTTGCCTCAGTACCGGGCGGCACGTTCAAAAACTCGTTGTAAACGAATACTTTAAAAGAAAAACCTCTTGTGCTATGGTTAAGTTATAAAACACGTCAGCCGAAAAATCGGCGACACGAGGCAGTAAAAGAGCGGTTCTATGAAAACACGGGGCAGGCAGCCGATCCGTTGGGGATTGGTGGCGTTCGCGACCTTCTGGATGTTGGTGATCGTGCCGTTGAGCGCGGCAGCGGCACCCTACGCAGGTCTTGTAATGGATGCGCGAAACGGCAAGGTGCTTTATGCACGAAATGCCGATACGCGACTGCATCCGGCCTCGCTCACAAAGATGATGACGCTCTATGTCGTGTTCGAGGCGGTCGAGAACGGCGAGATCAGCCTTGATGACAAGGTGCGGATTTCCAAGTTCGCGGCCAGTGAACCGCCCAGCAAACTCGGTCTGCGCGCGGGCCAGACCATCGCCCTGCGCTACCTGATCCGCGCGGCGGCGGTCAAATCCGCCAATGACGCGGCCACCGCCCTCGCCGAGGCGATCGAAGGGTCCGAGGCACAGTTCGCCCGGCGCATGAACCGCACCGCCAAGGCGCTCGGCATGACCCGTACTTCGTTCAAGAACGCCCATGGCCTGACCGAGAGCGGTCACTTGTCCACCGCGCGCGACATGACGATCCTCGGGCGGCACCTGTTCTACGACTATCCCGATTATTACAATCTCTTCTCACGCATCACGACCCATGCAGGGGTGCGCTCTGTCAGCCATACCAATCGCCGTCTGCTCCAGAGTTACAGCGGCGCGGACGGGATCAAGACCGGCTATACCCGCGCGGCAGGCTTCAACCTGACCGCCAGTGCCGAACGCGGCGGCGAACGGATCATCGCCACCGTCTTCGGCGGCAATTCGACCACCTCGCGTAACGCCAAGGTCGCGGAACTGCTCGACCTGGGCTTCAGCAAGGCCCCGAGCCGGGTTGCCCTCGCCCGTCCGGCCCGCCCGTCCTATCTGGGCAAGATGGGTAGCCAGCCGGTGATGATCGCCGCCGGTGGCGCACGCCCCGAGCTTGCCGGCAAGACCGTGCGCCTCGCCGCTGCCGCCGCCGTCCGCAAAAGCCTGCGCCCCCGACCCCGGCCCGGCGCAGAGACCACCCCGGTGCTCATCGCCGATAGCGGCGACATCGAACGCGCGCTGCTTGCGGCACAGGACAGCACCGTCGAGACAGGCACCCCGGACGAGACAGCCACGCAGACCGCACAGGGCAGCACCGCCATCGCCGAGGCGATCAATGCCGCCATCCGGCCGGAACCCCGCCCCAAGGACATCACGCTTGCAAGCGCCGAGGCCACGGACCCGGTGGCAGAGGTCGTGACCCGCGTCTCCACCTCCGGCGGGCGGCATTGGGGCGTGAACGTCGGCCGCTTCCCCAGCGAGTACAAGGCCCGTCAGGTGCTCTTGCAGACCGCGCTCAGCGAAATGGCAACGCTCGACGGCAGTCTGCGCAAGGTCGTGAAACGCCCTACAGGGTTTGACGCGAATTTCATGGGCATGACCCGCGACAGCGCCGATCTTGCCTGCCGCCGGTTGCAGGCCAAGCAGGTCACCTGCTTTATGATCGGGCCAAGCTGACCGCAGAGGTCTTGGGGGCCCGCCCCCAAACCCCCGGAGTATTTTCGGAAAGATGAAGAGCGGTCAGGGTTTGGGGTGGTCGTCCCAGTCATCCGACAGGATACGCCGCGCGTCGCCCTCGGGGTCGTCATACTGGTTGCTGCGCACCGTGTAGACAAAGGCCACGAGGCCAACACCCCCCAAGATCAGAGATATCGGGATCAGATAGGTGAGGATATTCATCGCTTACCTCAGTCGCAGAGCATTCAGGGACACCGTAATCGAACTGAGCGACATGGCCAAGGCCGCGATCAGCGGCGTCGCCAGCCCCGCCACCGCCAGCGGCACCGCGATGATGTTGTAGACCGTGGCGATCCGGAAATTCTCGCGAATACGGCGGGTGGCGGATTTGGCTGTTTCGCACGCCGCGCCGATGGGCGAGAGGTCATTGCCCAGAAGCACGATATCCGACGCCACCCTCGCGGCATCGAGCGCCGTCGCGGGCGAGATCGAGACATGCGCAGCGGCCAATGCTGCGGTATCGTTGAGCCCGTCACCCACCATCAGCACATGCGCGCCCTCGGCGCGCAGCGCCTCGACGCGCGCCGCCTTGTCAGCCGGAAGCGCCTCCGCCATCCAATGCGGGATGCCCAGACGCTGCGCCAGGGCCTCCACCGACGGCGTCGTGTCCCCTGACATCAGGATCACGCGCTTGCCCCCTTTGACCAGTGCCTGCACCGCCTCCTCTGCGCCGGGGCGCAAGGCGTCTGTGAATGTCAGCGCCAGCGGCGCCGCCGCGCCGATCTTCAGATAGGTCGCGGTTTGCGACAGCCCTTCGGCCCCGGTCCAGCTTGCGCGGCCAAGCCGCACCTCCTCGCCTGCAATCAATCCCTTGGTGCCATAGCCCGGCACTTCGGTCACGTCGCGCACCTCCGCCGCCGCAAAGCCGGCATCGCGCGCCGCCTTGGTGATTGCCTGCGCCAGCGGATGCGACGAGCCCTGCGCCAATGCGAGGGCCGTCTCCACCGCCGCGCGCGGCAGGGCATCGAGATTGGTCAGATGCGGCGTGCCGGTGGTCAGGGTGCCAGTCTTATCGAACACCACCGTGTCGACCTGCGCCAATCGCTCCAGCGCGGTTTCATGCTTGATCAGCATCCCCCGCCGAAAGAGCCGCCCCGAGGCCGCCGTGGTCACAGCAGGCACCGCAAGCCCGAGCGCACAGGGGCAGGTGATGATCAGGACAGCGGCGGCGATGTTGAGCGCCGTGCGCATGTCCCATGTATAGAGATACCAACCGATGAAACTCAGCCCCGACAGGATATGCACCCCCGGCGCATAAAGCTTCGCCGCCTTGTCGGCGAGCGAGGTGTAGCGCGAGCGCCCAGATTCAGCGATCGCCACCAGATCGGCCATTCGGTGCAATGATGTCTCGGCTCCCACGGCACTGGCACGAATGGTCAGCGGGCCGGTCAGATTGACCTCGCCCGCGCTCACTGCCTGCCCCTCGCCTGCAAAGACCGGCAGCGTCTCGCCGGTCAGCAGCGAGCGGTCGATCTCCGACGTGCCGCTGACGATCTCGCCATCAACCGGCATCCGCCCGCCGGGCCGCACGAGGATCAGATCACCCACAGCCAGTTCCGCGACATTCACAACTTCTTCGACGCCGTCTCGCAGCCGCGTCGCGCGCGGTACTTCCAGCGCGGTCAGTTCCTCCGCCGCCGAACGGGCAATCGCTCGTGTCCGGTGATCGAGATAACGCCCGGCCAGCAGGAAGAACGTCAGCGCAAGTGCCGCGTCGAAATAGGCATGCTCGCCCGACAACATCGTCTCCCAAAGAGATGTGACGATGGCCAGCACGATGGCCAGCACGATTGGCACATCCATGTTGAGCCGCCCATTGCGCAGCGCAGCCCAGGCGTTGCGAAAGAACGGCACGCCGGAAAAGGCAATCGCGGGCAGGGTGATCGCGGCGGAAATCCAGTGGAACATGTCGCGCGTCGCGTCCTCGGCCCCGGACCAGACCGAAACCGACAGCAGCATGACATTCATGCTGGCAAAGCCGGCGACGGCCAGCCGCATCAACAGGTCGCGTCCCGCGCGATCGGTCGCGGTGGCATTCAGCGTGCCTGCATCGAGCTCATGTGCCTCATATCCCAGCTCCTCGACAAGCGTGCGCATCTCTTCGGCCGTCACCTCGGGGGCGGCGTCGATGCTGGCGCGCTTGAGCGTCAGGTTGACCCGCGCCGAATTGACCTGCGGATGATCGTTCAGCGCCCGCTCGATCTTGGAAATGCAGGCCGAGCAATGGATCGTCGGCAGCGACAGGGCGATCTGCGCTTTGGGCAGGTCGCGCGCCGCCAATGCCTCTGCCGCAGGGGCGGCGGAGCAGGCCGGGCAGGCCGACGGCGTGGGGCGCATTGTGGCGGTCATGACCTAGTCCTTGTGCAGAACGACCCGCTGCTGAAAGAGCGTGCCAGCCTCGTCCCACGCCTTCATGCGAATGTTCCAGTTGCCATCACCAAGTGCCACGGGGGCGACATAGGCGCTGCCGTCAAAGCGAAACTCGGGGGTCTGGTCATCAAAGACATGCGTGGCGCGGCCCACCGTCGCCTCCAGCCTTGAAACCTCGACGGGTTGCCCCGCCTCATCGGTGATCCCGAGGGTCAGCACGCCACCCTGATGATCCGCCGCGATGGTCCAGCCCAGACCCTCCTGTGCGGCCTTGCGGTCGTTGAACTCCTGGCTCGCGACATAGGAATTCTTGACCTCCAGCCCCGGAAAGGTGCGCACCGCCGAAAAGGCCAGCACCAGGTTGACCCCGATGATGATCGCGAAGGCCGACGCAAAGCCGATGAACACATGTTTGCCAGTGATCTGACGCTCGGTCATCAGTTGTCCTTTCCGTTGAATACCGTGTCCTTGTAGGCGCGCTCACCGTTCAGCGTGTCCTCGATCCAGAGCCGCACATCGGTGCGCTCCTCCCGCGCCGCCTCAGCCCCCGGAGGCGCGATCAGGTAGACCCGTTGCAGACGCATCTCGTCGGCGGGCACGGTGATGGAACTGTAGGGCGTGCCTTCGAGTTGCAGCCGCACTGCCGGATCACCCGTCACCGCGAGGTTGAAGCGCCGCTCCTCATGGTGCTTGTTGCGCAGACGCACCTCATAGGTGTTGCGGATCGAGCCATCGGAGAGGGTGACGAAGGTCGGATTGCGCACCGGGGCCACGGTCATGTCGATATCAGAGCGGATGAAAAGTGCGACCACGAGACCAATCCCAACCAGCGACCACAACACAGTATAGAGCATCGTCCGAGGACGGAACACATGTTTCCAGATCGGCTTGGGCGCGCCGCCCGCACGTTCGGATTGCTCATCGGTAAAGGCCATGTAGTCGATCAACCCGCGCGGCTTGCCGATCTTTTCCATGATGTCGTCGCAGGCGTCGATACAGAGCGCACAGGTGATGCATTCCAGTTGCTGCCCGTCGCGGATGTCGATCCCTACCGGGCAGACATTGACGCAGGCCATGCAGTCGATGCAATCGCCCTGCTCCGCCCCGTCCCTGACCTCTTCAGAGTTCTTGCGCGGCTCGCCCCGCCATTCGCGATAGCCGACGGTGAGCGTGTCCTCATCCATCATCGCGGCCTGAATACGTGGCCAGGGGCAGGCATAGATGCAGATCTGTTCGCGCGCGAAGCCGCCGAAGAAGAACGTGGTGCCGGTCAGAACGGCAATCGTCGTATAGGCGATGGGATGCGCATCAAGCGTGAAGAGGTCGACCAGCAATGTAGGCGCATCGGTAAAGTAGAACACCCACGCGCCCCCGGTGGCCACCGCTATCAAAGCCCAAGTGACCCACTTGGTCAGCCGCAGCCGCACCTTGCGGACATCCAGCTTCTTTTGCCGGTGCAGCCGCAGCCGCGCGTTGCGGTCGCCCTCGATCCAACGCTCCACGAGGATGAACAGATCGGTCCACACCGTCTGCGGACAGGCATAGCCGCACCAGACCCGGCCCAGGGCCGAGGTGAACAGAAAGAGCCCCAGACCGGCCATCACCAGCAGACCGGCCACAAAATAGAATTCATGCGGCCAGATCTCGATCCAGAAGAAGAAGAACCGCCGCTCCGCCAGATCGAGCAGCACCGCCTGATCCGGCAGGCTCGGCCCCCGGTCCCAACGAATCCACGGGGTGACATAGTAAATGCCCAGGGTGACAAGCATGATCACCCATTTCAGGTTGCGAAACGGTCCGTAGACCTTCTTGGGAAAGACCGGCTCGCGCGCGGCATAGAGGGATTGGGGGGCGTCTGGCTGGGAATCGGCCACGGAGGTACTCCGATATCTTGCATCTGTTGATCGTCTTTTGGCAGGGCGCGAGGCCAAGAGCTTTGACCTGCATCAAATTCTGACTCCTGAATCGATCTATTCACATGAGACCGTCTGACGCGCCTGCCGTCGCAGCCATGTGACAAAGGCCTTGGCGGGCGGACGCAGCACGCCGGGACGGGTGACAATATGGTATCCGCTGTCTTCACTCTCCTCGAACAACAGCCGCAAACGCCCCGCCGCGATATCCTGACGCACCCATTCGCGCACAGTGACAGCCACCCCCTGCCCGTTGCGCAGCCCGTCCAGAAGCAGGTTCCCCGGCACCTGCACAAGCCCCGCCGCACGCTCCTTGACCACGCCGCGACGGCGCAGCCAATCGCTCGCCTCGTTGGTACCGAATTCCTGCAACCAGGGGAGATCGGCCAGATCGGCGGGGCAGTCGATTCGCTTGCCCTCGACCAGCGAGGGCGCAGCGACCGCCACGATGGGCGAGCGGAACAACAAGTCCGCCTCCAGCCCCGGCCAGTGCCCGGTGCCATAGCGCAGGGCAATGTCGATACCGCCCGGTTCCAGCGTGACCATCCGGGGCGTCGGGTCGATCATCAGGTCGATCTGCGGATGCGCCTGCCGGAACTCGCTCAGGCAGGGCATCAACCAATGCGCCGCGAAACTGGGCGTCGTCGAGATTTGCAGCGGGCGGTCGGCATCGGCCCCTATCAGCGTCTCGACCGCCCGAGCAATCGCACCAAAGCCAAGCGACAGCGCATCCGCCAGATCGCGCCCCTCGGCGGTCAGGCGCAACTGCCGCCCCGTCCGGTCCACCAGCGCCACGCCCAGATGCGCCTCAAGCTGCTTGACCTGTTGGCTCACGGCGGCGTGGCTGACATTCAGCCGCGCGCCCGCCGCTGCCGTGCCGCCTGTCTCAGCCAGCGCCGCAAAGGCGCGCAGCGCCGTCAGAGGGGGAAGGGCCTGCCAATCCATGATGTTAGCCTAGCTTACAATTTGGAAATTTTCCAGAGTCGCGTGAAACGACGTCTTATCCCATATTGAGCGTAGCACAACAGCACAGGAAAGGATCACACAATGCTAGGAATTTTCGCGAATACTTTCAGGACCGCCACCCGCCTCAACGTCGGCCCCGAAACCCGCCACCGCCATCAGGGGCGCGCCCACTGGCCGCCGGCAGAGCGTTTCGACGCCCGCAGCGGCGCTGAGTTGGAGGCGCATCTTACCGCGCGCCGCCGCGACTGAACCAAAACGACAAAGCCCCCGCGAAGGGGGCCAGCTTGACAAATCGTCCAATCCGCAGATGTAATCGGTACCGGTCCTTCCAGGAAACGCGCGAACAGGACGGAAAGACCGGTACCATCCCCCGGGCCTTGCGGCCAGGGGTATTCTTTTGGGGTTACTCGCCCCCGCCCAATTGGTGGACATAGAGCGCAACGGCGCGGATCTCGGCCTCGCTCAGATCGGCCCCGCCCATCGGTGGCATCACGCCATAGCGCGAATTGACGACGGTGTATTTGACGGTGTCGTAATCCCCACCATAGAGCCAGATCGCATCCGAAAGGTTGGGCGCGCCCTGATAGATATCGCCCTGCGCCTGCTCGCCGTGACAGGCGGCGCAGTTATCCATGAACACCGTCTCGCCTGCCGCCACGAGGCTGGCATCCTGCGGCTCACCCGATAGCGACATCACGTAATTGACGACCTCTTCGATCTGCGCGGGCTCCAGAAGATCGCCAAACGCCGGCATCTCGGAATAGCGCGCATCGGCGTCTTCCTCGTTTCGGATACCGTGGGCCACGGTGTAGTGGATATCCTCGATCGTCCCACCCCAGAGCCAGGCGTCGTCCTGCAGGTTGGGATAGCCCTTTGCCCCGGCCGCACCCGACCCGTGGCACTGCGCGCACCAGGTCTTGTAGACCGCCGCCCCGGCAGAGGTCGCATAGCCCTGCAACTCGGCATCGTCCGCGATCGCGGTCAGTTCGGCTGAGGCCAGCCGCGCGTTGATCTCGGCGTTGGCGGCCTCGGCCTCGGCAATCTCCTCGGCCACGTTGGCGCGGGTCGACCAGCCCTTGTAGCCCGCCGTCGCCTCATTGATCAGCGGCCACGCGGGATAGGCGACGACATACCAAAGCGCCCAGACGATGCAGGCATAGAAGGTCCACAGCCACCATCGCGGCAAGGGGTTGTTGTATTCCTGGATACCGTCCCACTCGTGGCCGGTGGTATCCGGTTCCTGTTTCTTGGTTGGTTTCTTGGCCATGTCTTACGCCTCCTTGGCGTCGGCATCCCGTGAGGGTGCCGGTTTGTCTTCGTGCCGGAAGGGGATGTTCGACGGGTTCTCGTAGGTCTTGCTGGCGCCGGGCCGAAAGACCCAGATCACCACCCCGATGAAGAACGCGAAGAGCACCAGCAACATCCAGCTATCGGCAAATTGGCGCAGCAGGGAATAGGTTTCCATGATCTGTCCTCCTTACCGGTTTGCCACGGGCGTGAAGGTCGAGAAATCAACCAGCGTGCCCAGCATCTGCAGATAGGCGATCAGCGCATCCGCCTCGGAGATCCCCGGCTGCCCGTCGAAATTGCGCACCTGCGCATTGGGATAGCGGGCGAGCAGACCGTCGGTGTCGCCGAACGGATCGACTTGCACGTTGAAATCGGCCTTGGCGTTCTCGATCATCTCCTCGGTATAGGGCACGCCAACCAGACGATGCGTCCCCAGCAGGTCCTCGATATGCTCAGGCTCGATCATGCGGTTCTCGAGGAAACCGTATTTCGGCATCACCGATTCCGGCACCACCGATTGCGGATTGCGCAGGTGATCGACATGCCACTCATCCGAGTAACGACCCCCTACACGGGCCAGATCCGGCCCTGTGCGCTTGGAGCCCCACTGGAACGGATGGTCGTATTTCGACTCCGCGGCCAGCGAGTAATGCCCGTAACGCTCCACCTCATCACGCATTGGGCGGATCATCTGGCTATGGCAGACGTAACAGCCCTCGCGCACGTAGATATCGCGTCCGGTCAGTTCCAGCGGAGAGTAGGGGCGCATGCCCTCTACATCCTCGATGGTGTTTTCGAGCCAGAACAGCGGGGCGATCTGCACGATCCCCCCGATGGTGACCACAAGGAAGGCAAAGATCGCCAGAAGCGTGACGTTCTTTTCCAGGATTGCGTGTTTGTCCAGAATTGCCATCTCTCCGGCCCTCCTTATTCAGCCGGGACTGCGCTGTTCGTGGCTTCGACAGCCGGCGAACGCTTCACAGTCATCCAGAGGTTGTAGCACATGATGAGCGCCCCGCTTAGGAACAGCACCCCGCCCAGGCCACGCACGATATACATCGGCAGTTTCGCGGCCACGGTATCGGCGAAGGAGTTCACGAGGAAACCGTTCGCATCCACTTCGCGCCACATCAGGCCCTCCATGATCCCCGTCACCCACATGGCGGCGGCGTAGAGAATGATCCCGATGGTCGCCAGCCAGAAATGCCAGCTCACCAGGCTCAGGCTATAGAGCCGCTCGCGGTTCCACAGCTTGGGCACAAGGAAGTAGAGTGCGCCGAAGGTGATCATCCCGTTCCAGCCAAGCGCACCCGAGTGCACGTGCCCGATCGTCCAGTCGGTGTAATGCGACAGCGAGTTCACCGCGCGGATCGACATCATCGGTCCCTCGAAGGTGGACATGCCGTAGAACCCGATGGAGATCACCATCATCCGGATGATCGGATCGGTGCGCAGCTTGTCCCATGCGCCCGAGAGCGTCATCAGACCGTTGATCATCCCGCCCCAGGACGGCATCCACAGCACGATCGAGAACACCATGCCGAGGGTCGAGGCCCAGTCCGGCAGAGCGGTGTAATGCAGGTGGTGCGGACCGGCCCAGATATAGATGAAGATCAGCGCCCAGAAGTGGATGATCGACAGCTTGTAGCTGTAAACCGGACGTTCGGCCTGTTTCGGCACGAAGTAATACATCATGCCAAGGAAGCCTGCGGTGAGGAAGAAGCCCACGGCGTTGTGCCCATACCACCACTGCGTCATCGCGTCCTGCACGCCCGAGAAGACCTGCACCGACTTGGAGCCGAAGACCGAGACCGGGATGCTGAGGTTGTTGACCACGTGCAGCATCGCCACGGTGATGATGAACGACAGGTAAAACCAGTTGGCCACGTAGATATGCGGCTCCTTGCGCTTGACGATGGTACCGAGGAACACGGCCAGATAGGCCAGCCAGACCACCGTCAGCCACAGATCGACATACCACTCGGGCTCCGCGTATTCCTTGGACTGCGTGGCGCCCAGCAGATAGCCCGTGGCGGCCAGCACGATCACCAGCTGATAGCCCCAGAAGACGAACCATGCGAGGTTTCCGCCCCACAGCCGCGCGGCGCTCGTGCGCTGCACCACGTAGAACGAGGTCGCGATCAGCGCGTTGCCGCCAAAGGCAAAAATCACAGCACTTGTATGCAAGGGCCGCAACCGCCCGAAATTCGCATATCCCTGCGCCCAGTCGAAATTGAGCTGCGGAAAGGCAAGCTGAAAGGCAATGAACGTGCCCGCGAGAAAGCCCACGACACCCCAGAGGGCCGTGGCGACGACCCCGGCGCGCACGACACCGTCCATGTATTCGCCCGACAGGTCGATATTGGCCTTCGGTTCATCGGTGTGGCGCAGCGTCCACAAAAACAGCCCACCGGCCACCAGCGCCACAGTCAGCGCATTGACCAGATAGGCCAGATCGCGCGCGTAATTGGCCGCGATCAACGCGAATAGCGTGATCAGACCAAGCACGATCAGCTTGATATAGTTCGTCATGTTGCGTCCCTTCGTCTCTTTCCGCACGAGTCGCTGACCCGCACGGGCGCGTTTAGACTCTGCACCGTAATGATAGGATCGGAGTCAACTATCCTTGATCTGTGTCAAAACCTGAACGGCTATGTCTTGATCCGCGTCAAGGCGCCACCCCATATCGACTTATATGCTGCATTCAAACGCAACACGGTCAAAGGAATGCGACATGACCTATAACAGTTTGTTCACAGTATTGACCGACGAGTCGCTTGTTGACGAAACCCTCGACCATGCCATGGCCGCCGCCACCGAGCATGAGGCCCATCTCGATGTGCTCTGCCTCGGCGTGGATCGAAGCCAGTCCGGCTATTACTACGCCGGGGCCAGCGCCATCGTCCTGCAGGAAACCATCGCCCGCGCCCAGGAAGAGGCCGAGGCGATCGAGGCCAGGGCCCGCAAGGTTCTCGGCGGCTCCGCCCTGCGCTGGAGCGTCGAGGCCGGCGTCAGCCAGCTTGCCGATCTGGGACGCCATGTCGCGGCCCGCGCGCGGTTCTCCGATATGGTCATCTTGCCGCAACCCTACGCCGAGGGGCGCGGGGCCGAGCTTGAGCCGGTGACCGAATCGGCCCTTTTCGAAGGCCGCACCCCGGTGCTCGTGGCCCCCAGGGGGGGCACGCCCGTGCCGCGCCCGGCGCGCATCATGCTGGGCTGGAACGAAAGCAGCGAGGCGCTTGGTGCCGTCCGGGCCGCCCTGCCTCTGCTGAAGCGCGCAGATGTGGTGCACGTGGTGGTCATCGACCCGCCCAGCCACGGCCCCAATCGCTCCGATCCCGGCGGCCTTCTATCGCAATACCTCGCGCGCCACGGCGTCAAGGTCGAGATCGACGTGCTCTCCAAGACCCTGCCGCGCGTCTCGGATGTGCTCCTGCGACACGCAGGCGACATGGATGCCGACATGGTGGTCATGGGGGCCTACGGCCACTCCCGCTTCCGCGAGGCGATCTTCGGCGGCGCGACGCGCTACATGCTGGAACAGGCCAACCTGCCGGTATTCATGGCGCACTAGAGGATCACGAGCATCAGTCGGGACGGCAAATCCGGCCCCGGCTGACCGGCACGGCGCTCCCGGTGACATGAATTTCGGCCAGCGCACCGTCCTGCGTTACGATCCGAAGGCCAATTGCCGAGTCGCGCCCCATCTCCACCCCCTGATGCAGGGTCAGTCGGGTTTCGCCCTCTTGCAAAACACCGGCGGCGCGCAGTTGGGCGGCCATGATGGCAGCCGCGGAGCCGGTCGCCGGATCCTCGGGGATTCCGGCGGTGGGCGAAAACATGCGAGCGCGGAAATCGGCACCCTGGCCCGGTGGCAGAGGCGCATAGAGATAGATGCTGTCGGCGGCGGCAATATCCATTGCGCGGGTCCACGCAGGTTCGCTGGGCCGCGCGCGGGTCAAAGCCTCAAGGTCGCGTACCGGCACGTAGAGGTAACTTGGACCGCCCTGCCACAGGCCCGGCCTGTGCGCGCCGGTCCCAATCATTTCCGGGTCGAGCCCCACCGCAGCGGCCAAAATCCCGACGTCGGGCAGGGCCCCGTGCTCGGGCGGGTGGGGCAGAACCGGGGCACGAAACTCTGCCTGCAGCGTTTCGCCATGTCGCGAGACCCGGACAGGCACGAGGCCGGCGACTTCCTCAAGCGTGATCGCAGTCTCAAAATCCGTCTCCGGCGCCGATTCCAGCGCGAGGTGAATGGCACAGCCGATAGTCGGGTGCCCGGCAAACGGTATCTCGGCTGTCGGAAAGAAGATGCGCACTTTTGCGTCATGCGCCGGGTCATCGGGCTGTTGGACAAAAATCGTCTCCGAAAGGTTGAACTCGCGTGCGATGGTCTGCATCTGCGCCGTGCTCAATCGGTCGGCCTGTTCAACAATTGCCAGCGGGTTGCCGGAAAAGCGCTGCTCGGTGAACACGTCGTAGGTGGCGAAGGGCAGCGTGTCAGGCAAGCATCCCGCCATCGCTGTCATCGCCCGCTTCGTCCAGCAGCCGGTTGAAATCGGGGATCGTCACACGCCGCTTGCCTTCAAGCCCGATCACCCCGTCCTTCTTGAGCGCCGAGACCTGACGGCTGACGGTTTCCAGCGTCAGCCCGAGGTAGTCGGCCATCGCCTCACGCGTCAGCGGCAGATCGACCGTCAAAGGCCCGCGCATACCTGCCATGTTCAGCGCCGCATCGCGCCGCGCGATGATCGCGATAAGCGAGGCGATCTTTTCCCGCGCGGTCTTGCGCCCCAGCACCAGCATCCACTCGCGCGCCGCATCCAGTTCATCCAGCGTCATTTCCAGCAGGCGCTGCGCGATATGCGGCGTGCGCACCATCATCTCTTCAAAGGGCTTCTTGCGAAAACAGCACATCACGATATTGGTCGTCGCCACCACGTCATAGGCCGCACTATCACGCCCCGGGCGGCCCACGAAATCACTCGGCAACAGCAGGCCAACCATCTGCGTGCGCCCATCCTCCATGGTCTGGGTCAGCGACGCGATGCCGGTGACGACCGAGCCCACGAAATCCATATGGTCACCGGACCAGATCAACGTCTGCCCGGCCTCGAAGCTGCGGTAATACTTGATCTGATCAAGCAGCTCCAACTCGTCCGATTCACACCGCGCGCACACCGCGCGGTGGCGGATCGGACAATCCGCACATTCATGCGGCGCAATGGGGGCGGATTCTTTCAGCATTCAGGGGTCACTTTTTTCGTATTTTGATCTGGGTCAAGGCTTTGACCCCGAGCCACGCCTAATCCTAGGCACATGGATACGCAAACTCAACTAGGCAAACTGGGTCTTTTTGACGCCAAAGTGCCACGCTACACCAGCTACCCGACCGCGCCCCACTTCAACCGCGTTGTGGGATCCGGGCATTTTAGCAGTTGGATCAAGGCCATACCAGAGGGCGCAGAGATATCTCTCTACGTACATGTGCCGTTCTGCCGACGGCTCTGCTGGTTCTGCGCCTGCCGCACCCAGGGCACCCAGAGCGACAAACCGGTGCAAGCCTATCTCGAAACCCTGAAAACCGAGATTGCCATGCTTGGCGCGCATCTGCCCAGGAACGTGCGCCTGTCGCGGCTGCATTGGGGCGGCGGCACGCCCACGCTCCTGTCACCCGGCATGATGAGCGAGTTGGCCGGAGCTATTCGCGATATCGCCCCCTTCACCGACACCACCGAGTTTTCGGTCGAGATCGACCCCAATGAGATCGACGGTGCGCGTCTCGACGCGCTTGCCGCGGCGGGCATGAACCGCGCCTCGATCGGTGTGCAGGATTTCGACGAGGAGATTCAAAAGAGCATCGGACGCCTGCAAGGCTATGACATCACCCGTTGGGCCGCCGAGGAAATCCGCGCGCGTGGCGTGGCCAGCCTGAATGCCGATATCCTCTATGGCCTGCCGCACCAGACCAAGGCGCGGATCACAGAGAGTGTGCAGAAACTCCTGTCGCTCAACCCGGATCGGGTCGCGCTCTATGGTTATGCCCATGTGCCGTGGATGGCCAAGCGCCAGCAGATGATCCCCTCGGATGCCCTGCCCACGCCGCAGGAACGGCTCGCCCTCTTTGAAACGGCCCGTCGGCTGTTTCTCTGGGATGGCTATGACGAGATCGGCATCGACCATTTCGCGACCAAGGATGACGGTCTGAGCGTGGCACAAAAGGCCGGACGCCTGCGCCGCAATTTCCAGGGCTATACCGACGACACCTCCGAGGTTCTGATCGGGCTCGGGGCCTCTTCGATCTCGCGCTTTCCACAAGGTTACGCGCAGAACGCCCCTGCCACGGGGGCCCATACCGGGGCCATCCGCGAAGGGCGTTTCTCGACCGCGCGGGGGCACGTGTTCTCGGACGACGACAGGCTGCGGTCACGACTGATCGAACAGCTGATGTGCGAATTCCGCATCGACGCCGCCGAGATCACCCGCGATTTCGACATCTCAAGCGCGGCACTGCACGACATGCTCTCGAAGGTGGCGCGCGCCTATGCCGGCCACTTGAAGCTTGATGACAGCGGTCTTTTCATCCCGCAAGAGGCCCGCCCCCTGACCCGGATGATCGCCCGGCAGTTCGACACCTACGAGATGAACGAACAAGGTCACAGTTCGGCAATCTAACCGGCCTCGGCCTCGGCCTTACCCTCCATCGACGCGGCCAGCAGGGTGCGCGCGTACTCGGTCTGTGGCGCGGTAAAGATCGACTCGGCCTCGCCCGCCTCCACCACATCGCCATCCTTCATCACCAGCACCCGGTGACTCATGGCGCGTACCACGTGCAGGTCGTGAGAGATAAAGAGATAGGCCAGCCCGTATTTCACCTGCAAATCGCGCAACAGGTCGACGATCTGCACCTGCACCGTCATGTCCAAGGCACTTGTCGGCTCGTCCAGCACCACCAGCTTGGGCCGCAGGATCATGGCCCGGGCAATCGCGATCCGTTGCCGCTGCCCGCCGGAAAACTCATGCGGATACCGGTCCATCGTGGCGGGATTGAGACCCACCTCCTCCATCACCTCGGCGACCAGTTCGCGCTGCGGCCGCCCGCCGGGATTGCCATGCACGCCCAGCCCCTCGGCGATGATCTGCGCGCATGTCATGCGCGGGCTCAGGCTGCCGAACGGATCCTGAAAAACGATCTGCATCTGCGCGCGGCGCTTTCGCAAATCCCGCGTGGACCAGCCATGCACATCCTCACCGACAAAGCTGATCTGCCCCTGCGACGCAATCAGCCGCATGATGGCCAGCGCCAGCGTCGTCTTGCCCGAGCCGCTCTCGCCCACGACGCCAAGCGTCTCGCCCGCCCGGACCTTGAGCGTCGCCGAGTTCACGGCCTTCACATGGCCGACGGTGCGTTTGAGAAACCCCTTCTGAATGGGAAACCACACGCGCAAATCCTGCGTCTCCGCCACCACCTCGGCCCCTTCGGGCACCGGCGCGGGCTTGCCCACAGCCTGCGCCCCCAGCAGTTTGCGCGTATAGTCATGTTTCGGCGCGGCAAAGACCTCGTCCACCTTGCCCGCCTCGACGATCTCGCCATCCTTCATCACGCAGACCTTGTCGGCGATGCGCCGCACGATGCCCAGATCATGGGTGATGAACAATAGCCCCATCCCCTCGTCGCGCTTGAGATTGGCCAGCAACTCCAAAATCTGCGCCTGAATGGTCACGTCAAGCGCGGTGGTCGGTTCATCCGCGATCAGGATGTCGGGCTTGTTCGCTAGTGCCATGGCAATCATCACGCGCTGCCGCTGCCCCCCCGACAGCTGATGCGGATAGGCCCCCAGACGGCTCGCCGCGTCGCGAATTCCGACCCGCTCCAGCAACTCCACGATCCGTGCCTGCGCGGCATCGCCGGTCAGTGCCTGATGCAGCTCAAGGCTCTCGCGCAGCTGCTTTTCCAGCGTGTGGAGCGGGTTGAGCGAGGTCATCGGCTCCTGAAAGATAAAGCTGATATCGTTGCCGCGCACCTGTCGCAGGCGCTTGTCATCGGCGCCGATCATCTCCTGCCCCGCATAGGTGACGCTGCCCGTCACCTCCGCCGAGGCCCCCAACAGCGACACGGTCGAAAGCGCGGTGACCGATTTGCCAGAGCCAGACTCGCCCACCAGCGCCACCGTCTCGCCCCGGTCGACGCTGAACGACACGCCCTTGACCGCCGGGATCAATTGCCCGTCCTGCCGGAAACTCACCCGCAGATCACTGACCGTCAGCACACTCATTCAAACGTCTTTCTGGGATCGAACGCGTCGCGCACGCCCTCGAAGATGAACACCAGCAGCGACAGCATGATGGCAAAGGCGAAAAACGCGGTGAAGGCCAGCCACGGTGCCTGCAGGTTCTGCTTGGCCTGTAGCGTCAACTCCCCCAGCGAGGGCGAAGAGGACGGCAATCCGAAGCCGAGGAAATCCAGCCCCGCCAGCAGCGAGATCGTCCCGGTGATAACAAACGGCAGCATGGTGAGCGTCGCCACCATCGCATTGGGCAGCATGTGGCGGAACATGATGGTAATGTTGCTGACGCCAAGCGCCTTGGCCGCCCGCACGTATTCGAGGTTGCGCGCACGCAGGAATTCGGCCCGCACCACGCCCACCAATGCCATCCAGCCGAAGAGCACCGTGATCACCACCAACAGCCAGAAACTTCGCGGCAGGATCGCGAAGAGGATGATGATCACGTATAGCTGCGGGGTAGACGCCCAGATCTCGATGATCCGCTGAAAGATCAGGTCTGTCCGCCCGCCGAAATAGCCTTGCACGGCACCTGCGAAAACTCCGATCACTGACGACAGCAGCGTCACGATCAGCGTGAACATCACCGACAGGCGAAACCCGTAGATCACCCGCGCCAGCACGTCGCGCTTGGTGTCATCGGTGCCCAGCCAGTTCTGCTCATTGGGCGGCAGGGGGGCAGCACCGGGCCGGTCCACGGTGGTGTCATAGCTATATGGGATCGGCGGCCAGATCGCCCAGCCTGCCATGATCTCCTCGCCCTCGACCACCCCGTCCTCGGCATCCGCGATCACGGCCTCCGGGTCGTCGAAACATATATCGAGCCCACCGGAGGCGATCAGGCATTGCACCTCGGGGTCACGATAAATCGCCTCGGTCTGGAAATCGCCACCAAAGGCCGTCTCCGGGTAGAACCGGAAAATCGGCGCGTAGAAATCGCCGCGATACTGCACAAGGATCGGTTTGTCATTTGCCACGAACTCGGCAAAGAGCGTGACGGTGAAGATCACCGAAAACAGGATCAGCGACCAGAACGCCCGCCCGTTGCGCCGGAAATTGCGCCAGCGGCGTTGATTGAGAGGGGACAGGCGGATCACGCGCTCAGCCCTCCCGCTTCTCGAAATCAATGCGCGGATCGACCAGCACATACATCAGGTCCGACAGGATACCGACCACAAGGCCAATGAGACCAAACAGGAACAGCGTGCCAAACATCACCGGGTAATCGCGACCCACCGCCGCCTCAAACCCGAGCCGCCCCAGACCGTCGAGCGAAAAGATCGTCTCGATCAGGACAGAGCCGCCGAAGAACACCCCGATGAACACCGCCGGAAAGCCCGCGATCACGATCAGCATGGCGTTGCGGAACACATGACCGTAGAGCACCCGGCCCTCACCCAGCCCCTTGGCGCGGGCGGTCATCACGTAGTGTTTCTTGATCTCATCGAGAAAGCTGTTCTTGGTCAGCAGCGTCAGCGTGGCAAAGGCCGAGATGGTCGAGGCGATGACCGGTAGCGCGATGTGCCAGAGGTAATCGGCGATTTTACCAAACAGGCTCAACTGCTCGAAATTGTCCGAGGTGAGACCGCGCAGCGGGAAGATCTGAAAGTAACTTCCTCCCGCGAAGAGCACCAGCAGCATAATCGCGAACAGAAACGCCGGGATCGCATAGGCCACGATGATCAGCCCGCTGGTCCATGTATCAAACTTCGATCCGTCCTGCACCGCCTTGCGAATTCCGAGCGGGATCGAGACCAGATAGGCAATCACCGTGGACCACAGGCCAAGCGTGATCGAGACCGGCATCTTTTCCAGCACCAGATCCAGCACGTCGATCTTGCGGAAATAGCTCTCGCCGAAATCGAAGCGCATGTAGTTCCACATCATATTGACGAACCGCTCCAGCGGCGGCTTGTCGAGGCCGAATTGTTCCTCCAGTTCCGCGATCAGTTCCGGCGGCAGCCCGCGCGCGCCGACATATTGCTCATTACCTCCGGCCGCACCCACCATGTCCTGCCCGGTGTCAGAGCCCGAGCCCGAGAAACTCTCGAACACATTGCCCTGCCCCTGCATGTTGGCGATCATCTGCTCGACCGGGCCACCCGGCACGAATTGCACCAACGCAAAGTTGATGACCATGATGCCAAAGAGCGTCGGCACGATCAGCAACAGCCGCCGCAGGATATAGGCCCCCATCTCAGTGGATCTCCTGGATCAAAGCGCGCCCGCGTCTTTCAGCGCCTGCGCCTTTTCGGCGTCATACCACCAGAAATCGAGCACGCCGGTGGCATAGGCAGGCAGCGGTTCGGGATAGTCATACATGTCCCAATAGGCGACCCAGCTCTTGTCGAGATACCAGGTCGGGATCATGAAGAACTCATGCCGCAGCGCCCGGTCCAAAGCGGTCAGCGCGACGTCTTGCTCCTCCTTGCTGCCCGACTCGAGTGCAAGGTCGATGATCGCATCGACCATCGGGCTCGCCAGCCCCGCCGGGTTGAACAGGCTGAACGCGGCCTCCTGACTGCCATAGCGCTGATGCAGGCCGGTGCCCGCCTCGAGAAACGCCACGTAGCTGTCAAAGATCAGATCGTAATCGCGATCCCGCTCGCGGGCGGTATATTGCGCCGCGTCGATCTTGTCGAACCGCGCGTCGATGCCCATCAGTTGCAGGTTCGACACGAAACTTTCGACCACCGCCGACATGGTGGCCGAACCAGACGCCGAAATCGGGATCTCGATGCTCAGCAACTCGCCATCCGCATTGCGCCGCTTGCCATCGTCACCCACGGCCCAGCCCGCCTCGTCTAGCAGTTTCATCGCACGCCGCAGGTTGCGCCGGTCATTCAGCCGGTCGCCATTGGACTCGTGCGCCATCACGGCAGGCTCGGTCAGCATGTCTTCCGGCACCAGATCGCCAAGTGATTTCAGCAGCTCAAGCTCCGCACCGTCCGGCACGCCCTCGGCCTGCAAGGGCGTGTCCTGTACAAATGAATGGCGCTGCTTGAAGAGGCCGTATTGCAGCGATTGGTTGGTCCACTCAAAATTGAAGCCGAGCGCAATCGCGCGGCGCACCCGCTTGTCCTTCAACACCTCGCGCCCGAGGTTGAAGACAAAGCCCGACGGTGTCGGCGGCAGACCGTCGGGCAACTCTTCTTTCACCACATGGCCCTGATTGGCCGCAGGAAAGTCATAGCCCGTCGCCCAGGTCTTGGAATTTCCCTCAGGGCGGAACGTGTAGATGCCCGCCTTGAATGCCTCGAAGGCGGCATTGTCATCGGCGAAATACTCGATCCGGATACGGTCGAAATTATGCCGCCCCTTGTTGATCGGCAGATGCCAGCCCCAGTAATCAGGGTTGCGCTCATAGACGATATTGCGGTTCACCTCGGAACTTTTGACCTGATAGGGGCCTGACCCCGGCGCCGCTTCCAGCCGGGGCTCATCGAGCCGCGCGCCGGTTTCCTCGTACCATTTGCGCGGAAAGACCGGCGTTCCCCCGACCTGATCAATGAGCGAGCGGCGCGAGATGCCCTCGGCAAAGGTGAACTTGACCCGGTGATCGTCCAGCGCCTCGGCGCTCAGCACCCGGCGCTTGACCGCTTCAGCATAAGATCGCAGCCCCTGCTCCAGAAAGAGATTGTGCGAGAACACGACATCCTGCGCGGTGACCGGCGTGCCATCGGCGAACCGCGCCTCGGGCCGCATGTGGAAGATCACCCAGGTCTTGCCCTCGTCATATTCGAGGCGTTCCGCCAACAGCCCGTAGCTTTCGTTATAGCGATCCCCCGGCAGCGGCTCTCCGGTGGCCTCGGACCCGCCCAAGAGGCTCTCATAAACCATCCACGAGAGCCGCCCGGCGCGCCCCTTGCGCGAATAGGGGTTCATCGAATCGAACGTGCCGGGGGCATAGAGCGAGATTTCACCGCCCTTGGGCGCGTCCGGGTTCACGTAATCGAAATGCTCGTAATCGGCAGGATATTTAAGATCGCCGAAGAACGAATAGCCATGCGAGGTGATCACCTTCTCATGCTCATCCGCCATGGCGACCTGCGCCATCAGCGCGGCGATACACAGTCCCGTGAACAGGACCAACCCGCGCCAGATCGCGAAAATGTCGAAACTCGGGGCCTTGGCCGGGGCTTGCTGTCCGGTCATGTCATCCTCCTGCTGTCGCACCTATTTTCTATCTGGCGCTTGATCCTTTGCAGGCAAGCTAAGGAGGGGGGGCAGCTTGTTCAAGCGCCGATGATCCGCCCCCATGAAAAAGGCCGCCCCCTGATCGGGAAGCGGCCATTCTCACGGTATTGTGTCCGGCTCAGTTCCCGATGGTCTGCAGATAGGCCATCAGATCGGCGCGGTCCTGCTCGTCCTTGAGCCCGGCAAAGCCCATCCGGTTGCCCGGTGCGAATTCGCGCGGGTTCTCGATCCAGGCGCTGAGTTGGTCAAGCGTCCAGGCCCCATCGACCCCCGAAAGCGCGTCGGAATAGTTGAACCCGTCGACCCCGGCGATGTCGCGACCCACGACGCCGTAGAGATGCGGCCCGACGCCATTCGCGCCATCCTCGAGCTTGTGGCAGGCCTGGCAGCGACGATAGAGACGCTCGCCGTTGCCCGCATCGGCGGAGGCAACCATGGCGGCAAATTCAGACCCGCCTGCATCAGCGCTCTCGGTCGCCTCAGAGGCGGCCTCTTCGGCAGGCGCTTCCTCGGCCGCTGCTTCCTCTGCAGGTGCTTCCTCTTCGTTAGCAGTTTCCTCCGCAGGTGCTTCCTCTTCGGTCGTAGCTTCCTCGGCTGGTGCCTCTTCGGTTGCGGTTTCCTCGGCTGGCGCCTCTTCGGTTGCGGTTTCCTCGGCTGGCGCCTCTTCGGTTGCGGTTTCCTCGGCTGGCGCCTCTTCGCTGGCGGCCTCCTCTGAAGCGGCTTCCTCGCTGGCGGCCTCTTCTGTCGGCGCCTCGGCTGCGGCCTCAATTGCGATATCCGTCTCGCCATCGGCTTGATCAAGGTAAGCGATCACGTTGGCACGATCCTCGGACTTGCCCAGACCGGCAAAGCCCATGCTGGTGCCCGGTGCATACCCTGCAGGATTCTCGAGGAAGGCATAAAGTTCTTCGGCGGTCCACACATCCGCCGCCTCGCTCAGCGCGCCCGAATAGCCGAAGCCATCCACGGCACCAACGTCACGACCGACCACGTCATAAAGATGCGGGCCGACACCATTCGCGCCATCCTCCAGCACGTGGCAGGCCTTGCACTTGTTGAACACGCGCTCGCCCTTGGAGGCATCCGCAGAGGCAAAGATCGCGGCCATGTCCGGGGCTTCGTCAGCAACCTCTTCGGCGGCTTCATCCTCGCCGGTGTCGATCACATAACCCTGCGCGTGGTCCTCACCGTGCCCGCCGCCCATGGAATAGATCGACTCGGCCGCCCAGTTGCCCAACATGAAAATCAGCAGGGCCCCGCAAAACGCCCCGGCGGTCTTGGTCAGTGTCATTGTGTCGAACATTGGCTCGCTTCCGTTTGCTCTGTCGCTTGGGCGCGTATCTATCCGCTTCCCCTACCGCCGCGCAAGGTGTAGTTTCCGCGACCAAACGCCCTTCCGGGCCGAAATTACGGAAAAAACGCATGACAAACCGCATCGCCTTTCAGGGAGAGCCGGGCGCCTACTCGCATCAGGCCTGCGTCGAGACCTACCCGCGGATGGAGCCGCTGCCCTGCCGCACCTTCGAGGACGCGATCGCCGCGGTGCGCGAGGGACGCGCGGATCTGGCCATGCTGCCGGTCGAAAACTCGACCTTCGGGCGGGTCGCCGACATCCACCACCTGCTGCCCGAATCGGGGCTGCATATCGTGGGTGAGGCGTTTGTGCGGGTGCATATCAACCTGCTCGCACTGCCCGGTGTGCGGCTCGATCAGATCGAGACCGCGATGAGCCACACCATGCTTCTGGGTCAGTGCCGCGCCTTCCTGGAACGTCACGGCATCCACCGCGTGACCGGAGCCGACACAGCAGGATCGGCCCGCCACGTGGCCGAAGAGGGCCGTCCGGAACTGGCCGCGCTGGCCAGTGAACTGGCGGGCGATATCTACGGCCTCGACGTGATCGCCCAACATATCGAGGACGAGGGCACCAACACTACCCGCTTTCTGGTGATGGCCCGCGAGCCCGATTTTGCGGAACGCGGCGAGAACGGGATGATGACCACGCTGGTCTTTCGCCTGCGCTCGATCCCGGCAGGGCTTTACAAGGCGCTTGGCGGCTTTGCCACCAATGGCGTCAACATGACCAAGCTGGAAAGCTACATGGTGGGCGGCAATTTCAATGTCGTGCAGTTCTATGCCGATATCGAGGGCCACCCGGACGAGCCCGCCGTCGCCCGCGCGCTGGATGAGCTGGATTACTTCACCTCGGATATCACCATCCTCGGCGTCTACCCCGCCGATCCGCGCCGCCACGAGGAAAACTGACGCCAAAACGACGAAGCCCGGCACCGGGCCGGGCTTCGCCTGTCTCGCGCGCGCGGATCACACCAGGTGCGATGCCCGGCAGCGGACAAAGTAGATGATCCCGCCCAGAATAGCCCCGATCACCCAGGCATAGCCCGAAAGCTGGCCCAAGGCAGGCACCCAGACCGTTGCCACCGAGAACACTGCCGCGATACCGAATGCCAGCAACGCATTGCGGTTCCAGCCGCCACTGTAGTGATAGGTGCCGCCCTCCATGTCATAAAGATCATCGCGCTTCAGCGCCTCCTTGCGCAGCAGATAGTAATCCACGATCATGATCCCGTAGATCGGGGCCAGCGTTGCGCCAAGTGTGTTGACGAACCCGCTAATGCCAAATTCGCTGATAAAGCTGGTCCAGAACCCGCCGATCACCAGGGCAAAGACCGAGGTGATCAGCCCGGCCTTGCGGAAACTGATCTTCGAGGGCGCAAGGCTAGCGATGCCGTTCACCGCCGGGATGAAATTGGCCACCAGATTGATGCCCACGGTCGCCGCGAAAAAGGTGATCGCCGCGATCACGCCCAGAAGCACGCTGTCGGTGCGGCCCACGATCTCGGTCGGGTTGATGATCGCCTCGCCATAGACAACGGCCGCCCCCGCCGTCGTCAGAAGGGCCAGCGCCGAAAAGAGGATCATGTTGAACGGCAGCCCCACGAGGTTGCCCACGACCATCGCGCGCTTGTCCCGGGCATAGCGCGAGAAATCGCTGAAATTGATCATCACGGCGGCGAAATAGGCCACCATCGTGCCGATTATGGCGATGAACCCGTTGAATTCCGTGGCCCAGGTCGCGTCCGGGTTGGCAAAGATCGTCTGCGCCTGCGACAAAAGTTGGCCATCGGATTTCACCCAAAGCACGGCCAGAAGGCCGATCATCACTGCGTAGACGAAGGGCCCCGCGATGTTGAGAAAGGTCTCGACCCAACCCATGCCACGCCAGAAAATCACGATGTGAAAGGCCCACACCAGCACGAACGAGAGCCAGTCAATGCCGGTCAGACCCAAGACCTCGGCCCCGCCGGTGATGCCCGTGACCGACCGTATCAGCAGGGCTAGTGCGGTCGAGGCAAAGTAGACCTGCACCCCGTACCAGAACACCGCCACCGTGGAGCGCAATACCGCCGGCAGCATGGCCCCCGCCGTGCCCATGCTGGCCCGCGCGAAGACCGGATAGGGAATGCCGTACTTCTCGCCCGCGGCCCCCGACAGGTTCACGAGGAACATTACGAACAGCCCCGCGCAAATGAGCGCAGCAAAGGCCGTCCAGCCGCTCACCCCGTAGGAAATGAACAGCGAGGCCACCAATGAATAACCGAACAGCGACTGGATATCATTGGCCCAGACGTTGAAGATGGCGAACCACCCCCATGTTTTCTGATCCGGGCTTACCGGGTCGAGTGTGTCGTCGCCGCCTTGCGCGGCCTGTCCGTCGAGTGTCACCGTCTGCATCTCAAAACTCCCTGTTATGGCCGCGCATGGCGATGTAGCCCATCGCACGTGTTTGACTGGCGGCTGAGATCGCGCATCTTACATTGCATCTAAAATGTTAGATATTATGTTAGGGTTTGATAATGCGTGATTTGAAAAAGGACTTTCAAGGATTGCAAGATACTCGCGCCGCCTCCACGACCACTTCCCCTCGCTCCGACAAGGGCGACGGCCTGACCGACCAGGCCCATCAGGCCCTGCTCGCGCGACTGCGCAACGGCGGTCTGGCCAGCGGCAGCTTTCTGTCGATGCCGATGCTGGTCGAGGAGCTTGGCCTGCCGATGGCCGCCACCCGCGAGGCCGTCAAACGCGCCGAGGCAAGCGGCCTGCTCCGCATCCTGCCCAAGCGTGGGATCACGGTAATGGATGCCGGACCCGAGACCACCCGCGAATGCCTCGAATTGCGTGCCATGTTCGACTGTGAAGGCGCACGACGGATCATCGAGTCCGGAGCCGACTTTCCGCTTGCCACGCTGCGGGCCGAGCACGAGCGCCTGCACGACGCCGCAGCGACCACGATGACCGCGGGTTTGCCCGACGTTGCCATACGAACCGATCTTTCCCTGCACGATGCGCTGGCTCGCGGGCTGGATTCGGGGCTTGCACAACGGCTATATGCCGAAAACCGCGACCGCATCGCCGTCATCCAGAACACCCGGCCTTTTCTGGCCGACCGCATTGCCTCAGCGATGCGGGAACATCTCGCGATCCTCGACGCGATCGAGGCGCGTGATACACCGCGCGCAATGTCCGAAATCCGCGAGCACTTGCGCCACACCCTACGCTGGTGGGGCGTCTATCTCGACTGATCCACATCCACCCGGATCACGCCGTCCGCTTGTAGCGGTCTTCCAGATCCACAGCATAATCCGCGACCCGCAGACGGAACCGCTTGGTCAGGTTGTTGCGCGCCAGTTTGAGCGACTGCACCATCAACCGCCCCGAGATGCTGCGCGGCTCGAGGGCCAGATCGACCGAAAGCCGCGTCCGGCCACGCGACAGCGCCACAAGGTCAACCCGCATGTGCCCCAAAAGAGCCGACGTCCGCGCCTCGATCGCAATGCCGTTCGGCACATCATACTCGACAAGGTCGATATCCACTTCACGCCGACGCCCGCGCAGCATGAACCGCGCGTGCCAACTCATGCCAACGCAGGGTTCGTCGCGCGTATCCGTGCGCCGCACTTCGGCCCCGCGCCGCAGTGCAGAGCGCTCGAAGGATTGAAAATCGGTGATTTCCCGAAACACCGCGTCGATGGGGGCCTCGATGTCTTCCTTGCTGCTGAACTGCATGACCTGCTTTCCTGCCTGTACTCTACCCGCCAAAGCCTTGCCCGCAGTGTCGCCTCAATCCAGCGTATCGGCAAGCCAGTTCTGCAACAGGAAATGCGCAATCGCCCCCTTTCGGGCAGGCAGGACATCCGGGTTCTCGCCCGCGAAGGCGCTCAGGATTTCCTCGCGGCTCATCCAGCGGGCGTCTTCGATTTCATGCGGGTCGATGGTGATCTCGTGGCTCAGCGCCGCACCGTGACAGCCGAACATCAAGGACGCCGGAAAGGGCCAGGGCTGGCTCGCCAGATAGCCGACATGACCGACCCGCACGCCCGCCTCTTCCCAGACCTCGCGGCGCACGGCGGCCTCGATCGTCTCACCCGGCTCGATAAAGCCCGCCAGTAACGAATACATGCCCTCGGGCCAGCCCGGCGACCGGCCCATCAGCACCGAATTCCCGCGCGTGATCAACATGATGACCACCGGATCAGTGCGCGGAAAATGCTGTCCGCCGCAGTGATCGCAGGCGCGCTGCCATCCCGCGCGGATCATCCGGCTTTCGTTGCCGCAGCGCGCACAAAAGCGATGCGTGACGTGCCAGCCAAAGACCGCCTTGGCGGTCGCGGCAAGCTCTGCCTCGCGCGGGCCGAGATGCGACATCACGCGCCGCAACTCGGCAAAGGCGCTGCCCTCGGGCAGGTCGGGATGAACTTGCTCGGTCGCATCGAGAAAGGTGTCGAGCTGATCCGGGGCCAGACCCGGCGGCACCCAGGCGGAAATGTCATGCGCAAGGATCAGGTCGCCGCTCTCGTCGCGGCCCAACAGGATCGGCGGCACGTGATAAAGCGCCAGCACCGGATGATCGGCCGCAACGTAGACCAGTCGATCCAGCCCGTCAGCGACCATCAGCGGCTTGCCCCGCCACAAAACGACCGAACGCGCCCGCCCCTCGGCCACCGCAGCCGTGATCGCACCGGCATCCCCCCGCAGATCGTCCGCACGGTCCAGTCCCGATCCTCCGAATGTCACCTGTTCTGCCCGTCGCATTCCGTTCCCCTGCCCTTATCCCCGTCGGTTCGCCTGACTCCAATTTCACGTCACAGCCCCGGAAGACAAGCCGATGTCGCTCCGGCTCCGTGACTGATCACGCGGCAACACACGATATATTCAACCCTTGGTATATTGCAGTGACGACTATTAAACCTATAGACTTTAGAGGTGTGACTGTTGTGTGTGTGACGTGATCGGGGGTTTTCCGATCAATTCCTTTACCCGTGCAACCATGTAGCCGTTGAATTTGACTCAGGATATTCCAGACCCGCTCGACTCCGAAACCACCGATGCGACGGTATGCTTGCGCGTGATGGTCACGACGGATGTGCATGGCCACATCCTCCCCTTCGATTACTTCACGCAACTGCCGGATCAGCCCTGTGGCCTCGCCCGTATCGCGACCCTTGTCCGTCAGGCGCGTGACGAGGCGGGCGCAGAAAACTGCATCCTGCTCGACAATGGCGATTTTCTTCAGGGCACCGCGCTTAGCGATCTGACCGCACAGCCCGGACAGGGCTGGCGCGGGCGTCATCCGGTGCTGCGCGCGATGAACCTGATGGGCTATGACGCCGGCACGCTCGGCAATCACGAATTCAACTTCGGCCTCGACTGGCTACAAGAAGCGCTGCAACAGGCGACCTTTCCGCTGACCTGCGCCAATGCTGTGACCAAGCCCGGCGCACGCCCGGACGAAGACGAGACATTTCTTCCCCCCTACGTGATCCTGACCCGCGATCTGCGCGACAGGGCAGGTGCGCTGCGGCGGGTGCGTATCGGTGTGCTCGGCCTGACCCCACCCCAGATCACCAAGTGGGACCACGCCCACCTCTCAGGCCGTCTGCAGGCGCGCGACATGCTCGAAACGGCGCGCGCATGGATTCCCGTGATCCGTGCCGCAGGGGCCGACGTGATCATCGCCCTGGCCCATAGCGGTATCGAGGACGGCCCTGAGCGACCGATGATGGAAAATGCCGCCCGCGCGCTTTCCCGCATCCCGGGCATCGACGTGATTTGCGCGGGCCACAGTCACAGGATATTTCCCGGCCCCGACCACCGGAATACACCGGGGGCCGATATCGAGCGATCTACTTTGCACGGCACGCCGTGCCTCAAGCCGGGGTTTGCCGGATCGCATCTCGGTCAGTTCGACCTCGAACTGACCCGCGTTGCGGGCGCGTGGCGCATCGCAGATTACAGCGCAATGCTCAAATCGGCGGCTGACGCCGTGCCCAGCTCGACCCTCATCGCCGCGCTGGCACGCGCACATGCCCATACCCGGCGTCTCACGGATCAGGTGCTCGGCGTGACGACGGCCCCGCTGCACAGTTATCTCGCGCTTGCGCGCAACGACCCGGCCACGCAGCTTATCAATGACGCGCAGCGCACAGCTCTCGAAGCGGCACTTCGGGACACGCCGCATGGCGAGCTTCCCCTGCTCTCGGCCGCGGCCCCGTTCAAGACCGGCGGACGCGGCGGGTCCGGTCATTACTCCGACATCGCTGCAGGGCCGCTGCGCCTTGGCAACATCGCCGATCTCTACGGCTTTCCAAACATGCTTTGCGGGCTACTCGTCACAGGCGCGGACCTGCGCGACTGGCTGGAACGCGCCGCGATCTGTTTTAACCAGATCACGCCCGGCCGAGTGTCGCAGCCGCTGTTCGACCCGCACGTGCCGGGGCATCATTTCGACGTGATCGACGGGCTCAGCTACCGGATCGACCTCGCACAGCCGCCGCGATACGACCTGACCGGCACGCTGATCAATCCAAAGGCGCAGCGCATCCGCGAGCTGCGTCACGCAGGCCGCCTCGTGCGAGATCAGGACCGCTTCATTGTCGCGACCAATACCTATCGCGCGTGGGGCGGGGGGCCTTTTCAGGCCCTCGCAGCACAAGGCGCAGTCCATCATGGCAGCCGCCCGATCCGCGATCTGATCGCCGACCATGTGGCCGGGCTCGGCACCCTCACCCCACAGGCCCGTGACACATGGCACTTTGCCGACCTGCCCGAGACATGGGCCGAAATCGCAACCGGGCCGGGCCTGCGTGCCCATCCGCAAGAGATCGCGGCGCTCGGGGCCACTGATCTCGGTCTGATCGACACGGGCGTGTTGCGCTTGCGCGTTCCGCTCTTTTCAAAGGAGGAATCGACCTCCCTTGCGAATCCCGATCCGGACGACTATGTCGCCCCTCGAGAGGTTGGCGCGGGCAGGCACCTCGCCAACCCGGTCAGATCCGGAAGGAAGCAGCCGTAACGAGCCACGCTTGGGTCGTTGTCCAACCTCTCACCCTTTCCCCGGCATCAGCGCGGCCTTAGCCGCGCAGCGCCCAGGCCATCTGCGCCTCGGTCTCGACGGCACACGGCCGCACCGACCGTAAGCGGCCCAGCGCGGCATCAGGGGCCTCTCCGGTTTCGATCATCAGGCGCAACGCAACCATCCCGGATCGGCCACACCCGCCCCGGCACTGGATCAGCACCCGCCCGCCGCCCTGCAGCGCGGCGCGGGCCGCCTGGCTGGCGGTACGCCAATCCATGTGTTGATCAGGGCTCGGCACGCCGAAATCCGGCACCGGAAAGGCAATCCATCGGGTGCCGGTATCCTGTAGGTCCGCACCGAACCCGGACGCCCCGGCCACCGCACGTTCCGCCGCCTCGGTCAGGCTGATGACCAGCGCCGGTTTCCAGTCACGTATATGGCTGAGGTCGCACGCATAATCCCCCGCAACACCGGGCAGCGGCGCAAGCGCCAGCGTACCGCCGCCCACGTGCAGGGCATGGATCACGAAGCCCGTCACGTTACCACCTCTTGCACAGCATCAGTCATCACCACCCCCAACTCGAACGCACACAGCTTTGCCACGCCGCGCGCAAAAAGCAAGGTGGACGCCCCGCCTGCCCCGCTTTACCTTGCCCCAGACCTACGAATCCGAAAGGCACCGCGCATGTCCGACACCCCCGATACCGGCTATCAGGTTCTGGCCCGCAAATACCGGCCAGAAACCTTTGCCGATCTGGTCGGGCAGGATGCGATGGTGCGCACGCTAAAGAACGCCTTTCAGGCCGACCGCATCGCGCAGGCCTTCATCATGACCGGCATTCGCGGCACCGGCAAAACCACCACCGCGCGGATCATCGCCAAGGGGATGAACTGCATCGGCACTGACGGCGCGGGCGGCCCGACGACCGATCCCTGCGGCGAGTGCGAACATTGCCGCGCGATCATGGAGGGCCGCCATGTCGACGTGCTGGAGATGGACGCGGCCTCCAATACCGGTGTCGCCAATATCCGCGAAATCATCGATTCCGTTCACTACCGGGCCGCCTCGGCGCGCTACAAGGTCTACATCATCGACGAGGTGCACATGCTCTCGACGGGCGCGTTCAACGCGCTGCTTAAGACGCTGGAAGAGCCGCCCGCCCATGTGAAGTTCATCTTCGCCACCACCGAGATCCGCAAGGTCCCGGTTACCGTCCTGTCGCGCTGCCAACGGTTCGACCTGCGCCGGATCGAGCCCGAGGTGATGATCAGCCTGCTACGCCGCATCTCGGACAAGGAAAGCGCGCAGATCACCGACGATGCGCTCGCCCTCATCACCCGCGCCGCCGAAGGCTCGGCACGCGATGCAACCTCGCTTCTGGATCAGGCGATCAGCCATGGCGCGGGCGAAACCGGGGCCGATCAGGTCCGCGCCATGCTGGGGCTGGCCGATCGGGGCCGGGTGCTCGATCTCTTCGACATGATCATGAGGGGCGACGCGGCAGGTGCACTCTCGGAACTTGGCGCGCAATATGCGGAAGGGGCTGATCCATTGGCCGTGCTGCGCGATCTGTCGGAGATCACCCATTGGATTTCCGTGGTCAAGATCACGCCCGACGCTGCCAACGACCCCACCGTCGGCCCGGATGAGCGTACCCGTGGGCAGGAGATGGCCGCAGCCCTGCCGATGCGTATCCTGACCCGCATGTGGCAGATGCTCCTGAAGGCCCTCGACGAGGTGGCCGACGCCCCCAATTCGATGATGGCCGCCGAGATGGCGATCATCCGCCTGACCCATGTCGCCGACCTGCCCACGCCCGAAGACCTCGTGCGCCGCCTGCAGGACAGCCCGCCGCCGCCCCCGGGCGGCGGTGGCGCGAGACCGCAGGCGCAGGGCCAAAGCACGTCGGCGCAGGGCAGCGCCATGCCCCGCCCCACCCATTCCGGCCCCTCGGGCCCGAGCGCAAGAGGTGCGGGGCCGGTCACGGCGCTTGCGCAGGATACGGAGGCGGCGCTTGCCCATTACCCCACCTTCGAGCATGTGCTCGACCTCATCCGCACCAATCGCGACGCCAAGCTGCTGATCGAGGTCGAAGGCTGCCTGCGCCTCGCCGCCTACCGCCCCGGGCGGATCGAGTTCACGCCGACACCCGACGCGCCGCAGGACCTTGCGCAGCGTCTGGGCGGCGCGCTGCAACGCTGGACCGGCAACCGCTGGGCCGTCACGCTGGTGAATTCCGCCACGACGCCCACGATCCGCGAAACGCGCCATGCCGAACAGGATGCACTTGAATCCGAAGCAAAATCGCACCCGCTGGTGCGCGCGGTGTTCGACGCCTTCCCCAAGGCCGCGATCAAGGAGATCAAGACCGCCCGTGACATCACCACCGACGCCGGGGTTGAGGCCCTGCCCGAGGTCGAGGATGAATGGGATCCCTTCGAGGAGGACTGATCCCGCCGCTTGCCTGTCGCCTTTGCCATGCCAATATGCTTAAAGACGGCAGAATCTTTCCCGGCCCCATAACGGGCCACGATCCAGAGGAGATCATTTCATGTTCAAGGGTTTGGGCCAGATCGGCGATATGGCCGGAATGATGAAAAAAGCGCAGGAAATGCAGCAGAAGATGGCCGATCTTCAGGAAGAGATGCACAACATCATGGTCGAGGGCGAAAGCGGCGCGGGCCTCGTCAAGGCGACCTGCACCGCCAAGGGCGAGCTCAAGGGCCTAGATATCGACCCGTCGATCTTCAATTCCGACGACAAGGAAGTGGTCGAGGACTTGATCCTCGCCGCCATCAAGGATGCGCAATCCAAGGCCAGCGACCGCGCTCAGGAAGAGATGAGCAAGCTGACCGAAGGCATGGGCCTGCCCAAGGACATGAAACTGCCGTTCTGATACCCTGCGACCCATCTTTCCGAAGATACGCGCGCACGACGCGCGGCAGCCCACGACACGGATGTGACGATTGAACAGCACCCGCGACATAGACGCCCTGATCGACATGATGGCGCGCCTGCCGGGGCTTGGACCCCGGTCGGCGCGGCGCGCGGTTCTGCACATGATCCGCAAGCGCGCGCTGCTGCTCACGCCATTAGCGGATCTCATGCAGTCCGTCGCCGCCACCGCGCGCGAATGCGCCGCCTGCGGCAATATCGGCACGATGGAGACCTGCGACATCTGCGCCTCGCCAAAACGCGCCAACGGCCAGATCTGCGTGGTCGAAGACGTGGCCGACCTATGGGCGATGGAGCGCGGGCAGGCCTTCAAGGGGCGCTATCACGTCCTTGGCGGCACGCTTTCGGCGCTCGATCAGATCGGGCCCGAGACGCTGCGCATCCCGAAACTCGTGGAACGGGTCGAGACCGAAGAGATCAGCGAGGTGATCCTCGCCCTCAACGCCACGGTGGACGGCCAGACCACGGCGCATTACATCGCCGATCAACTTGACGGCAGGGTTACGCTCACATCTCTCGCGCAGGGTGTTCCCATTGGCGGCGAGTTGGATTATCTCGACGATGGCACCATCAGCGCGGCACTCTCGGCGCGCAAAAGCCTCTGAGCCGCCGCACCACGCGGCATCTGACACACTCAAATACCTGAAAACATTGCCATGTCTCCGCTGACCCTCGCCCTTGTCTACCTTGTCGGGCTCAACCTCGTCACGCTTGGCCTGTTCTGGTGGGACAAGCAGTGCGCGATTCACAGACGCTGGCGCGTGCCCGAGAGCACGATGCTCACACTTTGCCTCGTCGGCGGTTCTTTCGGGGCCAAGACAGGGCAGGGCCTGTTCCGCCACAAGACCCGCAAGGAGCCGTTCCGCACCTCGCTGAACGCGATCATCGTGCTGCATCTGGGGTTCTTGTCGGCCCTCGTGCTGCCAGGCTTCCGTGGCTCGGTGGTGGCCATGCTGCATGACGCCTCGGCGGCACTTTTCGGATGAAACCGCTCAGGTGACCTCTTCCTGAAGGTGCAGTTTCATCTCGATCAGAACCTGCTGCAATTGCGTCGTCTCGCGCAACAGGCGCTTGGCCTCGTTCATGGTGATACGGCCATCTTCGATGCTCTGCTGATATTCGGCCATCAGCATCGCGAAACGCTGTGACAACGCGATCACGTCGCTGTTCACATTGGCCTTCTCATTGGCGTTGCGCCGCTCTGCGCTCAGGCTGAGATGAATACCCTTCAACTCGGCAAGGGCACTGGTCACATGCGGATAGCTGGATGCCTCTTCCAGTGCCGCCACCGCATCGACCGGAATGAAACGATCCGAATGTTCCTCGTGATCGGAATAATAGCGGCCAAGCGTGGCCTTGGATTTCCCGGTCAGCTTGCACGCCGCCTCGATACCCACATCCTTCACGAGCGCCTCGGTGTGCTTTTTCAGATAGCTTCGCATCTTCGACATACCCGACCCTCAATTCCCCCCGAACCGCCGGGGCACCCAAAACCTGATTTTTCCTTACTGACTTTGCCCCGCAATGTCATTTGCAAATTATTCCGCAGGCTTGCGGGGGGCGGCCGTCACACGGGCCCGGCCCGTTCCACCAGCACCGAGCCCACCGAATAGCCCGCGCCAAACGAACAGATCAGCCCCCTGTCGCCGGGTTCGAGATCGCCCGAATACTGCGAAAACGCGATGATCGATCCCGCCGACGACGTGTTGGCATAATCCTGAAGGATATTCGGCTGCTCGCCCGCCTCGGGCACACGCCCCATCACCTTGCGCCCGATGAAATCGTTCATCGTCTTGTTGGCCTGATGCAGCCACAGGCGGCGCAGGTCGTCCGCCTCGACACCTTCGCCCTCCAGATGCCCCAGAATATGCGCCGAGACCATCGGCAGAACCTCTTTGAACACCTTTCGTCCCTCCTGCATGAATTGCATGTCGCGCCGGTCGGCCACGCCATCCGGACGCGTGCGCCGCAGAAAGCCGTTGTTGTTGCGGATGTTGTTCGAGAACTTGGTCGCGCAGCGCGTCGAATGGATCAGAAAATGCGCGCCTTTCGCGTCCTCTGCCGGCTCGATCACCACGGCGGTGCAAACATCGCCGAAAATGAAATGACAATCCCGGTCGCGCCATTCCAGGTGACCCGAGCAGATCTCAGGATTGACCACTATGGCACGCCGCGCGCTGCCCGCGCGGATCATATCCGCCGCCGCCTGAATGCCGAAGGTGGCCGAGGAACAGGCGACGTTCATGTCAAAGGCAAAGCCGCCCGCGCCCAGCAACTCCTGTATCTCGATGGCAATCGCCGGATAGGGCCGCTCGTGGTTCGAGGCGGCGCAGATGATCAAGTCGATCTCCGACCCCTCGCGCCCCGCCTGCGCCAGCGCCTTGCCACAGGCATCAAGCGCCATTTCCGCCATGATCCCCGGCTCGTCATCACGCCGCTGACGCAAGCGCGGATGCATCACCTCAGGATCGAGAACACCGCTCTTGTCCATCACATGACGCCGCTCGATCCCCGAGGCGTTGTGAATGAACTCCGGCGAGGACAGGCCCTTGGCCTCAACCTCACCCGCGACGATGGCGTCGGCATGGGCCGCGTTGAACTGCTCGGCATAGGCGTTGAAGGCCTCGACCAGTTCCTCGTTACTGATCACCTCGGCGGGCGTGAACACACCCGATCCCGTTATCGCGGGCTGAGCCATAATCCGTTCTCCTCAAAGTTCCGGCCAGATCAACGCGTCCTCCCGCCCCCGTCAAGCACGACGTGGCGCGAAATCGGGCAATCGTAGTTTCTTCTTGGCAAAAATACTCAAAAACACCGGCTGCGGCTCAGTTCACCTGATTGGGCGGGGTTTCCCCGTCGAAAAAGGCACGCAGGTTGTCCACCGCCATCAGCCCCATCGCCTCGCGCACGTCCAGCGCGGCGGTCCCCAGATGCGGCAGCAGTGTCACGTTCTCCATCGCCTTGAGCGCGTCCGGCACCTCCGGCTCGCGCTCGTAGACATCAAGCCCGGCCCCCGCGATGCGCCCGTCTTTCAAGGCCGCGATCAAGGCCGCCTCGTCCACCACGTCACCGCGCGCGATATTGACGAGATGCCCCGTCGGCTTCATCGCCGCTAGCACCTCTGCATTGATGATATGCTTGGTCTCGGCCCCGCCGGGCAGCGCGATGACGACGATATCCGCCTCGGCCGCCACGTCCTCGATCCGTGGCAATTGCCGCGCCTCGAACTCCATCTGCTTGTCCGAGCGGTTGTAATAGACAACCTCCATGCCAAAGCCGAAATGACAGCGCCGCGCGATGGCCTGCCCGATGCGGCCCATGCCGATGATGCCCACTGTCTTGCCGGTGACATGCAGCCCCAGCATCTGCGTCGGGTTCCAGCCGGGCCATTTGCCCGCGCGCACCAGCCGTTCTCCCTCGCCCGCGCGGCGCGCGCTCATCAGGATCAGCGTCATCGCGATATCGGCGGTCGCATCGGTTACGGCGCCGGGCGTGTTGGTGACCGCAATACCCACAGACCGCGCAGCGTCGGCGTCGATATGATTATAGCCCACCCCGAAATTCGCCAGAATCCGGCAGCGGCTGCCCTCGGCCTCGGTGAACACATCCGCGCTGAACATATCGCCAAGCGTCGGCAGGATACCGTCGTAAAGCGCAAGCGCCCCGCGCATCTGCCCGGGCTTCAGCGGCGTGTTGTCATCGCGCATCTCCACGTCGAAATGCGCGCGCGCGGCCTCGGCGACGCGGGCGGGCATGGGCCGGGTGATCAGGATCCGTTTCAATGCAGTCTCTCTCCGATGGGAACGTCCACGTCAGGGCGTATCAGAACGATGTCGCCCTTGCTATCGCTCAGCCCCAGAACCAGCACTTCGGACAGAAACTTGCCGATCTGACGGGGCGGGAAGTTGACGACTGCCAGCACCTGTTGGCCGATCAGCGCCTCGGGCTCATAATGCGCTGTGATCTGCGCGCTCGATTTCTTCTCGCCAAGATCGGGGCCGAAATCCACCCAGAGCTTGATCGCGGGCTTGCGCGCCTCGGGGTAAGGCTCCGCCCGGGTGACACGGCCGACCCGGATATCGACCTTGAGAAAGTCGTCGAACGTGATCTCAGCCATTGCGCAATTCCCGCGAACGGTCCGCAGCCGCCGCCACCGTGCGCGCCATCAGCGGCGGCAGGCCGGTGTCCTCGTGCATCAGCACCTCAAGCCCCGCCTGCGTGGTGCCGTTGGGGCTGGTGACGTTCTGGCGCAGTTGCGCGGGCGTCTCATCCGCCGCCTCAGCCAGCGCCCCGGCCCCCGCCACGGTCGCCTGCGCCAGTTGCATCGCCAGATCGGGCGCCAGCCCCTGCGCCTCGCCTGCCCGCGCCATGCATTCGATCATGTGAAAAACATAGGCCGGACCAGAGCCTGAGAGGCCGGTGACCGCGTCCATCTGACCCTCATCCTCCAGCCGCACCACCTGCCCCACCGCCTGCAACAGCATGTCGGCCAGATCGAGTTGCTCAGGCGTGGCATGGGCATTGCCGATGATCGCGGTGATGCCGCGCCCGACGGCGGCGGGGGTGTTGGGCATCGCCCGCACGATCGGGGTCTGCCCCCCAAGCGCCTGCTGAAACGCGGAGATCGGCGTGCCGGCGGCGACCGAGACGAAAAGCGTGTCGCCATTGCCCCGGTCGCGCATCACCGGCAGGGCGTCGCCCATCATCTGCGGCTTGACCGCGACCAGCACGATGGCGGGCACGTCGGGCAGATCAGCGTTGATATGCACACCGGTGCCGCGCAGCCAGTCCGACGGGTTCGGGTCGATCACCCAGACCGAGGCGGGCGGCAATCCGTCCCCCAGCCAGCCCTGCAACATGGCGCTGCCCATCTTGCCGCAGCCCAGTAAAACAAGACCTTTCTCGGCCACGTGATCCATGGTCATGGTGATCCCCCGCGTCTGATTAAACCGTTTCGCGGGGGTCAGTGTTACGCGCGGCCGTACGCCTCTGCAATGGCGACTTGCATGGCTTCCTGCGGGGTCTGATCGCCCCAGATCGCCAGTTGGAACGCCGGGTAATAGCGCTCGGCGCTCAGCACGGCAGCGCTCAGCAGGACGTCGATCTGCTCGGGCGAGGGGGCCTGCGATCCGGCCATCACAAGGCCGTAGCGATAGACCATCAGCTTTTGCTCGCCCCACCATGTAAACGCGCCCGACCAGCATTGGTCGTTGATTTCATTGAGAATTTCATAGAGCGCAGGCAACTTGTCCTCGGGCGGTTCCATGTCGAAGGTGCACACCAGACGCAGGGTTTCGTCATGGTGCGACCAGGCGAGGGTCAGTGAATAGGTGCGCCATTGGCCCTCGACCGCCATGGCAATCTGATCGTCGCCGATCCGGTCGAAATCCCACTCGTGATGCTCAGCGATATGCTCAACAATATCAATAGGATGGAGATCTTCTTGAAAGAAGCTTTCGGAAAGTGCCATGGCGCCGCCTCATTTGCTGTAGCGCGGGGGATGGCTACGCACCCCCAATGCTAGGTGCCTGCTCTACGGGCGGGGGCCATTCCCGCCGCCCATACAAGATATGGTGCGGGCATTCTTTCGGCCTGTAAAGCAATTTGTTGGGGATACCTGCAATATGTTGTGGATGAATTCGCTGATGCCTCAAGCAGAGACACCTGCAGAAGGCGACATGGTGCCACTCGTTCGGGGGCCGGGGGTTGAGTTCCGCCCCCGCTTCCCCCACTCTTGACGCTTGCCGGGACAGGCCCGTCCTCCGGATGAAAGGGACCAATGCGCGACGCAACGGATGACCTGGACGATCTGATCGTCTGCCCGACCTGCGATCTGGTCTATCGGGCGCCCGCCGTGGCGGCGCGCGAACGGGCCTATTGTGCACGCTGTCATACCGTGCTCATCGCGCCCCGGCGCAAAGCGGGCAAGCAACTGATCGCGCTCGCCCTCACCGTGCTGATCCTGATCGCGGCGGCGACGGTGTTTCCGTTTCTCGCCATCGGCGCGGGCGGGGTCCGGCACGAGGCTTCGGTGCTCGATACCGCCTTTGCCTTTTCGGGGCTGCTGTCGGTGCTGGCCGTGGCGGTGCTCCTGTTCATCGTGATCATCCCGGCGCTGCGGCTGATCCTGCTGATCTACGTGCTCGCCCCGATCATCCGCGACCGGCCGCCCGCACCCCATGCAAAGGCCGCGTTCCGCTTCTCGGAGGAGCTTTTGCCTTGGTCGATGGCGGAAATTTTCGCGCTTGGCTGTGCCGTGGCCCTTGTCAAGCTGAGCGATCTGGCCGAGGTGTTCTTTGGCCCTGCGGCCTGGCTCTTTGCCGCGCTCGTGGTGATCGTGGTGGCGAGTGACCGATTGATGTGCAGGTATTCGATATGGACCTCCCTGAAGGAGTGAACACCGCGCGGGAACAGGGGCTTGTCGGCTGCACCCGCTGTACCCGCCCCTCGCCCGCAGGCACCGCGCGCTGTCCGCGCTGCGGCAGCCGCTTGCAGTCGCGCGATGCGATGTCGCTGCAAAAGGTCTGGGCCTGGTGGCTGGTCGGGCTGGCCTGCTATATCCCGGCCAATATCTATCCGATGCTGGAAACCCGCACCCTGGTCAGTACGCAAAGCGACACCATCGTCGGCGGCGCGGTCGATCTGGCAAGACATGGCAACTGGGGGGTGGCGGCGATCATCCTGATCGCCAGCGTCCTGATCCCGGTGGGCAAGTTCGTGGTGCTCGCCGGTCTCGCCATCGGGGTCCGGCGCGGGCCGCAAATCTCCGAGGCGTGGCGGCACCGGCTCTACGAGGTGGTGGAATATATCGGGCGCTGGTCGATGATCGACGTCTTCGTGGTGGCCATCCTGTCCGCGCTGGTGCAGCTTCAGGCGCTGGCCACGATCACGCCGGGACGGGCAAGCCTGTTCTTCGCCCTATCTGTCATATTCACCATGCTGTCGGCGCAAAGCTTCGACAGCCGCCTGATCTGGGACAGCGCCGAGGGCGCGCGCCCTGCCCGCAACCCGAAGGAGCGTATCGCGTGAGTGACGAGACCACATCCCCACCCGAGGCCCCGGTCTCCCCGGCCGGTCGGCCGGTCTGGCAACGTCTGTCGATTGTCTGGATCGTACCGCTTGTGGCCCTCGTCGTGGTTCTTGTCATCGCCTGGCAGAACTACGCTGATCGCGGACCGCTGATCGAGATCGGATTTGAGAACGCAAGCGGCGTGCGCGCGGGCAGCACCGAGGTGCGCTACCGCGACGTCAAGGTCGGGCTGGTCGAAGAGGTGGGCTTTGCCCAAGGTCTCGGGCAGGTGCTGGTCAAGGTGCGGCTGGATGAAGCCGTGGCACCTTACGTGGACAGCGACGCGCGCTTCTGGGTGGTGCGTCCGCAGGTCACGACGCAAGGTGTCTCGGGTCTAGACACGGTGCTGTCGGGCGTCTTTATCGAAGGGCTGTGGGACAATGAGCCGGGCCCGGCGACCACGCGCTTTGAAGGGCTGGCCGATGCCCCTCTGGAGCGGCTGGGCACCCCGGGGCTGCGCCTGACGCTGCGCGCCTCGGGCGGCGCCGCTCTGACCGAGAATGCGCCGATCCTCTATCGCGGGATCGAAGTGGGGCGCATCGGCAAACCGGTCATTTCAGACGAGGGCAGCACCGCCGAGGCCGAGGCAGTGATCTACGCCCCGCATGACCGCCTGATCAATAGCGCGACGCGGTTCTGGGATGCCTCAGGGTTCTCGTTTTCCTTCGGGCCGGGCGGCGCTGCGGTCGATTTCTCGTCCATCGCCTCGCTGGTCTCGGGCGGCATCACCTTCGATACCATGCTGTCGGGTGGCACCTCCGTCGATCCCGGCGCGCGCTTTACCGTCTTCGCCGAGCAATCGGCGGCGCAGTCCAGCATCTTTTCCCGCAACGAGGGCGAGGCGCTGACGCTTTCGGTGCTTTTTGACGAGAACATCACCGGCCTGTCCACCGGCGCGCCGGTCGAATTGAACGGGCTGCGCATCGGCGAGGTCGAGGCGCTCAACGGCCTGGTCGACGAGGCGCAGTTCGGGGATGGAAACGTGCGCCTTGCCGTCACATTGGCGATCCGCCCCGGGCGGCTTGGCCTTGCTGGCGAGAATGGCACCGACAACGCGCTCGATTTCCTGCGCGCGCGGGTGGCCGAAGGCCTGCGTGCGCGCCTTGCCACCGCGTCGATCCTCACCGGCGGGCTCAAGGTAGAACTGGTCGAGGTGCCGAACGCCCCCGAGGCGCAGATCACCGAGACCGAGGGCGCGCCACCCGTCCTGCCCACCACCGACAGCGAGATCGCAGACGTCTCCGCCACCGCCGAAGGCGTGTTCGAGCGCATCAACGCCCTGCCGGTCGAGGAGGTGATGGCACAGGCCATCACTCTCATGCAGAACGCCAACACGCTGATCGCCAGTGACGACACCCGCGCCGTGCCGGGCAATGTGAACGCGCTTCTGACCGAGGCACAGGCCCTGCCCGCCCGGCTCGATACAACATTGGCGGAACTGGAAACCCTGATCGCGCAGATCAACGAGCAGGCGCTTGCGGCCCGCGTTTCCAGCCTTCTCGATGAGGCGGCAGGGGCCGCGCGCAGCGTCGGCAGCGCGACCGAAGGCCTGCCGCAACTCATCGACCGGCTCGATGCGGTCGCCGCCCGCGCGGGCGAGGTCGAACTCGATGTGCTTGCGTCCGATCTTTCGGCGCTGCTGGCGAGTGCCGAACGCCTGATCGGACAGGACGACACCCGCGCCCTGCCCGGCCAACTCAATGCCACGCTTGGCGAACTGGCCCTCGTGCTGGAAGAATTGCGCGCGGGCGGCGTCGTCGACAATGCCGTCGCCGCGCTCGATTCCGCCCGTAGCGCGGCCGACACCTTCGCCGAGGCCGGAGGCGACCTGCCCGGCCTCATCGCCGAGGCGCGCGGCGTTCTGGCACGCGCCAATACCACGCTTGAAGGCTATCAGGCACAGGGCGGGGTCGGGCGCGACGCCCGCGCCGCCCTGCGCGAGGTCGAAGCCGCCGCCAAGGCGGTCGCCTCGCTTGCCCGCGCCATCGAGCGCAATCCCAATTCCCTGATCCGAGGACGCTGAGCCATGTTCAAATCCCTCTCTATCATCTGCCTCGCCGCCCTGCCCCTGCTGGCCGCCTGCGCCTCGGTGCCCGAAGAGCGCATCGCCGTGCCCCGCGCGCAAGCCACGGAAAAGCAGCGCATCGCCTATGCCACGGTTGCCCTGCGTAACGTCTCGCTGCCGACCTATGCGGCGGGCGAAGCGATCTTTACCGCCGACGAAACCGGGCGCCTGCGCGACAATGGCGGGCTCTTGTGGGCCGACGACCCAAGCCGCGCGATGACATTGGAACTGGCGCGACATCTGACAGGGATCACCGGCGCGCGCGTCGCCTCTGAACCCTGGCCGTTTCTCGATCCGGCGGCGGCAGAAGTCGAGATTCGCGTCGAGGACATGCTGGCGCGCGCCGATGGCACGTTTCAGTTCTCGGGGCAGTATTTTGTCGCCACCGAAGAGGGCCGCGACCGCGCGCGTCTCTTTGACTTGACCACGCCCATCGCCGGTGAGCGAACACCCGCCGATCTGGCGGATGCGCGGGCGCGGCTGGTCCGCGATCTGGCGCTGGATGTGGTGCAGCGGGGTCTGAAGTGAACTTTGGCACCCGGCAATGCTTGATTTCCGCGCGCCAAAGCAGTCACATGAATGTGACTTGAGGTTGCGCCCTTTGCGATCCGGCCCGAGGCACCTACATCTGTACCCAAGGACAGCGCGCGCGGCGCGCCCCGTTTGACACGAACCAAAGGAGATATTGGCGTGAACCTCCCGATGATATCCGACACACGATCCCGGGCGACGCCGCTGAGGTCGCTCTGGCTGATGGCCCTGGTTGTGGGCCTTCTGCTGGCACAGGCGATTGCGGCGCAGGCGCGCCCAGAGAGCTTTGCCGATCTGGCCGACAAGGTCAGCCCTTCAGTCGTCAACATCACCACCTCGACCGTGGTCGAGCGCGGCACCGGCCCCTCGCCGATGGTGCCCGAAGGCTCGCCCTTCGAGGACTTCTTCGAGCAATTCCGCGACCGCATGGGCGAAGGCGACCGCCCGCGCCGCTCTTCGGCGCTCGGCTCTGGTTTCGTGATTTCCGAGGACGGGTTCGTTGTGACCAACAACCACGTCATCGAATCCGCCGACGAGATCAGCATCGAGTTCTTCTCGGGCGAAACGCTTGCGGCAGAGGTGGTCGGCACCGACCCCAAGACCGATATCGCGCTCTTGAAAGTCAAGGCCGACAAGTCGCTTCCCTTCGTCAATTTCGGTGACAGCGACACCGCGCGCGTTGGTGACTGGGTGCTCGCCATGGGCAACCCGCTCGGACAGGGCTTCTCGCTGTCGGCGGGGATCGTCTCGGCCCGCAACCGCGCGCTCTCGGGCACCTATGACGACTACATCCAGACCGACGCGGCGATTAACCGTGGCAACTCGGGCGGCCCGCTCTTCAACCTCGATGGCGAGGTCGTAGGCGTCAACACCGCCATCCTCAGCCCCACCGGCGGCTCGATCGGGATCGGCTTTTCGATGGCCTCGAACGTGGTCAAGCGCGTGGTTGATCAGCTTCAGGAGTACGGCGAAACACGGCGTGGCTGGCTGGGTGTGCGCATTCAGGACGTGACCGATGACGTGGCCGAGGCCATGGGCCTCGAAGAGGCTGCAGGCGCGCTGGTCACCGACGTGCCCGAAGGCCCCGCCGCCGAATCCGGCATGCTGGCCGGTGACGTGATCGTGTCCTTCGACGGCAAGGAGGTCGAGGATACCCGCAGCCTCGTGCGTCAGGTCGGCAACACCGCCGTGGGCAAGACCGTGCGTGTGGTCGTGTTCCGCGACGGCAAGACCACGACACTCAAGGTCACGCTTGGCCGCCGCGAAGAGGCCGAGAACGCGATCCCGGTGGCCCAGCCCGGCGAGGATCCGTCCGAGGAACCGCAGCAAAAGGACATCTTCGGTCTGACCATTCAGCCGCTTGATGACGAGTTGCGCGCCCAGCTGGAACTCGACAGCGATACGACCGGGCTGGTCGTGACGGATGTGGACGAGTTGTCGGAGGCCTATGAAAAGGGCCTGCGCGCCGGTGACGTGATCACCGAGGCCGGGCAACAGAAGATCGCCTCGATCAGCGATCTCGACGACCGCATCGCCGAGGCCCGCGAGGCAGGGCGCAAATCGCTCCTGCTGCTGATCCGCCGCGCCGGTGAGCCGCGCTTCGTCGCGCTGACACTCGAAGACAGTTAACGCCGGGCGTATAAATCTTCAAAGGGGCACCCTCGACGGTGCCCCTTTTCATGTCCGGGCAATGACAGCCCCGCGATGCAGGCTTCTCACAACCTGAAGGATTGGCTATCAAGGCAGCGCAACCAAATTGGTTTCCCGGAGTGTCAGATGAGAGTTTTGCGTGTTTTGCTGATCGGAATCGTCGGTGGCGCGCTCGCGCTTGTCCTCGCGGCGCTGTTGACGACATCAGGGACCGAACAGGCGGCCCCCGCCCCGGAACACCCCGCAGCAACGGCCCCCGAGATACGTCCCGGCACGCTGATCGAACGGCCACGTGGCTTTCTCACACCCGCGGCTCCGGAAAAGTTCGACTACAGCCCGTCTGCCGAGATCGCACGGCAGAGCACCCGGTATCAAAGCGACGGCCTGTCCTGGCACGCCCTCTTGCCATCCGGCGATGCGGCGGCGCCGGTGGTCGTGCTGTTGCACGGCGCCAATCGTGACGGGCTGTCGATGCTCGACATGTGGCAGCGGGTCGGGCGCACGCGCTCGGTGGTGCTGATCGCCCCGGATGCGCCGGGCGAGACATGGGCGGCACAGGACATCACGGCACCGCGCATCGCGGCCATGCTCGACACCGTCGCCGCGACGCGCGCCATCGACCGCGCGCAGGTTTACCTCTTCGGCCACTCGGCCGGGGCAAGCTACGCCGCACTTCTCGTCAATCGCGGCATCGGTCCCTGGCGCGCGGCAGCACTGCATGGCGGCTATGGCCCCCCTGACCAGTATCGCCCCACGCCCAAGGCACCCCCGCTGCGCCTCTATCTCGGCGAGCACGATCACATCTTCTCGGTAGAAGGCGCGCAGGCGGCAGCGGCGGCGCTCGCGGCGGCAGGGCATGACACCGAACTGCACCTCATCCCCGATCACACCCACTGGTTCTACGAAATCGGCCCCAACCTCGCCGCCGATGCCTGGGGCTGGTTCGACAACCTTGATGATCCCTTCTGACCCACGACGTCAGGCCAGCGCGGGGAAATCCATCAACGCGGTATCTTTGCGCAGATAGAGCGGATGCTTGGCCGATCCGTCCTTGTTCAGCCCCAGGCATTTGAGCGGGCGACCGGTCTCGGCAACCGCGCGCAGGACACCGCCCACCACCTCCGCGTAGCGCGCATGCAGCTTGCCATAGGCCATCACCACGCACTCCGCCTCCTGCGCCATCGCCACCAGCGCGGGGATATTCGCCGCACTGCACGCAAGGGCCGGATCGTGCGGCAGGTCACGCGGCGAGGTGGCCCGCCAATCCAGAACATTGCCCTTGAGATAGCGGGTAAAGCCCCAGTCGCGGGCGAACATCAATTCCCGGTGGCAGGTGGGGTCCGAGACCTCGGCCCCCGCCACCGACGGGTTCATCCCCACGAAAAGTACCGCGCGCGGGGCCTCGCCCGCAGCAGTCCAATCACGGGTCAGCGCCTGCCGATATCGTCCACAGTCCGAAAACGTCGCCCCGCCGATCACCCCGTCGGGCAGGCGCAGCCGCACCTTGCCGCCCGGATCGTGCAGGTGATCGGGGGCGTTGCCGGTCATTGGTTGAACACCCGGCTCGGGTGCAATTCGCCCGCCTTGAACCGGCCCACGGCCACCGCGCGCCCATCCTGCGCGGCCCAGCATTCCTCGCCATATTCCACGTCATTCGCAATCACCATGCCGGGGTTGCCGTTGCGCAGCCGCGCCGCGCCCTCCGGCGTGGCGGTGACCATGGGCAGGTCGCTCAGCCCTTCTTCCAGCGGGCGCAGATATGCGTCTAGATCAACAGACTGCGCCATCGCCTCGATCTGCTCGATGCTCAGCCCGTGTTCGGCCTCGAACGGCCCCGACCAGACCCGCCGCAGCGCCACGACATGCCCGTGACACCCCAACACTGCGCCCAGATCCCGCGCAACCGAGCGCACATAACCGCCCTTGCCGCAGACCATCTCCAGCACTGCGTGATCGGAATCCGGCCGGTCCAGGAGCAGCAGTTCCTCGACCCAGAGCGGCCGCGCAGCAACCTCGAATGTCTCGCCCTCGCGGGCCAGCTTATAGGCGCGCTGCCCGTCGATCTTGACGGCGGAATATTGCGGCGGCACCTGCATGATATCGCCGACGAACGCCCCCAGCGCAGCCTTGATCTCGTCATCCGTGGGGCGCGCGTCGCTGCTGGCGATCACCTCGCCCTCGGCATCGTCGGTATTGGTGGCCTGCCCAAGACGGACAGTGAACTCATAGGCCTTGAGCGCGTCGGTGATGTAGGGAACGGTCTTGGTCGCCTCGCCAAGCGCCACCGCCAGAACCCCCGTCGCCTCGGGGTCGAGCGTGCCGGCATGGCCCGCCTTTTTCGCCTGAAGCGCCCATTTGACCTTGTTCACCACGCTGGTCGAGGTCATGCCCGCAGGCTTGTCGACCACCAGCCACCCGTTTACGTCGCGCCCCTTGCGTTTGCGTGCCATTTGCGGCCTTTTCCTGCTTTTGAACGAAGCGCAGGGCTAATCCAGCGGGGTGTCGGCGTCAACCACAAGCCCCACCATCGGCCCCAGCGGAAACCCCAGATCATTGCGGCCCAGCCCGGGCGCATAAAGCCGCGACACCTTACCATCGAAATAGAGCGCCTGCTTGGCACCCAGATGATCGCGGAACACCCGCCCGAAGCGATGGAAATTCACCGGCGCATCGGAAAACACGAACCACGCGCGCCCATCGTCAGAGGTGCCCACACCGTTGCGGACATAGCGGCTGTCGCTGTCTATGAGGAACCGCGGATGCAGCGCGCCGTCGATCACCAGCATCGGCCCCGACTGGCTGGCATAACGACACTGGGGCCGCTCCTGCGCATAGCGCAGCGTCTCGATCACCTCCGCGCGCCCGTCGCGCAGGCAAAAGACGCCATTGGGCAACAGCCCGAAATTGCCGGGCCCCTCGCGGGTGACCAGCGGCGCGATTTCCAGCCCGTCCTCGATATAGAGACCCACCGGGCGACGATCACCGTGGTACATCCCCGCATTCATCGCAAAGGCCAGACGTTCGCCCGCCTGCGCCAGATGCCCATCGACCCCGGCAAAACTGCCAAGCAGCGTGCCGGTCTCGGGATCGTTCAGAAAGAGCCGCAGATCGGCGGCGGCATCGACCGCGCAGATCACATAGCCCTTCCCCTCGACCTGCTCCGCCCGGCACTCCGCCACCGCAGGGGCCGCCAACAGACAAGCCCCGAGGGCGGCGCAGAGCCTAGTCCTCCACATCCCGGCGCACCTCGTCCTGCGAAAACAGCCTGCGCGTCTCGTCGATCTGATCGAAGGTCTCATCAAGCCGAAACCGCAGATCGGGGGTGAACTTGAGCCCCGCCTTGCGCCCGATGATCCGGCGCAGCTCGGCCTTGTTGCGGGCCAGCAGTTCGATCACCTCACCCTGCCCGCTGCCGCCCAATGGCATGACATAGGCGGTCGCGATCTTGAGATCGGGCGAGGTGCGCACCTCGCCCACTGTCACCGACAGACGGTTGAGATCCGGGTCATGGATGTCACCCCGCATGAGGACATCCGACAAGGTCCGCCGGATGAGTTCGCCAACCCGGAGTTGACGCTGCGAAGGGCCGGGCCCGTCATTGAACTTGTTCTTTGCCATGTGACGCATCTAAGCTCTGACACGCGACATTCCAAGCATAGAATATCCAGAGATAATGTTTGAGGAGAGGCGCATTTGCTTGCCGGGGTGTGGCGTGGTCTGTGCCGAACCACGCCCGCCGCATTCAAGAAAGAAGTTTCGGGGTCGTGTCCGGAGCAGTTTCCTTTTCCGTGCGCCGCAAACGCGCAGTCCCTACAACGGCAGCCGGACTATGGCTGTGACGTCTCCGGGATGTCGTATTTTGCAAGAGGATATCGCAAACCTGCACGTCAAGAGCCTCGGTCCCTCGCAGACTGGACTGGAAGGAGACCCGCCATGACAGTCTTGACCAAGCCCCGCGCCCGCGCCGGGGGCCGTGCCGCAAGGCGCAGCATCCGCAGCGCGCCGAACGTCGACATGCTCCCCGGACTGACCCGCGCCCTGCCCACCTGCGAGGTGATGGACCCCGACCAGATCGCGCGCATTGATGCGGCCTCCATGGACATCCTCGAAAACGTCGGTGTGGTCTTTCGCGACGAGATCGCGCTTGCGGATTGGAGGCGCGCAGGGGTCAAGGTCGTGGGCGAGCGTGTCCATCCCGACCGTGGCCTCGTGCGCGACCTCATTGCCACGATCCCTGCGGATTTCACCTATCACGCCCGCGATCCGCAAAAGAACGTCCGCCTCGGCGGGCCGCATTCGATCTTCGTGCCGATGACCGGCGCGCCTTATCTGCGTGACCTAGACGATGTGCGCCGCAACCCCACGCTTGACGATCTGGCGATGTTCCACAAGCTGAGCCACATGATGCCCGCGCTCCATTCATCGGCGCATCACATCGTGGAGCCCTACGATCACCCGATCAGCCAGCGGCACCTGCGGATCACCTATTCGTCGATGAAACACTCGGACAAGACCTTCATGGGGATGACCACCAGTCCCAGGAATGCCGAGGACGTGATGGAGATGTGCGCGATCCTCTTTGGCGAGGCATTCATGGAGGAGCACCCGGTCACCACAGGCAATTGCAACGGCAACTCCCCGCTGGTCTGGGACGAAACGATGCTGGGCGCGATGCGCGCGTTTTGCCGACGCAATCAGCCGGTGCTCTGCTCGCCCTTTGTCCTTGGCGGGGCGAATACGCCTGCCTCCGTCCCCGCCACCGTGGCGCAGCTCAATGCCGAGGCGCTGAGCGCATTGGCCTACACACAGCTGATCCGGCGCGGCTGCCCGGCAATCTACGGGCATTATCTCTCGACCGTATCGATGCGGTCCGGCGCGCCGATGGCGGGCACGCCCGAGATTTCCCTGATGAATTTCATGATCGGCCAGATGGCCCGGTTCTACGGCGTGCCGTGGCGCACCTCCAACACGCTGGGCGGGGCCAAGACCTTTGATGCACAGGCGGGCTATGAGAGTGCGACGACCCTCTCGGCGGTGATCCATGCCGGTGCCAATTATATCTGGCATTCAGCTGGCTGGAACGAGGCGGGGATGCACTGCTCCGTCGCCAAGTTCGTGGTGGATGCCGAGCAATGCGCCATGGCGCATCGCATGGCCTCCGGCCCGTACTGGGGCGATTTCGACGCCGCGCTCGCAGCGATCCCCGATGTCGGACCCGGCGGGCATTACCTCGGCCATCCGCACACGCAGGAGAATTTCCAGACCGCCTTCTTCATGCCCGACCTCTTCGACAACAACTCGATCGAGCAATGGGCCGCGGACGGATCAAAAGAGACCACCGAACGCGCCCTCATCCACGCCCGCCGCCTGCTCGACGCCTATGAGGAACCGACACTCGACGCGGGCCTGAACGAGGCGCTGCTCGACTATATCGCGCGGCGCGAACGCGAAATCCCCGCCGCCGACGCGCTCAACCAGGAGTATTAAGCCCCTCACCGGGCCGTTTTCGGGGCTTCATCTTGCCTGAAATATTCCGGGGGAGACGCGCCGAAGGCGCGGCGGGGGCAGCGCCCCCTCTTTCACTCCGCGCCCGCGCGCCATTCCTTCCAGCGCAGCACCGCATTGGCCCCGATCTCGGCAAAGGGTTGCGGCGGCAGGCGCTTGGGCTCTGCATGGTCGGTGAAATGGCGGGTGATGGCGCTGGTCTCACCACAGGCAAGCTCTGCCGCGCCCATGCCCGTCAGCGTGCCCCGCGCGGTGCCGAGACCGTTCTGCACGCAACCCGCATATAGCCCCGGCTCGATCTCGCGCATCACCGACACCCCATTGAGGCTCAGGCACAGATGTCCCGCCCAGGCGTGTTCCATCCGCATGCCCGAAAGCTGCGGAAACCGCTGATCGAACTTGCGCTGCATGACGCGGGCGGCGCGGGTCATGTCGGCACGGGTTGCCACCATGCCGGGCCGCAGCACAGCACAGGTGCGGGTCACGATCCGGTCGCCGCCCTGCGCGCTGTCGATGCGGCGCAGGGTGGTGCCCATCGGGTCCGACGGCGTAATCCCCCAACGCGGCTGACCGCCAAGGCGGGCAAGCGTCTCTGCATCAAGCTCGGGCGTCATGGTGGCAAAGAGAAACACCTGCATCAGCCGTCCGCGCGCGATGCCGAAGCTTTCGAGATGACCATTCACCGTCAATATCACCTTGCCCGCGCTCAGCCGCCCCTTGGGTGTCTCGACCTGCCACGCCCCGCCCTGCCGGGTGAGGGCGGTGACGGGGCTCTGCTCATGCAGCGCCACACCGGCGCGCCGCAGCCCGTCCGCCAGCCCGCGCACATAGCCCGCGGGCTGCAACATCACCGTGCCGGGGGTGTAGAGGCCCGAGCGGTAATGCGCGCTGCCGGTCAGCGCCTGCATCGCCTGCGCGTCGAGCATCTCGGACGGTTCCCCGAGGCTCGTGAGGTGGCGTGCGTAGCTTTCGTTATGAGCATGCGCGGCCGCGCTCGCCGCGCCGTTGACCTTGCCAGCCGGGTCGAAATACGCGGGCGCGATGCCGTATTCCTCCACGGCCGCACGCCCGAAATCCTGCGCCATGCGGTTGAGCGCAATCATCGCCCGGTCATCGCCCGCCCCGGCATAATCCTCACTGGTCAAGTCATGCGGCAGGTCGATCATGAAGCCCGAGTTGCGCCCCGCCGCCCCCTCGGCCACACGGCCCGCCTCCAGCAGCGCGATGCGCGCGCCGGGCGCAAGCTGGGTCAGCCGCCGCGCCGCGGACAGCCCGGCAAAGCCCGCACCGATCACCGCGAAGTCGGCGGTGGCGTCACCCTCCAGTGGATGCGCGGCCCCCTGTGGCCCGAGGATAGCGTTCCACGCCGCTGGCCCAAGATGCGCGGGCAGCCGTCTGGCGCGGTGCGCGTTCATGCCGGTGGCAATCCCAAACGCTCCCGCAGACCGTCGAGGCCCTCCAGAAGCGCATCGGGGGCACCGGCCTGCACCATGGTGTTGCGCAGGCTGTCGTTCAGACCACCTTCGGTGCCCAGATCGGCCATCAGCGTGTCGATGCCGCCGGACCCATCCTTGCGCATCGCCGCAAAATAGGCCCCGAACATCGCGGTCACGTAAATCTCGGCGCCGGTCCGGTCCCCGGTCTGCGCGGCGAGCCAGTCGACCCCGGTACGCAGCAACGCCATCACCGGAAGCGACACGGCGCAGGCCCCGAAATGCGCGTTGAGCGCCGCCTCGCTCTCGACGGCGATCACCGGGTTGCGGGCGCCGAACACCGCCCGCACGCTGCCGGTATCCGGCCAGACCGGCAGCGGGCAGCCGCCCGTCGCGATGGACGGCAGGGGGATGGTCAGGCTCAGATCGGCAACATCCGGGATCAGCGCCGCCAGCCTGTCACGCGGCATGTCGGCCATCACCGAGATCACCTTGTGATCGGCGCGGAACGGCAGGTCCGGCAGTACCCGCTCGGCGATGCCGGACATCAGGCACAGGATCACGATATCCGACTGCGCGACCACCTCTGCATTGGTAGCAACAGACACTCCGGCAAAGTCACCGGCGAGCCGCTGCGCCGTCGCCGCGTTGCGTTCGGACACGAGGATGTCGTGCCCGGCACCGTCCAACCCGCGCACCATCGCCTCGGCGATGGCACCCGTGCCGAGAAATCCGATCCGCGCCATCAGGACACCGCCTCATCCGCATCATCCGCCAGATCGAGCCAGATGGTTTTCACCTGGGTATACTGATCATGGGCGTGCAGCCCGTTGTCGCGCCCGCCAAAGCCTGATTGCCTGTAGCCACCAAAGGGCGTCGAGATATCGCCCTCGCCAAAGCTGTTGACCGTCACGGTCCCCGCCCGCAGCATCCGCGCGCCGCGCAGCGCGCGCTTGGCATTGGCGGTGAAGAGCGCCGCGCAGAGGCCGTAATCGGTGTCATTGGCCACCGAAATGGCTTCGTCAAAGCTGCTCACCTCTATCACGCTCAGCACGGGGCCGAAGATTTCCTCGCGCGCCAGCGGGTGATCGTTGCCCGGCAGCATCACCACCGTCGGCTCGACAAAGCCCTTTTCAGCCTTGCCGCCGAACACGATACTCTCCGCCTGATCGAGATAGCCGCAGACCTTGGCAAAATGCCCCTCGCTCACCAGCGCGCCGACGCGAGTCTCGGGATCGAGCGGGTCGCCCACCACCCATTCGCGGGCATGCGCCTCGATCCGTGACAAGAGCGCCTCCCTGACGTCGCGATGCACGATGAGCCGCGAGGTTGCCGAGCAATTCTCGCCCATGTTCCAAAACGCGCCCTGCACGATATGCGCCGCGACACGGTCGAGGTTCTCGGCGTCGTCCATGACGATGGCGGGGTTCTTGCCGCCCATCTCGAGCACGATTTCCTTGGCGTTCGATTGCGCTGAATAGCCGAGGAACCGCTTGCCGGTCACGGTGGAGCCGGTGAAGCTGACCATGTCGACATCCATGTGACGGCCCAAGGGCTCGCCCACCTCCGGCCCGCTGCCGGGCAGCACATTGAGCACCCCGCGCGGCAGTCCGGCCTCATGCGCCAGTTCAGCCACCCGCAACGCCGTGAGACTGGTCTCCTCCGCCGGTTTCACGATCACCGAACAGCCCGCCGCAAGCGCCGGGCCGATCTTCCACGCCAGCATCAGCAACGGGAAATTCCACGGCAGAACAAGGCCCACCACGCCGATGGGTTCACGCAGCACCATGGCGATGTGATCGTCCGAGGCAGGGGCAACCTGATCGTAGATCTTGTCGACCGCCTCGGCGTGCCATTTCAGGCAATGGATCGTCTCGGGCACATCCACCGTCTCGCAATCGTAGATCGTCTTGCCCGAATCGAGGCTCTCCATAACCGCCAGTTCCCGCGCATTGCGGGTCATCAGCTTGGCAAACCGGATCAGCACCTCCTTGCGCACAGAGGGGTGCAGGCGCGACCAGCGGCCATCGTCAAACGCCGCGCGCGCCTTGGTCACGGCAAAATCCACGTCCTCGGCGCCGCAGGCGGCGATCTCGGCCAGTGTCTCGCCAGTGGCGGGGTTCAGCGTGGCAAATGTCTTGCCCGAGATCGCCGGGCGGTAGCCGCCGTCGATGAACGCCCCCGTGGGCAGGTCAAGCGTGGCGGCAATGGCCGCATATTCGTCGCGTGTCAGCAAGCTCATATCTCAGCCCTCCGCCGTGATGGTTGCGATGGTGGTTTTCAGCACGCGCACCACTTGTGCCAATGCGCGCTTGTCGTCCTTGTTCAGGCCTTTCAGCGGGGCGCGCACCTCGCCTGCGTCGATGCCGCTCGTGGTCACGCCATGCTTGATCGTCTGGATGAACTTGCCGCCCTGCTCCAGCACATGCATCAGCGGCAACATGGCCGACATGATGCGCCGCCCCTTGGCGAAATCACCCTCGACCACGCAGGCCTGATAAAGCGCCACATGCTCGGCGGGCAGGAAATTTGATCCGCCGCAGACCCAGAACGGCGCGCCCCAGGCAAAGAATTCCAACGCCTGATCGTCCATGCCACAGCCCATCTGGATATGTGGGTAATCGCGGGCCAGCAGATGCACCCGGTTGATATCGCCGGAACTTTCCTTGATGCCGCAGAAATTGCGACTACGTCCTACCCTGTCGAGAAACTCCTCGCCCATCATCGTGCCGGTGCGGCCGGGATAGTTATAGAGCATCACCGGCAGGTCCGCCGCCCGGTCGATGGCCAGCGCGTTGAGCGCATTCTCGCGGTCCGTGGGCACGGCATAAGGCGGTGAGGCCAGCAGGATCACATCCGCCCCGATCTCGCGCGCAGCTTGCGCCAAGGCGATGGAGTCACTGGTCAGCATCGCGCCCGTGCCCATCACCAGCGGCACACGCCCCCGGATCATACCGTGCGTGAGCCGCGCCAATTCCACCCGCTCAGCCACGGTCTGGGCATAGTTCTCACCGGTCGAGCCGCCGGTGATGATCCCATGCACACCGCTGGCGATCAGGTGCTCGATCACCTCACCCAAGGCGTCACGGTTCACCGTGCCATCGGGGTAATAGGGGGTGATGACCGGGGTATAGATTCCGTCAAAGCGAAAGAGTGGCGTCATGGCGGTCCTCATGCGGAGCTGGAGCGGGTGAGGCGGCCCATCGGCACATCAAGAGCCGTAGGCATCACGAAGCGTTCGATCTCGTGGCGCGACAGGTTCCAGTGATCCTCGGCCAGTTGCGCGGCCTGCGCCTCGTCCCGCGCCGCGATGGCCGCGATGATCGCGTCATGCTGACGGCTGGCCTCAGCCACGTTATCGGCCATGGTGGTGTTTTCCGGGCGGTAAAAGGTCATTGAAATGCGCGCATGGTCGATCAGCAACCGGTGGAACGACGGCAGGAGATAGATATTGCCCGCCATCTCGCCGGTGATCTCGTGAAAGCGGTTATTGGCGAGCGTGCGGTCAGCGGTGGCACCGGTGCGCAGCGCGGCGCGGAACCTTTCCTGTGCGGCGCGCAGTGCCGCGATCTGGACCTCGGAGGCGTTGTGCGCGGCAAGCCGCAGGATCGCCCCGTAGATCATCGGGGCGGCAAGGAAGAAATCGCGCAGCGTGGTATGCGACAGGTCCGCGACTCGCGGCCCGCGATTGTCGCGCAGGTCGATATAGCCAAGCCCCGCCAATTCGCGGAACACCTCTCGTACCGGGGTGCGCGACAGGTCGAACTCGGCGCAGAGCGCGGCCTCGTCGAGATCGTCACCGGGCCGGAGCGCAGTGGTGAGAATCGCGTGTCTGAGATGCGTCGCAAGCGTGGTCTTGCGGTCTTTGGCGGCCATGTCCGGGCCTCCTCTGGCGTGAATTTCACCTTGCTTTCTATAATATACAATTTGTATACGCAATGAATAATTCTTGTGTTTTCATAAGATCATCGCCAGACAGGTCACAGCCGCCGATGGACATGCCATGATCGCACCACAGCATTTCACCTTTGTTCTGGTCGAGGAATTCTCGCATCTCGCATTTTCCTGCGCGGTGGAGCCTTTGCGCATCGCCAACCTCCTGAGCGGCGAGACGCTCTATCGCTGGTCCTTCGCGTCAGAGGACGGAAAGAGTGCGACCTGCTCCAACGGCTCGGTCACGCTGGTGCATCACGGGCTGGAAACCCTGCCCAAATGCGACCGCTTGTTCCTCCTTTCAGGGATCAACATGCGCGCACATCTGACCAAGCCGCTGATGACCGTGCTGCGCCGCGAGGCACGGCACGGCACGCCCATCGGGGCGCTGTGTTCGGGCGCGTGGATCCTGGCCGAGGACGGGTTCCTCAACGGCATGAAGGCGGCGATCCACTGGGAATTCCACGACAGTTTCATGGAGCGCTTTCCCGAGGTAAATCTCGTGCGCAACGTGTTCGTGGCCGACGAGCGGCACCTCACCGCCTCAGGCGGCACTGCAACGGCGGATCTGATGCTTCACCTCATCGAGCGCGATCATGGCGCGGACCTGTCGATGGCGGTGGCCGACCAGATGGTCTATAGCGCCGCGCGCGAGGCGACGGCGGCACAGCGCGTCTCGCTGCAATCTCGCAACGGTATCCGCAACGTCCACCTGACCCGTGCCATCCAGCGCATGCGCGAGACCATCGAGGAGCCGCTCAGCCCCGCGCAGATCGCCGCCGAGATCGGCATTTCAACACGTCAGTTGGAGCGGCTCTTCGGCAAGTTCCTCAACACCTCGCCCAAGAAATATTTCATGGACCTGCGCCTCGAGCGCGCGCGCCACCTGCTGATCCAGACCGAGGCGTCGGTGATCGAGATCGCACTGGCCTGCGGGTTCGAGAGTTCCGGCCATTTCTCCCGCGTCTACCGCGCGGCCTATGGCGTGGCCCCGATGCAGCAGCGCGGACGGTTGAGCTGACCCAGTACCTCAGACCAGACGGTCACCCGGCTCATGCCCCGCGAAGAACGCGTCGAGATTGTCGAGCGCGCGAAACCCCATCGCGTCGCGCGTCGCGCGCGTGGCGCTGCCGATATGGGGCAGCATGAAGATGTTCTCATGCGCCGCGAAGGCCGGGTTACCGCCCGGCTCGACCTTGAAGCAATCGAGCCCAGCGGCGGCGATGTGGCCCGATTCGATCCCGGCCAAAAGCGCGTCTTCATCGACCAGCGCGCCGCGCGCGGTATTCACCACGACCGCACCCTTGGGCAGCTTGGCGATACGCTCAGCGTTCAGCAAATCGACCGTGTCGGGCGTCGCCGGGCAATGCAGCGACAGGAAATCGGCAACCTCAAGAAGGCTCTCCACGTCCTCATGAAAAACAGCGCCCTGCTCGACATCCGGCGCAAGCCGCGAGCGGTTGTGGTAATGGATTTCCATACCGAAGCCGCGCGCCTTTTCAGCAAAGGCGCGACCGACCCGACCCATCCCCACGATGCCCAGCCGTGCGCCCGTCATCTGCTTGCCCACCATGAAGGAAGGCGACCAGCTGTCCCACTCGCCCTGCCGCACCAGCCGATCGCCGCGCACCGCGTGGCGCGCCGCGCCCAGCATCAGCAGCATGGCGATCTCGGCGGTGGCATCCGACAGCACATCGGGCGTGTTCGTCACCACCACGCCTGCGCCTTTCAGCGCGTCGAGATCGCAGTGATCGACACCCACCGAATGGTTCGCCACGATCTTCAACCGGGGATCAAGCTGCGCCACCACATCCGCGCTGAAATGCTCGGAATGGCAGGGGATGATCCCATCCACCTTCGCACTCATCGCGACGATATCCTCGGCACTGCCGGGTGTATCCGCCTCGTTCACGATCACCTCATAATCGCGGCGCGCACGCTCCAGCGTCGCATCCGACAGGCGGCGCGGAATCCAGATCACCTTCTTGGACATGGCTCAGCTCTTGTTTTTGCTGGAGGTTATGAAATCATAGGCCGCGAGCCCGGCGGCGAACACCGTCACGATCCACAGGTCGGTCTCGCCGATCTCGCTGGCGAGGATATAGAGAAACGCGGCCAGCACCACGAAGGCGAAAAGCGCCAATAGCCTGTTCATGTCATCATCCTTTCGTCATTCCCCGGCCTCGAGCAGCCAGGATTGAAACCAGTTCGCCGTGCGCAAGAGCCGTGCGTCTTGGCCGCGCGCGGCGACCAACTGCACACCCATCGGCAGGCCGTTCTCGGCGGTGAAGGCAGGCACCGTCACGGCGGGCACGCCGGTCAGTGTCCAAAGCCCGTTGAAGATCGCGTCGCCGGTAAACTCCAGCCCCTCGGGCGCGGGTCCGGTGGCGGCGGGGCACAAGATCGCGTCGCAGCGCTCGAATATCTCGTCGAGCCCGGCATAGAGCACATCCGGCCAGTCAAGCGCCGCAAGATAATCTCGCGCGAGAATCGCGTTGCCCTTGGTCAGTGCCTCCTGCGTGCGGGGGCCGAGCGCGTCGATCTGCTTGCCATAGCGGTAGTAATAGCGTGCCATTTCCGCGAAATTGATGCGCTCGCGCACCTCGGCGGCCTCCTCGAACGCCTTGGGCAGCGGGGCCTCGAACACCTGCTCGCCTAGCGCCTCGGCCAGTTCGTCGAAGGCGGCGTGCAACTGCGGGTCAGCCTCGTCCCAGCCCGGCGGTTTCACAAATGCAAAGACCGGCTTCACCAGTGGTTTCGACTGCGCGGTGTTCAGCAAGGCCGGGGTGGGCTGCGGTGCTGTGGCCGTGTCCCCCGCATCATGCCCGAACAGCACCTCCGAAAGGAGCGCCGCATCGGCAGGCGTGCGGGCAAACACCCCCACGGTGTCGAGCGTTGGCGATTGCATCAGCACGCCGCTGCGCGGGATCGCGCCAAAGCTGGGCTTGAACCCGGTCACGCCGCAGAAAGACGCAGGCCGGATCACCGACCCACCGGTTTGCGTGCCAACGGCCAGCGGAACCATCCCGTCGGCCACCGCCGCCGCAGACCCCGAGGACGAGCCGCCGGGCGTATGCGCGGGGTTATGCGGATTGCGGGTCTTGCCCGCCTGCATGAAGGCCAGTTCGGTCGTGACCGTCTTGCCCATGATCACCGCACCTGCCGCTCGCAGCCGTTCGACCACGGCCGCATCCTTGATCGGCACGCGCCCCTGATCCAGCGCGCAACCGTTCTCGGTCGGTATCTTCGCGGTGTCGATCACGTCCTTGAGCGCCACCGGCACCCCGTGCAACGGACCGACCGGCCGCCCCGCCTGCCGATGCGCATCAAGCGCCTTGGCCTGATGGCGGGCAAAGTCGGGATCGAACCACGCCCAGGCCTGCACCTCGGGTTCACGCGCCTCGATACGGGCGATGCAAGCCTCGATCAGTTCAACAGCCTTGATCGCGCCCGAGGCCAGACGCTCGCGCAAGGCGCAAGCGTCCAGGCTCAGCATGTCGATCTTATCCGCCATACATCAGCTCCGGCAGATAGAAGACGATCTGCGGATAGATGTACATCAGCGCCATGGAGATGAAGACGCAGAACAGGAACGGCATCACGCCCGAGAAGATCTGCGTCAGCTTGATCTCCGGTGGCGCGATCCCCTTGAGGTAATAGGCCGACATCGCCATCGGTGGCGTCAGAAAGCTGGTTTGCAGGTTCAGCGCCACGAGGATGCCGAAGAACAGCGGATCGACCTCGAAGAACTGCAGGAGCGGCAGGAAGATCGGCACGAAGATAATGATGATCTCGGACCATTCCAGCGGCCAGCCGAGCAGGAAGATGATCAGCTGTGCCAGAAGCAGGAATTCCAGCGGGCTCAGATCCAGCCCCTGCACGAATTCCGAGATGATATGCTCGCCGCCCAGATAGGAGAACACCGCCGAAAAGGTGTAGGAGCCGACAAAGAGCCAGCAGACCATCGCCGTGGTGCGCACCGTGAGATAGACGCTTTCGCGCATCCGCTGCCATGTCATCGCGCGGTAGACGAAGGCGAGGAAGATCCCGCCAAGCGCGCCGATCGAGGCCGCTTCTGTCGGCGTCGCCAGACCAAACAGGATCGAGCCGAGCACCGCCATGATGAGAAACGCGAGCGGCACGAAGGAGGTCACGATCATCAGGATGAGCTTGGTCATCGGGATGTCGGGTACTTCTTCCTTGCTGGGTTTTGGCGCGACCGAGGGCTGAATGATCGCGCGCCCGATCACGTAGGTCAGGTAAAGCCCGACCAGAACCAGCCCGGGCAAGAGCGCCGCCGCGTAAAGCCGCACGATCGACACGTTCGAGGCCGCCGCATAGACGATCAGCATGATCGAGGGCGGAATGAGAATGCCCAGCGTGCCACCTGCGCAGATGATGCCGGAGGCGAACGACGGATCATACCGCGCCTTGAGCATCGCTGGCAGCGCCAGCAGGCCCATCAGCGTGACAACCGCGCCGACGATGCCGGTGGCGGTCGCAAACAGTGCACAGGTGATCAATGCGGCCACACCCATCGAGCCGGGCATGTTCTTGGCCGCGACGTTCAGCGTCGAGAACAGCCGGTCCACGATATTCGCGCGTTCGACGATATAGCCCATGAACAAAAACAGCGGCACGGCGGTCAGAACCTCGTTCGACATCACCGTGAATGTCTGGTTCACGAATAGATCGAATATTCGGTTATTGAAGAATCCCTCAATCCAGGTTGACCATTGATCCCATGTGGTGGCCACCGTTTCATCGAGACGGTTGAACTCGCGCCACATCCGGCGCTCTTCGAAATAGGCATAATAGCCAAAGCCGATGCCCATGGCCATGAGCGTGAAGGCAATCGGAAAGCCCAGAAACACGAAGACGATGAACAGGCCCAGCATCATCAGGGCGATTTGCGGATCGGTCATGGATGTGCGTCCTTTTCGGCCTCGGCGGCCTTTTGCATCAACAGGTCTTCGGTCTCGAAGACATCCTCGTCAGCGGGGAGCCATTCATTTGTGCGCATGCAATGGATGCAGCGACACACCTGCGCCAGCCCCTGAATGAACAGCAGAATACCGGCAGCGACGATCACCGTTTTGAACTGGTAGATAGGCACGCCCGCCGGGCTGTTGACCGACACCTCGCCATAGGACCAGGACTTTGCGGCATATTTCCAGCCTGCAAAGATCAACGCGGTGACGCCCGGAAAGAAGAACAGGATATAGAGCACCAGGTCGATCTTGGCCTGGTTGCGCGGCTGCCACAGGCGATAAAGGAAATCACCCCGCACATGCCCGCCACGCGACAGCGTATAGGCACCACCCATCATGAACAGCGTGCCGTACATGATGAAGGACACATCGAGCGCCCAGGCCGTCGGCGCATTGAAGAGATAGCGCGAGACCACCTCATAGCCGGTGCCCACCGACATCAGGATGATGAGCCAGGCGAAAGCCTTGCCAAACCAGGCCGACAGGCTGTCAGCGAAGCGTATGAAACCGATCACGAGATGCCCCCGTTAGTTGGAAAGCGGCCCCGGCGTTTTCTGCGCCGGGGCCTGTTTCAATCAGGTCTTTGCCCGAACTCAGAGCTTGAGCTTGCCCGGGAAATAGTGATCGTAGGCCAGCTCCAGATCAGGCGCGTTCATCAGCTCATAGAAGGTGACCTGCTCGACCCAGGCACGCTGGCTGTCGAGGGTCTTCTTCATGAACGGATCCTGCTCCAGTTCCGGGATCAGCTTGTCCCATGCGTCGAGCTGTGCCGCCAGGATGTTTTCCGAGGTGCGGTGCACGGTGACACCGGCCTCTTCCTGCAGCCACTTGAGGTCGGCCGAGTAACGACGCATCGCCTTGGCGGTGTTCGCGGTCGACACGGCCTCGACGCCGTATTTCAGGATCGCGCGCAGATCGGGGTCCAGCTCTTCCATGGTGAATTTGGAGAACAGGAACTCGAAGCTTTCCGATGCCTGGTGGTAGGAGGACAGGTAGTAGTTCTTCGCCACGTCATGCGCGCCGAAATCCTTGTCCGAGGACGGGTTGTTGAACTCGAACGCGTCGATCACGCCACGCTCCATCGCGGGGACGATCTCGCCACCCGGAAGCTGTGCCACCGACATGCCCATGCTCTGCAGCAGGTCCGCCGCAAGGCCCACGGTGCGATACTTGAAGCCGTTGAGGTCTTCGGCGGTGTTCACCTCGTCCTTGAACCAGCCGAAGGGCTGCGCGAACATCGGGAAGCCGAGATAGCCATCGACATCCATGCCCAGGATATCCTGGGTCAGCTCGTCATAGAGCGCCTTGCCGCCACCTTCGTAGAACCAGCTCAGCATCGTGGTGGCCGAACCGCCGAACACCGGGCCGGTGCCAAAGAGCGAGGCGGCCTTGTTCTTGCCGTACCAGTAGACCGGCACCGAATGCGCGATGTCGAGAACACCGTCATTCACGGCATCGAGCACCTGGAACGCGGCCACGACGGCGCCCGCGGGCAGCACGTCGATCTTGAGACGGCCACCGGACATTTCCTCCACCCGGTCGGCATAGTCCTGTGCGAATTCCTGCCAGATGTTCCCGGCACCCCAGGATGTCTGCATTTTCAGCACGATCGGCGCTTGCGCCAATACCGCCGGTGCCGCGAGCGTGCTCGCAGCCGCCACCGGTCCCCCTACCGCTGCGCGGCGCAGGAACGAACGGCGGTCAAACTTCGCCTTATCTGTCATGTTATCCTCCCATTTATGCGTATGCATCAATCGTGTCGGATGGCAGGCGCACGTCAGTTGCAAAGGCGATTCGGTGCTGAATGCCTACCACACGCAGGCCATCGTAAGGATTGGCGATGCAAAAACAAGTATTCTGGTAAGATAATCTGACCAAAGGCCCTGATTCAGCGGTTTTCCTGGGTTTTCACCCCAATTCGCGCCCAGCATACACAGCCTTGGCTGGTGAAATCTTCAATTATTTCTCGCATAAGCTGCAATTAGTCCACCGCCCGGCGTCATGCCTCGCGCGTCGGCACCACGCCCTGATCCGCGAGACGCTGGAAGAACCCCAGCACCTCGGCCACGTCCGTCCGCTCGATCGCGCCGCCCCGCACATCCTCGATGCTCCAGACCCAGCTTTGCGCCGGATCGTCGCGCATCGCCCAGCCGGGAAACAGCCGGGTCTCTATGGTCCGCTCCACCAGCCGCGTGACCTCGACATGACGGTCGTCATGGCGGATACGCTGATAGGCCGCCTCGACCTTGTCGCGCGGCCCTTCCAGCAGTTGCAGGTAGAGATCATGCCGCGCGATCAGCGCGCCGGTGATATCGTCCCGCGCATTGGCCCGTCGCGCATCCATCAGGATCGCCGAGAGCGTCGCCTGATCGAACCCGAAGGGCCGCGAGGCATAAACAAGCTGGGTCAGCGACATGAGGCGACTCCCTTTCAAGCAGAGCCTAGAGGGGTTGCGGCGGCCTGTCGATGCGAGAAAGAGAACCGCCACACATTAGCAAACCAAGCGCGGAATCGAGGGCGAAGCCCGCCGCGCCATCGCATGTCCGCCCCCCGGACAGGCGATTTGTCAAAGTAAGCACGTCGATGAGGGCTTTCACGGATTTGGCTGATATAAAGTGCTTTGCACGACCGTCGGATCGCCTGCCCGCGGACATACGATGGCGCGGCTTGAGTTACCGCGACAACCCACCATGCAACGTCGGCACGTCCAAACTCGCGAACCCGTAATGCCGCAGCCAGCGCAGGTCTGAATCAAAGAACGCCCGCAAATCCGGTATCCCGTATTTCAGCATCGCGATCCGGTCGATCCCCATCCCGAAGGCAAAGCCCTGCCACTCGTTCGGGTCGATATTCCCGGCCTCAAGCACCTTCGGATGCACCATGCCGGAGCCTAGGATTTCCAGCCAGTCATCACCCTCGCCCACCTTGAGCGTGCCACCTTCCCACGAACACCGGATATCCACCTCGGCCGAGGGTTCGGTGAACGGGAAATGCGAGGCGCGGAACCGCAGTTCCACGTCATCCACCTCGAAGAACGCCTTGACGAACTCCTCCAGCACCCATTTGAGATTGGCCATCGAGATATCGCGGTCAATCGCCAGCCCCTCGACCTGATGGAACATCGGCGTGTGGGTCTGGTCGTAATCCGCGCGGTAAACACGGCCCGGCGCAATCACCCGAATGGGCGCGCCCTCGGCCTGCATAGTGCGGATCTGCACCGGGCTTGTATGGGTCCGCAACACATGCGGCGGCCGGTCATCCCCGTCCGCGCGATGCGTATAGAACGTGTCCATCTCGGCCCGCGCCGGGTGGTGGCCGGGAATGTTCAGCGCGTCGAAATTGTACCAGTCGCTCTCGATCTGCGGCCCCTCGGCCACGGCAAAGCCCATATCGGCAAAGATCGCCGTGACCTCTTCGGTCACCTGAGACACCGGATGGATGGTGCCCTGCCTGCGCGGCCGCCCCGGCAGCGTCACGTCCAGCCATTCGCCCCGCAGCCGCTCATCGAGCGCGGCATCGCCCAGCGCCTCTTTCTTGGCCGCCAGTGCCGAATTGATCTCGTCCTTCAAGGCATTGAGCGCCGGGCCCGCCACCTGCCGCTCCTCGGGCGTCATCTTGCCCAGCTCGCGCATCTTCAGGCTGATCTCGCCCTTCTTGCCCACGGCCTGGAGCCGCAGATCCTCGAGCGCGGACTCGTCGCCCGCATTGGCAATCGCCGTCAGATATTTGTCCCGCAGATCGTTCATGGCTCTTATCCCGCTGATGTCAGGGGCGAGTTACCGCGCCTTGCGCGTGCGTGCAAGCATGTGGGGCGGTCACGCGATATTGCGCAGCGACACCTCGACCGCATGCAGGAAGGATTTGGCCGAGGAACTCGCCGACAAAAGTAGGTAGTCATCCTCCCCCGTGCGCAGGATCAAGACGCCCAGATGCTCCATAACCGTGCGCGCGGCGTGACCCACGCCAAACACCTCCGGGTGCAGGTCAATCGGGCAAATCCGCTCCAACGCGCGGCGTGTATTCGGGCCCGAAAGGGCCAGCGCCACCCAGACATCGGTCTGATCGGTGGTATAGACCGCACCCTTCAACCGCTCCGCCACTACACGCTCGGCATCGGGTGTCGCATGGATAAAGAGCGCAAAGGCCAGATCCGGGGCCAGCCGGATAAGCCGCGTGCCGTCCCCGGCCAGAGCCGACCGGCCGATCTCGGGAAAATCCAGCCCATAGGCGTCCTTAACTGCCTGCTCTGCCGCCGCTTCGCCCCCCAAAGGCAGCGCCAGCGACACCAGCGCCAGATCGGCGGGCGCCCAGAGTCGCACGCCCGCAATCTCCATCTCCGTGCCCGCCAATGGCGGCTCTGCCTGCAAGGTATACTCAGCCACGCAACCGCTCCCCGTCCGGGTCGATGAAATGCGCCGAGACCACCTCGACCTCCATCTCCCTGCCATGCACCGGGCTCACTGCGCGCAGGATTTCGCCCATCCGCGCATCCCCCCGCTTGAGAAAGCCCAGCCCGATGGAATGCCCGAGGCTGGGCGAATAGGCGACCGAGGACATCCAGCCCTGATCGTTCTCCATCGTCGCGGCATCCCCCTGCCCGATGAAATGCGACCCGGCAATCAGCCCCGTCGCGCGATCCATCGGGCGGAACCCCACCAGCTTGACCGCATCCTCGCGCAGCATCTCGGGGCGTTGCGACAGCACGTTGCCGATGCAGTCCTTCTTGCGGCTGACCATCCGCCCCATCCCGAGGTTATGCGCCGTGGTCTGACCGTTCAGCTCATTGCCCGCCGCATGCCCCTTTTCGATCCGCATCACGCCCAGCGCCTCGGTGCCGTAGGGCACGGCGTCGAACTCCGCGCCCGCCTCCATCAGCACGTCCATCATGGCATTGCCATCGCGCGCGGGCACCGCGACCTCATAGGCCAACTCGCCTGAAAAGGAGATCCGAAACAGCCGCGCGGGCATCCCGCCGCAGACCGTGACCTCACCGCAGGCCATGAAGGGAAACGCCTCGTTCGACAAGTCATGCGCCTCGTCCACCACCTTGCGCAACAGGTTGCGCGCGTTCGGCCCGGCGACGGCGAATTGCGCCCAGCCGTCAGTGGTGGAAATAAGATGCACATCCAGATCGGGCCACAGGCATTGCCGCGCAAACTCCAGCCGCCGGAACACCGTCACAGCATTGGCAGTGGTGGTGGTCATCACGTAATGATGCTCGCCCAGCCGCGCGGTGGTGCCATCGTCATAGGCGATCCCGTCTTCGCGCAGCATCAGCCCGTAGCGCACCTTGCCCACCGCCAGCGTGGCAAACCCGTTGCAATAGACCCGGTTCAGAAACTCCCCCGCGTCACGTCCCTGAATGTCGATCTTGCCCAGCGTGGTCACGTCGCAGATGCCGACCGACCCGCGCGTCATAAGCACCTCGCGATCCACCGAATCGCGCCAGCCCTTTTCGCCCTCCCGCGCGAACCATTGCGCCCGCAGCCAGTTGCCCACCTCGACAAAGGTTGCGCCATTGGCCTCGGCCCAGCGATGCGACGGCGTCAGGCGATAGGGCCGAAAATCGCGGCCCCGCGCACGGCCCGCCAGCGCGCCGATGGGCACCGGCGTATAGGGCGGACGAAAGATCGTCGTGCCGGTCTCGGGGATGGTCCGGCCGGTGCAGTCTGCCATGATCGCAAGCGCCGGGATATTCGCCGTCTTGCCCTGATCAGTGGCCATGCCCAGCGTGGTGTAGCGCTTGAGATGCTCGACCGCGCGAAAGCCTTCCTGATGCGCCTGCTTCACGTCCTTGACGGTCACGTCGTTCTGCAGGTCGAGCCAGGCGCGCGCCCGGCTCTGCGGCACATGCCACACCGGCGCGCAGTCGCGCGGCTCGTCCTCGGCGCGGGGCAGATCGCCCTTGTCGGCATAGCCCAGACGCTCCGCCACCGCGCGGCCCTCGCGCAGCGCCGCCGCCAGCGTCATCGCGCCATTGGCGGCGCCCGCCACCACCATGCCGAGCGGCAGATCGCGCCCCGGCACAAACGCCGCCAGATCGTCGCGCCACTCCGGCCGCCCGCGCTGATGGCAGGTCAGGTGCACATTCGGGTTCCAGCCGCCCGACACGGCGAGGCAATCGACGTCGATCATCTGCCCGTCGGTCAGCGTGATCTGCCGCAGCCCCTTGCGCCCTTTCGTGTCCATCACCGCCGCACCGCGCACATGACGCGCGCCGGGCACATCGCAGACGGCGGGCGCATCGCGCGTGTCGATCACGGCGGGCACCTCGACGCCCTTGGCAGCAAGGTCTGCGGCGGTCCGCCAGCCGTCGTCGTTATTGGTAAAGACCGCGACGCGCCGCCCCGGGGCCACGCCCCAGCGATTGGCGTAGGCGCGCACCGCCCCGGCCAGCATCACGCCGGGCCGGTCGTTGTTGCCAAAGGCGATCAGGCGTTCCGTCGCGCCAGCCGCCAGCACCGCGTGCCGGGAATAGACGCGCCACAGCACCTGCCGGGGCTTGCCGCCACTGGACGCCAGATGATCGGTGCAGCGCTCCAGCACGCCGTAAACCCCGTGATCATAGGCCCCGTAGACCGTGCTGCGCGGCATCAGGCGCACGTTTTCCATCGCCGCCAGTTCGGCCACGACACCGGCGGCCCAATCGGCCCCGGCTGCGCCGTCCACCTCCAGCGTCTCGGCATTGAGCCGCCCGCCCAGGACGAAATCCTCGTCCGCCACGATCACCCGCGCGCCCGCCCGCGCCGCCGCCCGCGCTGCCATCAGCCCGGCAGGCCCCGCGCCGATCACCAGCAGGTCGCAATGCAGATAGCCCTTGTCGTAAGTGTCGGGATCCTCCTCCATCGATAGCCGCCCGAGACCGGCAGAGGCGCGAATCGCAGGCTCATACAGCTTTTCCCAAAAGGCGCGCGGCCACATGAAGGTCTTGTAATAGAATCCCGCTGACAGGAACGGCGACAACAAATCCGTCACCGCCATCAGATCGAATTCGAGCGATCCGCGATGGTTCTGGCTGCGCGCGCTCAACCCGTCGAAGAGTTCGGCCACCGTGGCGCGGGTATTGGGCTCTTGCGCGGCCCCCTTGCGCAGCTCCACCAGCGCGTTGGGCTCTTCCGACCCGGCGGTGAAAATGCCGCGCGGGCGGTGATACTTGAACGACCGCCCCACCAGCCGCTGCCCATTGGCCAGAAGCGCCGAGGCCAGCGTGTCACCCGGATGCCCGCGCATCGCCTTGCCGTTGAAGGTAAAGCTGATCTCTGTCGCGCGGTCGATCAGCCCGCCCTTGATGCGATGGATCTGGCTCATCGACCCCGTCCCCGGGCACGCGCCACGTCGCGGGCCAATTCCACCGCCGTGATCTCGTGGCTCACCGTGTCGCGCGTCACAACCAGCCAGGACCGGTCGCCCTGCTCGTGATACCAAAGCTCTTGATGCGCCCCCGCCGGGTTATCGCGCAGGTACCCATAGGCGTGAAAGGCCTCGGCGGCGTCCTCTGCCTGCCAGTCGGGCCGGTCGATCAGCGCGGCATCGCCCAGGTAGACGAATTCGGCGGCATCGCGCGGGCCCAAAAGCGGGTGTTTGATGATCATGCCGGTGCCCCTTGAATATTTTTGGCAAGATGAAGCATGGCGCGCGCCCTCAATGCAGGTTGGGCTGGTTGCCCATGCCCTTTTCGTCGATCAGATGCCCGCGCGCGAACCGGTCGAGGCGCATTTCCGTCGCCACAGGATGCGGCGCGTCCTTGGCCAGCAGATGGGCATAGCACAACCCGCTCGCCGGGGTCGCCTTGAAGCCGCCGTAACACCAGCCACCGTTGAAATAGAGCCCGTCGATATGGGTGCGGTCGATGAAGGGCGAGCCGTCCATCGACATGTCCATGATCCCGCCCCAGCTGCGCAACAGCCGCGCCCGCCCGATCATCGGCATGATCGCCATGCCGCCCTCGGCCACGTCCTCGACCACCGGCAGGTTGCCGCGCTGCGCGTAGGAGTTGTAGCCGTCGATATCGCCGCCAAAGACCAGCCCGCCCTTGTCCGACTGGCTCACATAGAAATGCCCCGCCCCAAACGTGATGACGCCCGGAAGCACAGGCTTCAGCCCCTCGGTGACGAAGGCCTGCAGAACGTGCGACTCAATAGGCAGGCGCATCCCCGCCAGCGCCATCACCCGGCCGGAGGAGCCCGCCACGCAAACCCCTACCTTTCGCGCGCGAATGGCCCCGCGCGTCGTCTCGACACCCCGGCATTTGCCGTTTTCGATGTCGAACCCGGTGACCTCGCAATTCTGGATGATGTCGACGCCCCGCGCATCGGCACCGCGCGCATAGCCCCAGGCCACCGCGTCATGCCGCACCGTGCCGCCGCGCCGCTGATAGAGGCCCCCCTTGATCGGAAAGCGGGCATTGTCGAAATCGAGAAACGGGAGTTCCGCGCGCAACTGATCGGCATCGGCCAGTTCCGCATCGGCCCCGGCCAGAAACATCGCGTTGGCCCGCCGCACGAAGGCATCGCGCTGCGCATCCGAATGGATGAGGTTCAGGATCGAGCGTTGGCTGACCATCGCGTTGTAGTTGAAATCCTGCTCCAGCCCCTCCCACAGCTTGAGCGACATCTCGTAGAACGGCTCGTTCCCGGGCAGCAGGTAGTTGGAGCGGATGATCGTGGTGTTGCGCCCGACATTGCCCGACCCGATCCAGCCCTTTTCCAGCACCGCGATATTGCGCAGCCCGAACTCCTTGGCGAGGTAATAGGCGGTGGCCAGACCATGCCCGCCGCCGCCGATGATGACGATGTCGTATTCGGGTTTCGGCTCCGGGTCGCGCCAGGCGGGTGTCCAGCCCTTGTTGCCGGTCAGCCCCTCGCGGAGGATTTTCAAGGCGGAATAGCGCATCGGGTCTGTCCTGTGGCTCGCTCTGGCGTGATCATGGCCGATCTGCGGGGGCTATACTTGCCCCAAACAGTCATTTAGATGATGAATATGGACAAACCTGCCCGACACACCCCCGGCCCGCAGCGAATCGGCATCCTGCCGATCCCCGGTTTCGCGCTGATGTCGCACGCCGCCACGGTCGAACCCTTGCGCGCCGCCAACCTGCTGGCGGGGCGCACGCTCTACGAGGTGATCCATATCGCCCCGACGCCTGACCCGGTGTGCAGTTCCGGCGCGGCACAGGTCAGGCCCGAGGCGACGCTCGCTGACGATCTCCACCTCGATCATCTCTTTATCGTGGCGGGGGGCGACCCGGCCACCTACCCGGCCCGCGCCCTTACCCCGTGGCTCGCCCGTCAGGCGCGGGCGGGCGTGGTGCTGGGTGGTGTCTCGGGCGGGCCGATCATCCTGGCGCGCGCCGGGCTTATGGGCGACAGGCGGATGACCGTGCATTGGGAATATGCCACAGCCCTGGCCGAGGTCGCGCCCGATCTGCGCATCGAGCGCACGCTCTATGTCATCGACCGCGACCGGATGACCTGCGCGGGCGGCACCGCGCCAATGGACATGATGCACGCACTCATCGCCAGCCATCACGGCCGCGCATTCGCGCGTGAGGTCAGCGACTGGTTCATGCATACCGAAATCCGCCCGCCCACCGGCCCGCAACGCTCAAGCCTGGTGGAGCGTGTCGGCACCCAGAGCCCGGCAATTCTCGATGCGGTCGAGGCGATGGAGGGCAATATCGCCGATCCGCTATCTCTGCCTTATCTGGCGCAGATCGCCCGGCTCTCGCCGCGACAGCTCAACCGGGTGTTCCGGCAGCATCTTGGCCAGACCACCCATGGCTATTACCGTCGCCTCAGGCTCGAAAAGGCGCGCAACCTGTTGCGCAATTCGGCCCTGTCACTGACCGAGGTGGCGCTTGCCACCGGCTTTGCCAGTTCGTCGCATTTCTCGCGCGCCTACCGCGCGGAATACGGGCAGCCGCCGTCGCGCTATCGCTCGTCCTGATCGCGCCGCTCACGAATGAGCGCCTCAAGGTCCCCCAGTCGCGTCAGCACCTCGTCGCGGTAGGTGTCGGTCTTTTCCGCGTCCTCGGCGTGATGCGCGTCCTGCATCGAGTTGACGATGAGACCGACCAGAAGGTTCACCACCGCAAAGGTCGTGACCATGATGAACGGAACGAAGAAGCCCCAAGCATAGGGAAACACCTCCATCACCGGGCGCACAATGCCCATCGACCACGATTCCAGCGTCATAATCTGGAAAAGCGAATAGGCGCTGCGCCCCAGATCGCCGAACCATTGCGGAAAGGCCGCGCCAAAGAGCTTGGTCGCCATGACCGAGCCGATATAGAAGATCATGCCCATCAGCAGAAACACCGATCCCATGCCCGGCAGCGCCGTCACCAGCCCCTCGACCACCCGGCGCAGCGACGGCGCGACCGACACTACCCGCAACAGACGCAGGATGCGCAGCGCGCGCAGCACCGACAATCCTTGCGTCGCGGGCACCAGCGAGATGCCGACGATGATGAAGTCAAAGATGTTCCAGCCGCGCCGGAAGAACCCAGCAACGCCGCGCGCATAGAGCTTGGCCACGATCTCGACCACGAAGACCGATAGGCACAGCTTGTCGAGCAGGGTGATCACCCCGCCCGCGCGATCCATGAGCGGCCCGGAGGTTTCCATCCCGAGGATCACCGCGTTGAACAGGATCACGCCAAGGATGGCGTTCTGGAAAAGCGACGTGTCGAGAATGGCACCGATACGGTTTCGAAATGTCATGGCCTGCCTGTGGGTTCGCGCTGCAATCGCGGGTGATATGGGCGCTGCACTGCGGCACCGCAAGCGAGAGCGGCCTCCCTACATCTTTTGCAGCATCCGCCCCAGCGGACGCCCGCCCATGATATGCAGGTGGAAATGCGGCACCTCCTGCACGCCGTTCTCGCCGGCGTTGGTGATCGCGCGGAACCCGCCATTACCCAGCTGCACGCCGGTCTGACGGCAGATCTCCGCCACGGCGCGGTTGAAATCGACGATCTCGGCATCGCTGGCCTCAGCCGCGAAATGATCGTAGCTGACATAGGCCCCCCTGGGGATCACCAGCACATGCACCGGAGCCTGCGGCTGGATATCCTCGAAGGCAAGGGTGTGCTCAGTCTCCAGCACGGTCTTGTTCGGGATTTCGCCGCGCAGGATCTTGGCAAAGATGTTCTGGTCGTCATAGGCATAAGACATGGGCGTCCTCAATCTGCAAAAAGATGGTCGAGTGCGACGATTTCCTGCGCCTTTTCAGGCGGAATATCAAGGAACCGGGACAACAGATCGGGATAGCGCGCGGCATCGTCGTTTTCGCGCAGGATCAGGTGGTTCTCGAATTCGGAATCGCGGATCTGGTCGCTTTCATGGGTCATGTCGCCCCGGATCGTGGGCAGCAGGCGTTCCAGCGTCTCGGACGGGGTCTGTTCCCCGGCAAGGCCGACGCGCATGGCGTGACCGCTGAGATAGGAATCGGTGAAATGGCACTGGATTTCCAGCAGCTTGGTCACTGACCGGTCGCCACAGAAATCCTGCAACAGGTCGATGCTGCCCGGGTCCATGCAGACGATCAGGCGGTCGGTCTCGTAATAGTCGAACAGCATTCGCATCAGCGCGCGGCGATGCCGGGTGCGCTTGGCCAAGGTGCCCTGGATACCGCCCAGATCAGGCAGCGCGGTGCCCTCCTCGTTGAAGAGATACTCGATCGCGGGCAGGTTGGTGACTTGCCGGATCCGGTCGAGGAGGCGCTTGGCGACATGCCATTTCTTGCACACCACGATCATCAACTCACGTTCGCGGCCCAGCGTGCTCTCGGTCTCCCAGAACCGCTGCGCGAACCGCCGCCCTTCGCGCCCGCGCCCGGTCAGGAACTTGAACAGGCTGCGCCCCTCGTTCGAGATCTGGAACGCGGCCTCGGTGTTATTGTAAAGCGCGCCGAGACGGCGCTTGAGTTCCAGCGACTCGGGGCTGATCTTGCGGGCAAAGAGATAGTCCTGGCTGAGCAACAGGTCATAGTGGTCGTTGTAGAACGTGACCGGCATGCCGTAATCGGTGAACATCAGAAACGTCAGCGTGCGCGTCTCGATCTCGGTCTCGGGCACGAGATGGCGCACCAGCGTCTGAAAGAACGTCTCGTCGGGGATCCAGGTGGTGCGGAAAAACCGCATCACGTCACGCCGCCGCCGTGTGAAATCAATGATCCACTCCACTGTGCGGCGGCGCAGGCACCACCACTGGCTGCCGATCTGAACCTGGATGTCATGCGGAATCTCGCGCGTCAGCCGAAGCCGCTTCTGCGCTTCGAACGCGGCATAGAACCGCTTGGGCTGTGTCCGCTCGTTAAAGAAATGACGGTAGATCAGCCGCTCTTCCTTCATCCCGGTCTTGATCCAGTCGCTTTCGAAATAATCAAAGCTTTCGACATAATCGACATCGCGCGCATCGAGGAAGTCATGCGCGAAGCGGGCGGATTTGATCGGCGCGCAATCGCCCGACAGCATGTAGAAATGCGTGGCGCGCGGAAACTGGTCGACGGCGGCCTCAACGGCATGGAGCGTCGCCTGCACCAATGACCATTCGCCCCAGCCGCACTTGATGCGCTTTTTCGCGAAGGTCACGTTGGGGTTGTCCGCCAGCGCCTCGCGAATCTGTCGGAACGCCTCGGGCTTGGCGCGGGCGTCAAAATGGATCGACATGTAATCCCCCGCAGCCGTCAGCATCTCGGCCTGACGGATGATCGCCTCGGGGTCTTTATGGCACAGCAGGATGAACGCGATTTTTGCCATATCAGAAACTGTGCAACCCTTTTTTCAGATATTGTGTATAGCAATACCCTTGAAGACCGTCTGAATAAACAGGCTTTCTTTGGTTTTTTGAACAGGTTACAAAGCATGGAGCCCATAAAAATCGGGCCGGGACGTGCGGAGGCAGCGACAAATGGGCTTTCCAGGGACATGGATGACCGAGAGCGAGAGCGTGGTTTACCGCGTGGTGCCGAAATGCGCCTGCTCGACCATCGGGCAGATCATGTACTACTCTGATCACGGTGAATTCTTCGACGGCGACATCCACGATGCCACCACCGGGCTGCATAAATGGGCGCGCGAGGACAGCCAGAAACTGATCAACGCCAATGTGCGCACCCATACCTCCTATGCCTTCACCTGCGTGCGCAATCCCTATACCCGCATCCTGTCGTCCTTCTTCGACAAGATCTGCGGCATCCAGCGCAACGGCAAACGCTACCGCGGCAAGCTGGTGCCGATGCTGATCCAGAAATACGGCATCGAGGTCGGCGGCGAGGACGGCAAGCAGGAGTTCGACCAGATCAAGAGCTTTCGCCGCTTCCTGCTGTTCGCGCGCGACTCGATCCGCTTCAAACGCCCGATGGAGCCCGACATCCACTGGTCGGCACAGGCGGGCCACGTCTCGACCTTCATCGTCAATGGCGGCACCTATGACAAGATCTTCTGGACCGAGGCGTTCAACGACGGCATGGGCGATGTGCTCAAATCCATCAAGACGCCGCACAAGGTGAACCTCAAGACGATCCCGCGCTTCAACGAATCCGAAGGCCACGGACCCAAGCGCGCCCACCCGGTCGAGGACTATTTCGACGACCTGTCGATGCATCTGGTCTACGAGATCTACAAACGCGATTTCGAGGTCTTCAAATACGACTTCGAAAATCCCGCCAACAAGATGCCGAAGGGCGAGATCGACCTCGAAGAAGTCCACGCCAAGCTGGGCGAATAGCCGGGGGCTTGCATTCCGCGCCAAACGGCGTAAAAGGCCCGCCATACATGCGCGTGATGCCCGCTCAGGCAAGAATCATCACCCCGGAGATCGGGGGCCCGGTTGGGTATCCGTGCGTCACACCTAGATACCGAACCTTGAAAGGGTCTGATTCACATGGCCAACACACCCCAGTCCAAGAAGCGCGCACGCCAGAACGAAAAGCGCTTTGAAGTCAACAAAGCCCGCCGTTCGCGGATTCGCACCTACCTGCGCAAAGTCGAAGAGGCGATTGCCTCGGGTGACAAAGATGCCGCAGTTGCCGCACTTCGTGCCGCCCAACCAGAGCTGATGCGCGGCGTCACCAAGGGCGTCTTCCACAAGAACACCGCATCGCGCAAGGTTTCGCGCCTGGCATCGCGGGTCAAGACGCTCGGCTAACGCTTTCAGCTAAGTCGTTGAAGGATAAAGGCACCGCCACGCGCGGTGCCTTTTTGTTTTTCCAGCACCCTTCGGGGGCGGATAGATTCTTTTCTGTCAAAGCCGCTGTCAAGCGCATTGATCAGTTGCCCAGACGGCAGCGACGTTGCTAATTTCGGACCTGCGATTCACGCTTGGGGGGACAGGCTGCACAGAGGCAGGGTCAGACGCGATTGATCCGATCCGCTTCTGAAACGAGCATTACTGCTTTGGCTTTGTCCATATAAACGTATTTTGAAAGTCGTAAGACACAACGGCCTCTTGGGACAGGCCGTCGCGTTCCGCGTCTTTCGGAATATACGATGATCTGTCCGAGGATCCTGCGGCTGTTGCCATGCGCAACGGGTCAGGCTGTCCTTTGCCCTATACGTCGGTCGCGAACACGAGTGAGCCTTCCAGCGGATCAGCCGTCTGGAGGATACGAGAGAGCAGCGGAACGGGGTATC